>CAJANL010000085.1 GCA_903941105.1 uncultured Rhodospirillaceae bacterium
GCATCGAAGAGATCCTCGGCCAGATCGGCGGCGCCAACCTGGTGTTCAGCACCGCCGGCATGGGCGGCGGCACCGGCACCGGTGCGGCGCCCGTCAGCGCCCGGGCCGCCCGCGAGAAGGGCATCCTGACGGTGGGCGTGGTCACCAAGCCCTTCCACTTCGAGGGCGCGCACCGCATGCGCACCGCCGAGGCCGGCATCGAGGAACTGCAGCAGTACGTCGATACCCTGATCATCATTCCCAACCAGAACCTGTTCCGCGTCGCCACCGAGCGCACCACCTTCGCCGACGCCTTCAAGATGGCCGACGACGTGCTGTATTCGGGCGTGCGCGGCGTCACCGACCTGATGATCATGCCCGGCCTGATCAACCTCGATTTCGCCGACATCCGCACCGTGATGAGCGAGATGGGCAAGGCGATGATGGGCACCGGCGAAGCGGAAGGCGACAAGCGCGCCATCGACGCCGCCGAGGCCGCCATCTCCAACCCGCTGCTCGACGACACGTCCATGAAGGGCGCCAAGGGCGTTCTCATCAACATCACCGGCGGCCTCGACATGACCCTGTTCGAGGTCGACGAGGCGGCCAACCGCATCCGCGACGAGGTCGACCCCGAGGCCAACATCATCTTCGGCTCGACCTTCGACGAGAAGTTGAACGGCAAGATGCGGGTTTCGGTGGTGGCCACCGGCATTGCCTCCGAGGCGCTTCAGCACCCTAAGCCCGCGGTCATCTCGCTGGTCAACACCCCGGCACCGGCCCCGCGTCCCATGCCGGTGGCGCAGACCTCACCGTTCCGCCCCCAGGTGGTGACGGCCGCCGCGCCCCAGCCGGCAACAGTGCCCGAGCAGGTGGCGTTCCGCACCGCCATCCCCGCCCCGGTCCAACAGGCTCCTGCCATGTCGCAGGCTGCGATGCGGCAGGCCGTCGAGCCCGAACTCGACATCCGCCAACCCGAACCGCCGGTGCGCGCCGAACCGACCTTCGCCCGTCACGACATGGCGGCCCTGGGCAAGGCGGTGAGCGAGATCGCCGAGTCGGCAGCGAACGCGGCCCCGCCGGCACCCATGCCGCAAGCGCAGCCGGAACCGCGCCGCGGTGCCGGCAACCTGTTCGACCGGCTGATGCGCAGCCGCCAGCAGCCCGCCGTGCCGCAGCCGCAGCCGCAACACCGCGCACCGGCACGGGAAGAGCTCGTGGCGGCGCCGCAACCCCGGCGCGATACGGCTCCGCGGGGTGGTGAAGACCTCGACATTCCGGCTTTCCTCCGCCGTCAGTCCAACTGACGTCGACGGTCTGCCGACTTCCGCGCTGAACACTCACGGGCCTGGTCGGATACCACCGGCTGGGCCCATTTTTTTATCCGGGCCTTACCTGTTGTAACAAACCGCAACAATGATTGATTTGAGGCCTGGACGTCCCACTGGTACACCAAACACCGTGAAGAACGGGGTCCGACGCCAAGGCAAACCGCCAAAGAGCACCCGGATCAAGTCATAGGATTGGTGAGATTTACATGACCATCGACATGACCACCCTCCGCCAGTCCTCCCCCGCCGCTTCCCACTCCAACGTCCTTCGCCAACGTACGCTGAAGACGGCTATCGGATGCACCGGCGTCGGCCTGCATTCCGGCGCCAAGGTCACCATGGCGCTGCTCCCGGCCGAACCCGACACCGGCATCCGCTTCCGCCGCGTCGACATCGCCGGCCGCGGCGCCATCGTCCCGGCCAGCTGGGCCGCCGTCAACGACACCCGCATGAACAGCTGCCTGATCAACGAGGACGGCGTCGCGGTCGGCACCGTCGAGCACCTGATGTCGGCGCTGGCCGGCATGCACATCGACAACTGCATCATCGAGATCAATGCCCCCGAGGTTCCGGTGATGGACGGTTCGGCGGCGCCCTTCCTGTTCCTCATCGAATGCGCCGGTGTGGTCGAGCAGTCCGCTCCCCGCCGCGCCATCCGCGTGCTCAAGCGCATCGCCATCAAGGACGGCGACCGCGAAGTGTCGCTGACCCCCTCCGCCGGATTCTCGGTGAAATTCGAGATCGACTTCGCCAGCACCGCCATCTCGCGCCAGGAGTTCTCCATCAACCTGTCGCGCGGCAGCTTCAAGTCGGAAGTCAGCCGGGCCCGCACCTTCGGCTTCGAGCAGGACATCGCCATGCTGCGCTCGCACGGCCTGGCCCGCGGCGGCTCGCTCGACAACGCGGTGGTGATCGACAGCACCGGCACCAAGGTGCTGAACGACGACGGCCTGCGCTACACCGACGAGTTCGTCCGCCACAAGGTGCTGGACGCGGTGGGCGATCTCTACCTGGCGGGCGCCCCGATCCTCGGGCACTTCCACGGCATCCGGTCCGGCCACGCGCTCAACAACCGCATCCTGCGCGAACTGTTCGCCGACACCAGCGCCTGGGCCTACACCACCGTGGCCCCCGGCTCCGCCGCCGCCCCTTTCACCGACCTGCCCCAGGCGCTGGCCGCCAACGGCTGAGGCCACTTCCCCCTCTTCCTCATAAGAGGTAGGCTGCCTGACCATCGACGGAGGCCGCCGCATGACCACTTCCGCACGAATGATCGAAGCCTGCATGGCCGCCGCGGCGATCATCGCCAAATCCGACGGCTGGATGTCGTCCGAGGAACGGGTGGTGATCGAGCACCTGATGCGCGGCCTCGCCGGCATGCCCCAGGTCGATCATGCCAGTGCCGCCCGCCAGTTCCACCACTTTGTCGAGACCCTGGGCGAGGACGACGGGACGTCGGCCACCGCCGTGTGGCAGGCCATCCGGGACGTGGCGCACCATGGCGACATGGCAGCCATGGTGTTCGCCTGCGCGAGCAAGATCGCCACCGCTGACGGTGCCATCTATTCCGAGGAAGATTCCCTGTTGCGGATGATCGCCAAGGACCTGGGACTCGACCCGGCCGAAGTGATGCCGGCGGCCCCCTGAACGACTCTTCCGGCCGGCCCGTCCTCGGCCCTCTTCCCCTCGCCGGCTGCCGTGCTATAGTCCGGCATCACCGGGGTATGCCGAGAGTGCACCAGTTCCCATGATCTTTACCCGCCGCCTGCGAAGCCTTGCCGCCGCGCTTGTCGTCCTCGTCTCCGCCTGTGCGGACAGGAAGGATGATTATGTCGAGCGCCCTGTCGAAGATCTCTACAACGAGGCCATGGATCTCGTCGACAAGGATGAATACTACCGGGCAGCCAAGGCCTTCGACGAGGTCGAGCGACAGCATCCCTATTCGGTATGGGCGACCAAGGCCCAGATGATGGGTGCCTATGTCCTCTACGAGCGCAACAAGTACGACGAGGCCGTCATCGCGCTGGACCGCTTCATCCAGTTGCATCCTGGCAACAAGGATGTCGCCTACGCCTATTACCTCAAGGGGCTGTGCTACTACGAGCAGATCGTCGACGTGGCGCGCGACCAGAAGACGACCGAGATGGCGCTGCGGTCGCTGCAGGAAGTCTCCGACCGCTTTCCCGCCAGTTCGTTTGCCCGCGACGCCAAGCTGAAGATCGACCTCGCCCGCGACCACTTGGCCGGCAAGGAGATGGCGGTCGGCCGCTACTACCTCAACATTAAGCACCACCTGGCGGCGCTCAACCGCTTCAAGACCGTGGTGGAGCAGTTCCAGACCACCACCCACGTCCCCGAGGCGCTGCACCGCATGGTCGAGATCTATACGATCCTCGGACTGGACGGCGAAGCGAAACGTACCGCCGCGGTGCTGGGACACAACTTCCCCGGCAGCGACTGGTACGAGGACACCTATGCCGTCGTCTCCGGCACGCCGCGCGCCAAGAAGGACGACGGGTGGGTGGACAGCATGAAGTTCTGGAAATCGTCCGACGCCGAACCGGTAGCCGTCCCGCCCCCCGCGAAGAGGAACGAGGGCTGGTTGGACAAGCTCAAGTTCTGGTGAGCCGATGCTGGTCCAACTGGCGATCCGCGATGTGGTGCTGATCGAACGGCTGGATCTGTCATTCGGCTCGGGGCTGTCGGTGTTCACCGGCGAGACCGGCGCCGGCAAGTCCATCCTGCTCGATTCGCTGGGTCTGGCGCTCGGAGCCCGCGCTGAATTCTCCCTGGTGCGCCACGGCGCCGCCCAGGCCTCGGTCACCGCCGAATTCGACCCGCCGCCCGGCCATCCCGCCCGCAGCCTGCTGTCCGAGCAGGATATGGATACCGGCGACCTGCCGCTGGTGCTGCGCCGGGTGCTCACCGCCGATGGCCGCTCCCGCGCCTATGTCAACGACCAGCCGGTCAGTGTCGGCCTGCTGCGCCGCCTGGGCGACGAGTTGGTGGAGGTGCACGGCCAGTTCGACAGCCACGGACTGCTCGACCCCGCCACCCATCAGGCGGTGCTCGACGCCTTCGCCGGCCTGGGTGAGCCGCGCCGCGTCGTCCAGTCCGCCTGGGAATCCTGGCGCCAGACCCGCACCCGCCGCGCCGAGGCCGAGGCCGATTTCGCCCGGGCGCGCGCCGAGGAGGAAGGCCTGCGGGCGCTGTCCGAGGACCTCACCGCCCTCGACCCCAAATCCGGCGAGGACGCGCAACTGGCCGCCTCGCGCGCCGTGATGATGCATGGCGAGAAACTGCTCGAAGCGATGAACGCCGCCCTGGCGGCGCTGACCCGCAACGGCGAGGTGGAAGCCAGCCTGCGTTCCGCCCAGCGCCTGCTGGAACGGGTGGCGGAGCGCGCCGAGGGTCGCCTCGGCCCGGTGATCGCGGCGCTCGACCGTGCCGCCGTCGAGGCGTCGGAAGCCACCGGCCTGCTGGAACGCGCCTCGTCCGAGATCGACCTGGATCCCCGCCATCTGGAGAAGGTCGAGGAACGCCTGTTCGCCCTGCGCGCCGCCGCCCGCCGTCACGCCGTCGAGGTCGACGCCCTGCCGCAACTGCGCGACCGCGTCGCCCGCCAGTTGGCCGCCCTGGAAGGTGGTGGTGACGGCCTCGCCCGCCTCGCCCGCGAGGAGCAGGCCGCCCGCGCCGCCTATGTCGCGGCCGCCCGCGCCCTGTCGAAGGCGAGGGCCGGGGCGGCCCGCACCATGGATCAGGCGGTGGCCGTTGAATTGCCGCCCCTCAAGCTCGAGAAGGCCACCTTCGTTACTCGCGTGGCGCCGCAGGACGAGGCCGCCTGGGGGCCGCATGGCCTTGACGCGGTGTCGTTCGAGGTCGCCACCAATCCCGGCAGCCCCCCCGGCCCGCTGGGCAAGATTGCCTCGGGCGGCGAACTGTCGCGCTTCATGCTGGCCCTCAAAGTGGTGCTGGCCCGCATTTCCCCCATTCCCTCCCTGGTGTTCGACGAGGTCGATTCGGGCATCGGCGGCGCGGTAGCCGCCGCGGTGGGCGACCGGCTGGCACGGCTGGCGGAGGGCCTGCAGGTACTGGTGGTGACCCATTCCCCCCAGGTCGCCGCCCGCGGCCGCAACCATTTCCGCGTCGCCAAGCGCGAGGTGCCGGGCGGCAAGGTGGCGACGACGGTGGACGCCCTCGACATCCCCGGCCGCCGCGAGGAAATCGCCCGCATGCTGGCCGGCGAAACCATCACCGATCAGGCCCGGGCAGCGGCGGACAGCCTGATGGGCTGAGGATGCCCGGGCGTGATCGGTCACATCGTGGTGCGCCCGCCCGGCAAGGGACAGATGTCACCGCCATTCCCTTGACACCTTCGACCGTCGAGCCCACCCTCCGGGCATGAATCTGATCCACGGCACCACGGTGGAGATTGCCGGGGCGGGCGTGCTCATTCGTGGGCCGTCCGGTTCGGGCAAGTCGGATCTGGCGTTGCGCCTTATCGAGGGCGGTGCCGGGCTGGTGGCTGATGACCAGACGGAACTTTCCGCCCTGGACGGTTGCCTGGTGGCCCGCTGCCCCGCGCCCATCGCCGGACTGATCGAGGTGCGTGGCATTGGGCTGGTTCGCCTTGCTTACCGCGAATGCGCACCGATATCCCTGGTGGTCGATCTGGTCCCGGCCGCCGAGGTGGAACGCCTGCCCGAGCCGCTGACCGCCATTTTTCTTGGCATCGAGGTGCCACGGCTGCGCCTCGCCGCCTTCGAGATCTCGGCTACGGCAAAGGTTCGCCTTGCGATGACTTCGGCAACGCGGGATATAATGCAACCGTGATGACGGACGATACCCCACCCGATGCCGGCCCGGCTGCGGCGGCTTGTGCTGCCGCAGGCACGCCCCCCGCTTCCGCGGGACGGGTGATTATTGTCACCGGCATGTCGGGAGCGGGCAAGACACTGACCCTGAAGGCCCTTGAGGATCACGGCTGGGAGGCCGTCGACAACCTGCCGTTGTCGCTGCTCTCCAGCCTGGTGCGGCCGGGCGAGGGCGCCGGGCGGCGACTGGCCATCGGCATCGACATCCGCACCCGCGACTTCGGCGTCCAACGGGTGACCGCCGCCATTGACCGCCTGATGACCGAGAGCGGCCTGGACGTGCGGCTGCTGTTCCTCGACTGCGACGACGACGTGCTGTGCCGGCGCTTCACCGAGACCCGCCGCCGCCACCCCCTTGCCGCCGACCGTCCGCTGCTGGATGGCATTCGCCACGAGCGCGAATTGGTGTCGCCTTTGCGTGCCCGCGCCGAGGTCATCGATACCAGCCAGACGGCAACCGGCGATTTCAAGCGCATGCTGGCCGGACGGCTGGGCCTGGAGGCCGAGCGCGATCTGGTGCTGTTCGTCACCTCGTTTGCCTATCGCAATGGGCTGCCGCGCGAGGCCGACCTGGTTCTCGACGCGCGCTTCCTGCGCAATCCGCACTATGTGCCCGAATTGAAGGCCCTCACCGGCCGCGATCAGGGCGTCGCCGACTATGTGTCGGCCGACCCGGCCTTTGCCGGGTTCATCCAATCGGTGACGGATCTGCTGTCGCCGCTGCTGCCGCGCTTCGCCGCCGAGGGCAAGAGCTATCTGACGCTCGCCGTCGGCTGCACTGGCGGTCGCCATCGTTCGGTACTGGTCGCCGAGCGGCTGGCCCACTGGCTCCGGGACCGCGGCGGCCGGGTCGAGTTGCGCCATCGCGAGCTCGATCAGGGGGGAACATGACAAGGGGATGCCTATGATCGGATTGGTACTGGTGACCCACGGCCGGCTCGCCGACGAACTCGTGGCGGCGCTTGAGCACGTGGTGGGGCCGCAACCAAATGTCGGCGCGGTCTGCATCGGCCCCGACGACGACATGGAGCAGCGGCGCAACGACATCCTGGCAAGCGTGGCCCGCTGCGACGACGGAACCGGCGTGGTGGTGCTGACCGACATGTTCGGTGGTACGCCTTCCAACCTGGCCATTTCCATCATGGACAAGGCCAAGGTCGAGGTGATTGCCGGCGTCAACCTCCCCATGTTGATCAAGCTGGCCAGCGTTCGACACTCCGAGCCGCTGGCCGACGCCGTGGCCAGCGCCCAGGAGGCTGGCCGGAAATACATCAACGTTGCCTCGAAGCTGCTCACCCAGGACCGAAAGTAATGGCCGACGCCTCCCAGGCCCAGCAGCCCGCAGACGGCGACGAGCTGCGCCGCAATGCCACTATCGCCAACCGTCGTGGCCTGCACGCCCGCGCCGCGGCCAAGTTCGTCAAGCTGGCGGCGACCTTCGACGCCCAGGTGCTGGTCGGGCACCGCGGCACCGAGGTCTCGGGCCTCTCGATCATGGGCCTGATGATGCTGGCCGCCGCCCCCGGCTGCTGCATCGAGCTGAAAGCCCGCGGCACTCAGGCCGAGCTGGCGCTGGGCGCGCTGTGCGACCTGATCGACAAGAAGTTCGACGAGGACTGAGAAGAACGGGACCGAAGCGCGTGATGAAGGGTCGCGACACCACCACCAACCTACGCGTTGCCGCCATCGGCAGCGTCCCCGGCGAGATCGTGCTCGACGGCATGGGCGTCTCGCGCGGCATCGCCATCGGTACGGTGTATCTGCATGACGCCGGCTCCATATCCGTGCCCGAGCGCCGCATTCCCGCCGCCAACCTTGAGGCCGAGCGCGCGCGCTTCGCCGACGCCGCCGAACGTGCCACCCGCCAGGTGGCCGTGCTGCAGGAAAAGGCGCAGGACTTGGGGGGCGCCGCCGGCGAGGAGCTGGGCTACCTGCTCGATGCCTACCAGCAGATGCTGCACGGCTCGCGGCTGATGCGTGGCGTCGCACAGCGCATCGAGAGCGAGCGCATCAACGCCGAGGCCGCGGTACAGCAGGAAATCAACGAGATCGTGCGCGGCTTCGAGGCCATGGAAGACGCCTACCTCGCCGCCCGGGTCGCCGACATCAAGGATATCGGCCGTCGCCTGCTGCGCGCCTTGACCAACACGCCCTACCGGCCGTTCTCGGCCCTGCCCAAGGCGGCGGTGATCATCACCGAGGAACTGACCCCGGCCGACACCGCGCTGCTCAACCCTGCTCAGGTGGCGGGGCTGGCCACCGTGTTGGGTGGCGCCGAAAGCCACACCGCCATCATGGCCCGCTCGCTGGGCCTGCCCTCGGTGCTGGGGGTGGCGGGGCTGTTGACCAAGGGCATT
The DNA here is from genome assembly GCA_903941105.1 of uncultured Rhodospirillaceae bacterium. GTDB lineage: Bacteria > Pseudomonadota > Alphaproteobacteria > Rhodospirillales > Magnetospirillaceae > CAJANL01. The sequence goes on from CAJANL010000085.1 coordinate 8,542, forward strand.
CGCGGCGGCGAACCGGCCATCGTCGATGGCGCCAAGGGTGTCGTCATCATCAATCCGGCGCCCGCCACCCTGAAGACCTATCGCCGCCACCGCGCCGATTTCCTCCGGTCACGGCGGGTGCTGGCGCGGCTGAAGGATGTTCCTGCCGTCACCACCGACGGTGCCCGCATCCTGCTGCAGGCCAACATCGAGCTGCCCACCGAGATCGACCACGTCCTGGCCAGTGGTGCCGAGGGCGTCGGCCTGTTGCGCAGCGAGTTCCTGTTCATGAACCGCGAGGATCTGCCCAGCGAGGACGAGCAGTTCGAGGTGCTGAAGGAACTGGTCACCCGCATGGACGGGCGGACGGTGACGGTGCGCACCTTCGATGCCGGCGGCGACAAGCTGGCGCCGGCCCTGGGCTGTTCGCTGGGACCCAACCCCAGCCTCGGCCTGCGTGCCATCCGCCTGGGGCTGGCGCGGCCCGAGCTGCTGCAGGCCCAGTTGTCCGCCATCGTCCGGGCCTCGGCCTTCGGCCCCATCCGCATCCTGATTCCCATGGTGGCCACCGTCGAGGAGATGCGCGCCACCCGTGAGATGCTGGGCGATGTGGTCCGGCGGCTGAAGAAGAAGGGGGTGGCCATGAGCGACCCCCTGCCGGCGCTGGGGGCGATGATCGAGATCCCCGGCGCCGCGCTGGCCGCCGACGCGTTGGCGTGGCACGTGGATTTCTTCTCCATCGGCACCAACGACCTGACCCAATACACCCTGGCCATCGACCGCGCCGACGAGGCGGTGGCCCACCTCTACAACCCGCTGCACCCGGCGGTGCTGCGCCTGATCCAGTTCTCGGCCGAGGCGGCCATGCGGGCCCGCATCCCGGTCTGCGTCTGCGGCGAGGTGGCCGGCGACCCGCGCTTCACCGCGCTGCTGCTGGGGTTGGGAATCCGCGACCTGTCCATGTCGGCCAACAACATCCCGGTGGTCAAGCAGCGCATCCGCAACCTCGATCTGGTGGCGGCGACGCGGCGGGCTCGGGTGATCATGGACCAGTCGGACTCGGCCCGTATCGCACAGCTGCTGGATGGGTTCAACGCCGGCGAGGCGTGATACCAAAGCTCATTGATCGTAACCGATCACTGACGCCGTCATTCGTCGGGCGCGGATGCGCCCGCCCGGCGAGGGCCTGAAAATTCCGACCACGGGTCAGAATTTTCTGGAAATGGTATTAATCTTACTGTGTCATAAGTAGGCGACATGCGATGTTGGGCGCTGACAGCAGGGGCAGCGATGTAATCGTCGGGCCAACGCTCGGATCAAGCCGCTGCGGAGCGTTGTGATCGAGGTGCCGACGTGACGC
>CAJANL010000086.1 GCA_903941105.1 uncultured Rhodospirillaceae bacterium
AGCATGCGGGTCTGGCCCGGTCGACGTCGTTGCAGAGCGACCGCGGGCTGTGCTTTACGGCCATTGAGTTACCGGATGGTCCGCGCGGTGAGCCGATGACCTTGGCGGCGGCGCTGCAGGAGTCGGGGAACCGTCTGCCGGAGGAGCGCGTGGCGTTGCTGGCGGAGCACCTGTGTAAGGCCCTGCAGTTCGCGCACCGGTTTCGCGGCGACGGGGCGGGGGGGCGGCTCGGGGAGGGCGGGAGCTGGCACCTCGGGTTCGGGGGGCGGTGGCGGTGGAGCTGGGGGCTTCGGCTCGGGCTGACGCACCAGCTCAATCTCGAATGGTGCGGCGGAGGGATCGCCGAGCGACGGGAGGGCGGTGGTCGACAGCATCCAGGTGACCACGCCGGCATGGAGAGCCAGCGAGAACGCCGTGCCCAAGGCACCTCGCCGCCGGCGCTTGCGCTCGACCTCTTGCCACACGTCCACCGGCTGAAGGCGGCCCACCTGCACGACTGTTCCCTTTCGATGGCGGTCGGTCCCACCCCACGGACTCGAGATCCTTGGGGTGGGCCGATGACAAGCTCAGAACTTGACGGTGACGCCCCCCATGTAGGAGCGGCCCGGACCCGAGACGTTCGAGCCCCACTTCAGATCCTCGCCGTATTCGACGCCCCCCAGGGGCTGGTGGTAGAGATGGTTGAACAGGTTGTCGATGCCGGCCGTTGCGGTGATGTTCTGCCATTCGTACGAAGTGCGCAGGTTGATCAGAGCATAGGCGGGCGTTTTAATTTCGTTGCGGGCGTTGGAAACCCCGTTCTTGCTGTCGGCGCCTTCCAATTCAACGGCGTTCTTCCAGCCGCCGGTCTGGTGTTCCAGGGCGAATCGGAAATTGAGCGGCATGATGTTGTAGAGATTGTCGCCCGTATCCAGATTCTGGCCATTGGCCCATCCGACGACCGCCTTGAACACGCCGCGGCCCAGCAGGCCGGCGGCATCCCAGGCTTCCACGTTGCCGGACACATCGGCGCCGTAGATCTGTGCTTCGTGGTTGTTCAGCTTGAGCTTGACGAAGTCCCGGTCGGTGGTTTCCCCGGTGGCCGAATTGGCGTAGCGGTCGGCGTCGATATAATCCTGGATGTAGGTGTAGTAGGGCGTCACCTTGAAGCTCCAGGTCTTGCGCGCCGGGTCGTGCCAGTCGCCGGTGACGCTGACCGTATGGGCTACCTCGGGGCTGAGGTTGATGTTGCCGACATAGCCGTCGCCGTCGCCGGTCCAGTTGTTCATGTTCGACGCCATGCCGCCGGTGGACCAGGCATAGCGCTCGTAGAGGCTGGGGCTGCGGGTCTTGCGGGCGTAGCCGCCCTCGTAGGTGCTGGCCTTGTCGTGCTCGTAGCGCAGCAGCGCCGTGAGGTCGATATTCACGTCGGTTCGCGCGTGGTCCATCGAATTGAAGCTGGCCGTGTCGGCGTTATAGGCGGAGCCGCCGTAACCCTGGATGTCGCCGGTGTCCATCCATACCGTGTCGTTGCGGATGCCGAACAGGGTCGACCATTTGGCGTCCCACTTGGCCTCCCACTCGGCGAAGGTGCCCAGGCGGTTCCGTTCGCCGTCATGGATGTTCTGGAAGTCATGGGGACCCATGCCGGTGGGGCTCATGAAGGACGGCGGCCACCAGTCGTCCAGGGTATAGCGGTGAAACTCGTTGCCGAGCCTGAACGTGTCACGCTGGGATTGCGGCATCTCGGCCTTGACCGAATAGCCGTAGCCGACGGAGGTGGTGCTCATGGGCATGGACGTCTTCGATTTTATCTGGTCGAGGTGCTCCATCTGATGCTGCACGTCTTGATAGTAGACGCGCGTATCCAGCTTGCCCCAATCGAACGTGCCGTCCCAGCGCCCGTTGACGAATTTCGACCGGTTATCGGTGAGGTCCATGCGCTGGTTGGGGAAGCCCTGATAGGGCATGTACTGTACCCCGCCCCGCAGCGTGACGACGTCGCTGGCGCCCTTCGCCGCCAGCGTCACCGCATGATCGGTGGTCTCGTACTTGCTGGTCCGCACCGGGCGGTTGTCGCCGCCGCGATGATAGTCGTTGGCATGGGAATACGAACCGGCATAGCCGAGGCTGAGATTGGTGTTGGCCACCGACATCTCGCCCGACGTGCTGATGCCCCGGCTGGTGCTCTTGTAGAAGGTGGAGAACTGTCCGGCGATGCGTAGAAGATCGTTGCTCGCCGCGAACTCGGGGGATGGAGAATCCACCTCGATGGTGCCGCCGATGTTGTCGCCGCCGGCACTGACCGGGGCGATGCCGGCATAGACCGAGATTTTTCCCACCTTGTCGGGGTCGATGTACGACAGTGCCGGATTCATGTGGTTGGGGCAGGCCGAGATGATCGGCATGCCATTGACCACCGTATTGACGCGGTCGTCGGCCATGCCGTGAATGATCGGGAGGCTGGAGACGCCGCCGCCGCTTTGCAGGGCGACGCCGGGGACGTCCTTCAGCAGCTTGGCGGTGTCGCTGACGCCGGAGCGCTTGGCCGACAGCTCGGCTTCATTGAGGGTGGTGCCGCTCAAGGGAGCGGTCAGGCCCGTGTCGGGGGTGACCACCTCGACGGGCACGGGCGGCAGTTCGGTCGCGGCGGGTTGGGCCGGTGCGGTGCCGGCGGTCAGGATCAGGGTGCCGCTGGCCAAAATGCTGGTGGCGAGCAGGCGAGCCCGCATGACGCCCTGGCGGCGCCGGTCTATGGATGGGTGCATGTCTCTTCCTCGGATGCAAAACGACGAGTTCGACCCGCCGCTGAACGGCGAGTCGGCGTCCGCGGCCCTGGCGGGCTGCGATCAGGTGAGGAAAGACGGTTCGGGAGGGCCCCGCGGTCGATGGGCGCGGGAGCAGGATTCAAGGAAGACGGGGGCGGGTAATGAGGCGACCGCGGTCCCTGGCGAGGCGACGGGGCGCGGGAGCGATGTCGCCGCCGGCGGTGGAGCCAGCAGACCGAGCCCGCACATCCACAGGCAGCACTGGTGCGACGTTTTGGCGGCACCGGGCGCCTGGGCCTCGCCATGGGCCTCGGCGCAGATGTCGGTGGCTGTGAACAGCCCACTCCCACCCATGGCCGAAGCGGCAGAACCACTGGTGGTGGCGGGAATGTGGCTGAGGGTCAGTGCAAACGCCAGCAGCCACGCGAGCAACCTGCCCGCATGACGTGACGCGCCCAGTATCCCCTCAGTCCTCATGGTTCCCCACACCGCCTATATGACCAAAGACCTACCCTCCACCTTTGGCCGAGTCAAGTCCGTGACTTTAATCAATGGCAAGACAGTGTGCGCTCAAAGCCGGGGCAGACAGTGCGCGGGTCTTATGCCTGTCGCTCGGGCGCCGCCCGGAGGGAGAAGAAGATCGTCGTGCCGCTGCCCGGAGTCGACTCCACCCAGATGGTTCCGCCGAAGTGATGGACGATGCGGCGGCACAACGTCAGGCCGATGCCGGTGCCCTCCGTCACGGTGGACGGGGAGAGGCGCTGGAAGATCTGAAAGATCTTGTCGAAATACTGCGATTCGATGCCGATGCCGTTGTCGGCCACCGCGAAACGCCATCTGTCCGGTCCGTGGCGCTCCGCCGTCACCGACAGTCGGGCTGCCCGGCCCTGCGCGCGATACTTCAGTCCATTGCCCAGCAGGTTCTGGAACAGGCTGACGAGAAGGGAGTGCTCGGCCATCACCGCGGGGAGGGGGCCGATGGTCACTTCCGCACCGGTGTCGTCCAGTTCCCGCTTGAGATTGCGGATGGCTTGGGTGACGGCCTCGCCCGCCTCGGCCGGATTCAACGGCCTTGCCTGGCTGGTCACGCGGGAATATTCGAGAAGATCGGCGATCAGCAGCGTCATCTGCCGGCCGCTGTCGACGATGAAGCCGATGAAATCGTCGGCATCGCTGTCGATACGGCCCTTGTAGCGGTGTTCCAGCAGTTGGGCGTAGCTGACGATGTTGCGCAGTGGTGTCTGCAGATCGTGCGAGGCGACATAGGCGAATTGTTCGAGGTCGGTGTTGGACTGCATCAACAATTCCGACTTTTCCAGCATGGCGTTCCTGGCCACGATGCGATCGGTGATGTCCTGGATGGTGCCCACCAGCCGCACCGCTTGTCCCGCCTCGTCGCGCTCGATCCGCCCCAGACCGGCCATCCAGCGGAGTTCGCCGTCATTGACCCGCCGGATAGCGTATTCATGGTCGAATCGGTCGCCGGAGGCCATGATCGACGCCAGGTATTCCGCCGTCTTCTGGCGGTTATCCGGGGCCACCAGCGCCAGCCAGTGGGCGGCATCGCGCTGGTAGTCGGGGCCGATGCCGAACAGGCGGTCGAGGATTTCCGAACTCTCCCAGCGGTCGTCCTGCACCCGGAAGACGTAGTGGCCGAGATTGGCCACCGCCTGGACCTCGCGCAGCAGTTCCTCGCTGCGCCGCAGGGTTTCTTCGGCGTTCTTGCGCTCCGAAATGTCGCGGGCGATGCCGAAGAGGCCAATGAGGCCGTGGCTGTCGTTGTAGAGGGGGCCTTTGGTGGTCAGGAATGTCCGTACCGCCTGCGGCGTGGTCATGACTTCCTCGAAGGTGCGGATTTCCCCCTGTTCCATGATCCGCCGGTCGGCAGCCATCAGCGCCTCCGCCTCGCCGGGCAGGAATAGGGCGCGATCATCCAGTCCGATGACCTGGCTGCTGTCCTTGCCTACGAACCTCCCGGCTTCGCGGTTGAACATCAAATAGCGGCCGGCGGTATCCTTGATATAGATGGCGTCGGTGGATTTCTCACTGATGACTTCGAGGAACTTCAGCGCCTCCAGCTTTGCCGCCTGCTCCTTGGCAATACGCGAATGCATGGCCGCGTGCTTCCGGATCATGCGCTTCATCAGCCCATAGAGGATGACCGCGGTCAGGAGGACGAAGGCCCATCCCTTGAGCGCACTGACGATGGCCGCTTGCCTGGGGGTTTCGATGATCAGCCCGACGAGGCTGTCGGAGGCCAGAATCCATAACGCCGCCACCGCCGCGTAGATCGCGGTTATTCTGGCGGGGCCACCGGCTGGTGCTTCGTTGTCTTGGTCGGAGACGGGGCTTTGGTCCATGGCTGCTCGCCGATCTCTTGCCGCCTGCCCTCCATACGGGCCGGGGCAGAATAGCCCACTCCATGGGAGTATAGAAGCCGCGTTGGTGAACAATGGTTACGAAGTGGGTGGCTCGCGGCGGACCAGCACCGTGGTAATGTCGTCGGTCATTGTATAAGCGGCCCCGAACATCTTGCAAAATGCCTCGGCGAGTGGCTTGGAGTCTGCCATGGCGCCCATCAGCCGCCTGACGCCCTCTTCGCCGAACGCGCCGCCGCCATCGTCGCAGGCCTCGCTGAGGCCATCGCTGTAGATGAGCAGTGCGCTGCCCTCGGGAAACGGGACGGTCACATCCGAGTACGCCGCATCCGCGACCACCGCCAGAGGATGGGACTGAACGGGAAGGAAGGCCGCCTCGTTACCGGTCCATAGCAAAGGAGGGGGGGCGCCGGCATTGGCGACGGTCAACCGGTCGCCATCGAGCACGGCGCAGATCATCACGGCGAACTGGCCGCGCGGCAGGGTCGAATGGAGTTCCCGATTGAGCCCGGTCAGGATATCGCCCGGCCCGCGGCCGGACCCGGCACAATCCTCCACCATCTTGTGAAGGCGAAAGGTGTTGATCGCCGCCGGAATGCCGTGGCCGGTGAAGTCGACAACATAGATGCACAGGCGCCCGCCATCGAGAGACAGCATCCCCCACAGATCGCCGCCGATCACTTCGTAAGGCTGAAAGATCGCCTCGACGTGAATGCCATTCGTCCCGGCCTTCGCCAGGTCACGAGGTGATGGCAGCAGGGCGCGCTGCATGGAAGCCGCGACCTCCATGTCTTGGGCCACCTGCTCGTGATGCGTCTTCAGTCGGGCCACAAGGGCCTGATTTCGCAACTGCACCGAGACGCGGGCCGCGAATTCCCGGCGTTCGAGAGGCTTGCTCAGATAGTCAGAGGCGCCGAGATCGAAGGCCTGAAGGCGCTGCCGCTGTTCGTCCAGGGCCGAGGTCACCAGGATGGGTATGTCGGCAAAGGCCGGCATTTGCTGGATTCGGCGGAGGAACTCAAAGCCATCCATCCGCGGCATCATGATATCGAGGATGATCAGGTCCGGAACAAAGGTGGCCAGCCGCTCAAGCCCGTCCTGCCCATCCACCGCGCATTCGATACGGGCGATCTCCAGGCTGGCGAGCATAGCCACCACCAGATCGCGATTGAACTGGTTGTCCTCGACGAGGAGCACCTTCGAATGGGGGAACCGACCACTATTCTCTGCCATTTTGGCCCCCCGGGAGATCCGGCGGCAAGGTCACCGTCACGGTCGTTCCCGCTCCAAGCACGCTGTGGATGTCCAACCTGCCGCCCAGTTCCCTCGCCAACTCCTCGCTGAGCGGCAGGCCCAGTCCCGTGCCATCGTATTTGCGCGCCAGATCGCTATCTACTTGTCCGAACAGTGTTCGAGCCTTGGCGATGCCCTCGGCGTCCATGCCGATGCCGTTGTCGCTGACGACGAAGGAATTCCCGCCATTGGCGGCGGCTACCACCGACAGCTTGATCCGGCCGCCTTCGTGGGTGAACTTGGCGGAGTTGCCCAGCAGATTGATGAGGATCTGCTTCACCCGCCTGCTGTCGGTTCTGATTTTGGCCGGAGCCTGTGACAGATCGACTTCGAGATGAAGCGAGCGCTTGTCGACCCGGACCTGGATCAGCCGTTCGACCGATCCCACCAGGTCGGCGATATCAATCTCGTCGACATAGAGCGTCAGCTTGCCCGACTCCACCGCCGCCATGTCGAGAATGTCGTTGATGATCGCCAGCAGGTGAGATCCGGCCTCGTAGATACAGTTGCTGTAGTCGCGATAGCGCGGCAGGCTGTCCTCGCCCAACACCGTCATGTTGATCATTTCCGAGAAGCCGAGGATTGCGTTCAGCGGCGTCCGCAATTCATGGCTCATGGTCGAGAGGAACTCGGATTTGGCCTTGGTGGCCTCGTCGGATAAGCGCTTGGCATTCCGGAGTTCAACCTCGGTACGGACTCGATCGGTGACGTCGATCAGCACGCCGATATGCCCATGCATTGTCTCGCCGGGCATTCCAAAGCGGATCTTGTTGACCACCACCCGGCGTTCGTCGTCGGCCACCGGTAGCGTGATCTCACAGATATCGTCGGGCTGGCGGTCGGCGGTCAGAAGCTCCGCCACAGCAGCCGGCAGGAAGTCCCGCCATTTGCGCCCGATGACCGCCTCCGCCTCCTGGCCCAGCAGGCGAAACAGCGCCGAATTTGCCCGATGAATGGCTCCGTCGCCATCGACGAAAAAGATGGGGAGCGGCACGGTGTTGATCAGCTTTTCCAGGAATTCGCGCTCGTGCTGCAACGCGTCCTGAGCCTTTTTCCGTGCGGTGATGTCGCGGATGACGCCCACGGTTCCCACATAGATCTGGTGTTGTTCCGAGCCTTCGCCGTAGAGGCCGGAACTGGAGATTTCCACCATCATCGGATTGCTGCTGAGCGGACTGACCTCGCCGAGTTCGCTGGTGGTGCCGGTCTTGGTTTTCAGCCGGACTTCCAGCCCGGCGGTCATGCGCCGGCCCGAGCGCCGCTCGTCGAACAGCTTGGGGGGCGTTTCCGCCGGGGCACCCTTCCGGTCGGCCACTGCGGTTTGCCAACTGACCGCCTGGATCTCGGTTGAGGTGACGATTTCGCTGAAATGGGTGCCGATAAGCTCGCCCCGGTGATAGCCCAGGCGTTCGATGGCGCTGTTGAGGAAGCTGAAGCGGCCGTCGGAATCCAGCCGGTAAACGATGTCGGGGACGGTCTGCACCAGGCTGCGGAAACGTTCTTCCGACATCTTGAGGTTGTCGAGGCTGGCTGCCAGCTTGGAGTTGATCTCGTTCAGCTCGCCCTGCTTCTTCTCCAGAATCTTCTTTTGCGCCAGCGAGTGCTCGTAGGTGGAAATGAACATGTCGAGGACATGGCGGCGGCTGGCGGTGATGACGTGGGTTTGTCCGTCCACGACAATGGTGACGGGGTTCTCGCACTCCTCGTCGGCCGGTTGCGGCTGGCGTGTCAGCAGCGCTCCGATCTTCTTGAGCAGGAATCCCTGTTCGTATGGCTTGGTGATGTAGCCGTCGGCGCGGGCTTCCAGTCCGTGGATGATGTCGTCGGGATTGCTGAGATCGGTCAGCAACAGGATCGGGATATCCTGAAGCGCCGGATCGGCCTTGACCCTGGCACAGAACTCGAAGCCGCCCATGACCGGCATGGTGATGTCGCTGACCACCAGATCGGGCTTGTTCAGACGCACACTCTGAAGCGCTTGTAACCCATCGCCGACGACCGAGGCCTGATAGCCGTTTTCCGACAGCAGGTATTCCAGGCTGAACGCCTGGGTCATGCTGTCCTCGACGATCAGAATATGCCGCTTAGTCTCCATGGTTGCCCCCCTGAACCGCCCATGGAAAGACCTCGGCGGCACAGGGACGGCCGAGCAGGTATCCTTGCGCCTCCTCGCAGCCCAGGCGCTTGATGAAGTCCAACTGGTCCTCGGTCTCGACCCCCTCGGCGACGACTTTCAGCCCAAGACGATGGCCCAGTTGCACCGAGCTTTCCACGATGGCCCGCGAGCTCTCCTCCTCCAGCGCCTTGGCGATGAAGCTCTGATCGATCTTGAGTTCGGTGAACGGGCCGTTCTGCAACTGCTTGAACGAGGAATAGCCGGTGCCGAAATCATCGATCGACAGGCCGATCCGGCGCATGCGCATGCGCGTGAGGATGTCGAGCGACGCCGAGTAGTCCTTGGCCAGCGCCGTCTCGGTGATCTCGATGGTTATGGTGTCGGGGAACAGGCCGCGCAGCATCACCTTGCGAAGCAGCAGATCCGGCAGATCGAGCCGGTTCAGCGACAGTGGCGACAGGTTGAGGGCGATGCGGGGGTGCTTGCCCTCGCGGCGCCAGACTCGGCATTGATCCAAGGCCCGATCGACGATGCCGTCGGTGAGGTCGTCGATCATCCCTTCGCTTTCGGCCAGGGCGATGAAGCGGTCGGGGGAGATCATGCCGTGGTCGGGATCGATCCAGCGGGCCAGCACCTCCGCCCCGACCACCTCGCGGGTCGCCACGCTGAACTTGGGCTGGAAGTAGGGCACCACGTGCCCCGCCGCCAGGGCCGCCCGAAGATGCTGGGCGGTGGGTGCGAATCGCGATGCCGTCGCGCCGTCCGCGGGGCGGGTCGGATCGGCGACCGCGGCAAGCACATCGTAGATGGCGGACAGGGCCGCCAGGTCGAACGGCTTATGCAACACTCCCGTGACCTTGAGCCCGCGGCTTTCCGCCAGTCGCCGCGCCGCTTCCAGCACGTGGACATCGTGCCCGCTCATCAGGACCAGATGGGCCGTCGAGTGATTGTCGCCCAGAAACCGGATGATTTCGATGCCATCCATCCCGGGCATGGCGAGATCGAGGAAGATGCCGCGGAGACCGGTGGAAAAGTGGGCCGAAAAATCGCGAAAATTATCGCACCACTGCGTGTCGAACCCCATGTCGTCGCCCACATCGGCTACGAGTTCGCACATGCCGTGCTCGTCATCGAGGATGAGAACTTGCGGCCGGGTTGGAATGGCTGCGGCGGTCATCTCTGCTCCGTGTCCTCTGGGCTGTCCAGGACCTCTCGAACCAGCCGCGCCAGTTCGGCCTTGCTGTAGGGCTTGGCCAGGAGATGACGGTGAGAGCCGGGCGTGGCGTCCGGCTGATGGTGGGCGTGGCCGGTGAAGCCCGAGGTGAAGAGGATCCGGCAGCGGCAGCCACGGTCACGTACCCGCCGCTCAAGCGTGAAGCCGTCGATCCCGTGCGGCATGACGACGTCGGTGAACAGCAGGTCGATGTCGTCACGCTGGTCGAGCAGCGCCATGGCCTCTCCGGGGTCGGTGCAGCAGATGACGCCATAGCCGAGCTCGGTGAGGAAGGCGCAGGCGACCTCGGCCAGGGACGGCTCGTCGTCCACTACAAGGATTGTCTCGTTGCCGCGCGGCAATGCGTCGACGAGGCCGGTGGTACTCGCGATGGGGGCGGCCGCCGCGGCGACGCGTGGCAGGTAGAGGCTGAAGATGGTGCCCGCGCCCGCCTCGGAGGCGGCGAGGACATGGCCTCCCGACCGCTTGGCGAAGCCATAGACCATGCTGAGGCCCAGGCCGGTGCCCTTGCCGCGTTCCTTGGTGGTGAAGAACGGCTCGAAGATGTGGTCCAGGATCTCCTTGGGAATTCCGGTCCCGGTGTCGCTGACCGAAACCATCACGTAGTCGCCCGCCGGCAGGTTGGGATCGACGCTCGGTCCGTTCGGGGGGCTGACCACATTCCTGGTCTCGATATGTAATTTTCCGCCATCGGGCATGGCGTCGCGCGCATTGATGGCGAGATTGAGCAGGGCATCTTCCAGTTCACTGTGATTGATCTCGGTCAGCCACAGGTCGGGTGCCAGACGGGTGGTGATCTCGATTCTCCGGCTCAGCGAGCGCTGCATCATCTCCAGCATGCCGGCGATGATCTCGCCGATGTTGCAGTGAGCCTTGCCGAGGCCATCCTTATCGTGGCGGGAGAATGACAGCAGGCGCCGGGTGAGATCGGCCCCGCGCCGTGCGCTGGTCAGGGCGGTGGCCAGCCGCTTGCCCGCCTTCTCGTCGCCGGCCATGCTCCGTTGCAGCAGTTCGAGGTTGCCGGTGATAATTCCCAGGAGGTTGTTGAAGTCATGGGCGATGCCGCCGGTCAACTGGCCCACCGCCTCCATCCGTTGCGAGCGTTGCAACGTCGCCTCGGTGCGCTTCTGCTCGGTGAGGTCACGGATGAAGCTGGTGAACAACCCATGATCGGGCAAATGGGTGATGGTCAGCTCGGCCGGGAGGATCCGCCCGCTGGAATGAAGCGCCGTCAATTCCAGGCGCTGTCCCGGCATGCGGGACGGCGCGCCGGCGACGACACGCGCGAAGGCCCGGTTGTGCGCCTCCCGATGGGTTTCGGGAATGATCAACGGGGCCATCTCCTGGCCGATCACGGCGTGTGCGTCGCGGCCGAAGATCCGCTCGGCGGCGGGATTGAACTCGACGATGCGGCCAGCCCGGTCGATGGTCACGATGGCGTCGAGAGCGCCGTCGAGGATGCTGCTCTTGATCTCCTCGCTGGCTTCGAGTGCCCGCCGGGCTTGCAACTGCTCGGTGACATCACTGAAGTTGATGACGGCACCGCGGCGTCCACGGCCGTTATCGATCGGCGTCGAAATGTAATGCACCGCGAACTTCGAGCCGTTCTTGCGCCAGAACATCTCGCCCTCGATGGAGCATGTGGCCCCATCCGTCAGGGTCTGGTTCAAGGGGCAGTCCTTGTCCGGATAGGGCGTGCCGTCGGCGTGGGTATGGTGCAGCAGCGCGTGGCAGTGCTTGCCGATCATCTCGGCTGCATTGTAACCCACCATCCGTTCGGCGGCGTGGTTGACGAAGGTGATGTGGCCGGTGGGATCGATGCCGATGATTCCCTCGCCCACCGCGCCGAGGATCAGGCGGTTCTGTTCCTCCGCCGCCTCGTGGGCGATCAGTTCCTCGCGCAGCCGCCGGACCATCGGCTGAAACACCCCGAACCAGGCGAACCCGAGCACCGCCAGCACCGACAGCAGGCCGAGCGTGACGTGGCTGCGCAGGCGCGCCACATTGGCCCGGCTCTCCTCCTGATAGCGCGCGACGACCTTTTCCAGACCGGGGAGCAGCACCGTCCGGGACATCTCGGACAAGTCCCTCAGGAGCGGCTCATCGTCCGCCGAGGAAAAATCATTCAATTCCATGAAGTTACGGCTGAAGTCGATAAAACTTCGCACCCCCCCGCTCAGTCCGTCCACCGGCCCGAAATAGAGCTGCCACAGTTCCGGAGACATGCCCCGGGCGTTGCTTTCGTTGGCCAGATGTGTTTGCGCCGCCTTCATCTCGGCAACGCTGTCACTCATCAGGTCGCGGAAGCGGTGGCGTTCCTCCGGGGTCGATGCCGAGGACACCTGGAGGCCGTAGGCTATTATCTGCTGCGACAGCATGCGCTGCCGCCCGGCGACGTTGATCAGGGCACCATCCTTGAACAGATAGCCCACCGTCCATTCCAGGCTCTGATAACCGGCCAGAGCAAGCAGCAACAGCGTCGCCAGGACGGCGGCCTGTCGCCGGGCGAGCTTAATCAGGAGTGCGTGGGTGCCTCGTCCTTTGTCCAAGCGGAGTGTGTCCTGCCATAGTCTTGGAAGTTATCGGCCGGCAACAATGTCGTGATAGAGGGCCGCGCCGGGCGCCTGGCCGTCCTGGGAAAACGTCATGGTAACGCGTCGGCCGTCGCGGCTATGGACCATGGTGCGGCTGCATCCCCTCATGATGGACAGGCCCATGCCGCCGGCCGCCGGATTGCTGGATGGCTTGACCGAACCGGGGTCGAAGCCGGCGCCGCAATCCTCGACCGAGACGCTGACTCCCTCCCGCTGCGCCCGGGCGCCAATGGTGAGCGGCCGCCGGGCATAGGCCGGCTGGCTCAGGCGCTGTTCCATGGTTGCGGCGAAGACCCTGAGCGAGGCCAGCGAACCGCGCAGGGCGCTGTTGAGGCCAAGATTGCCGTGGATCACCGCATTGGCGACGGCTTCCTGAAGGGCGTGCCTGATCTGGTCGGTGACCTTCGCCATGTGGGGAAAGCGGGTCGCCAGGAAGCGGGTGAAACACATCGCCAGGTCAAGCCGCTTGGCGGTGGCGGTGGTGACGCGGAGTTCGAAGGCCGCGGGTGACAGCGTGAACGCGGTGCAGTCGGCGTCCAGATAGACCCGGGCGGGGCAAGCGAGGGCGGCGGTCAGCTGATCATCGTCCTGCCCGTCGAATACGCTGACATCAAGCCGGCCACGCCGCTTGCCGTTCAGATGGCCGAACTCGGCCCTGAGCTGTTCGAGGTCGGCGACGTGGTCGACCCCTTTGATGACATTCAGCAAGATCACTTGAATTCAAACAGGGTGTCGAAACTGGCGCGCCGCAGGGTATCGGCGACCGGATTCTTGGCATTGCGCACCGTGACCTTCAGGCCGCTGGCCTGAGCAGTATCATAGATGTGGACGAACAGGCTCATGCCGGTCGAATCGATGAATGTCAGCTCACCCAGATCGATTTCGCAGCTCACCCCATTCTGGATCGCATCGTCCAGGAATTTTGGAAACTGTGCGGCATCAGAGAAAGTCAAACGCCCTGAAATTGCAGCTCTTATGTGAGAGCCATCGCGTTTGACAGTGTACTGCATTTTGCTCTCCACTACTCAGACGGCACGGATATTTGTCAGGAAGGTGTCAACTTGAAGTCGCAGTGTGCTTGCCCTTTCCGAGAGCGAGCGGGCGGCTTCAAGCACATCCGACGCGGCATGGCCCGTCTCGACGGAGGCCTGGTTGACTCCGACCACGTTGGCGCTGACCTCGTCGGTCGCCCGGGACACCTGCTGGACATTGCTGGCGATTTCCGATGTCGCGTCATCCTGCTGCGCCACCGAGGCGGCGATGGCGCCGGACAATTCGCTCATCTGCTCGATGATGGTGGTGATCTCGCTGATGGCGGTGACGGCGCTGCGGGTTTCCTGCTGCACGGCATTGATCTGCGAGGTGATCTCGTCGGTGGCGCGCGCCGTCTGGTTGGCCAGTGTCTTGACCTCGTTGGCGACCACGGCGAAGCCCTTGCCGGCCTCTCCCGCCCGGGCGGCCTCGATGGTGGCGTTGAGCGCCAGCAGGTTGGTCTGGGCGGCGATGTCGTTGATCATGTTCACGACTTCGCTGATCTTGAGCACCGCCTGGGACAGGCCTTTCACCATCGCATCGGTCTGCTGCGCCTTCCGCTTGGCGGAATCGGCAATCCTGACCGAATCATTGACCCGGACGTTGATGTCTTCGACCGAGTCGGACAGATGGTCGGCCGCGCCGGCAACGGTCCGCATGTTGACCGCCATCTCCTCGACCGCCGCCGCGACCACCGTGGCCTGGTTCGACGTCTCCTCGGCGGTGGCCGACATGGTCTGCGAGGTCGCCTCCAGCTCGGTCGCCGAGGATGCCATGGTCTCCAGGACTTCGGCGATCTCCGAGTTGAATTCCTGGAGGATGCCGCCGATGACGCGCGCCCGGCGATCCTTTGTCAGTTGTTCCTGTTCCTGGGCACTGGCGAGTTCGTCGGCACGGATCAGCCCGGTGCGGAAGACGTCGACCGCGCGGGCCATGGCGCCGATCTCATCGGGGCGCGTGGCTCCATCGACCTCGTGCTGCTTGTCGCCCTGCGACAGGACATTCATGGCGTAGATGATCCTGCCCAACGGACCCGAGATGTCGGACGCGATGGCCCAGGCAATGCCGATGCTGGCCAACAGCAACACCACGGTGGCGAGCAGGGAGTTGTTGAGCGAGCTCGACGTCTGGTGGTGCACCGTGGCGGCCAGTGACAGCAGGTCGCCGGCGACCCGATCCTCCACCGTCTTCAGCATGTCGATCTTCTTGGTGATGGTGTCGAACCACACCGGAGCCTCGATATCGCCGGTGGTGCCGGTGAAGGGGCTGTCGGTGGCGATCAGCCGCATCCGCTGCACTTCCTTCGACACCGGATCGGTCAGAACGGCCACCAGCATCTTCTTCTGCTCGGGGGTGGCATAGACGGCGTAATTGGCGAAATAGGCGTCCTGCTCCGCCGCCAGCTGGATGAAGCGGCGATGCAGGCCGGGCTCGAACTTCTTGGCGCCGAAGCCGCCCGAGGCGGTGGCGCGCTCCTGGCCGGCCCTCTCCTTGCCGTGGAGAACCTGGGTGTAGGTGGTGATGGCCTTGGCGACGTTGACGTCGGTCCCCATGACCGCCATCTGCTCGACGATGGTGAGGAAGCGGGCGATGGTGGCGGTGTAATAGCCGGCCGCCTCCGGCACCGTCAGTGACAGGCTGTCCACCGCCGCCCGCTTGGCCGACAGCGGCTCCAGGCTGGTCTTCGCCGCGGCGATGGCCTCCTTCAACCCGTCGCTGGCATCGGACATGTCGAAGGTGGCGAGGGCCTGGTTGAGGACGGCGATCTTGCCGTCGGTCTCCTTGCGCTGGCCGGGCAGTCGGTCGCTGAACTTGGCGCCCTTGCTGCCGACGAAGCCGGCCGACATGCCGCGCTCCTTCTGCAGCTCATGGGCCAGGGCGCCGATATTGGGACCCAGGGCCGCAAGCTCTTCCAGATTCTCCATTTTCTTCGAAAAGGAGTGTTTTTCCTGCAGGACGATGCCGGAAAAAATGAGCATTCCGAGAATTGGAATAAAAATCGCCAAGCCAATCCGAGTGCTCAGTCTGAGGTTTCGGAGAAGCGTCAGCATTAAAAGTCTCCTGGAGCGGCCGATGCCATTGCAGCAATCGTATCCTTGCTGACCCCAAATTACTAATCACGTCAACGGTTAAAGACCTATAAAAGTCACTTTGCCCCGGTGGAGTCCATCGGGTCATACCCTAAAGAAGTAGGTCTCTTATACGAAAGTGCGAAAGCAATGTCCATTGGCATGTGTCTGCTACTCAGGGCAATCGGGTGAAGGGGAATGGTCCCGCTGATAAGGCCGTCATTCCCGCGAAGGCGGGAATCCATGGGGCCGGCAGCATGACGTCGGGCCATACGCACTCTTTGCCCCCGCCATGGATCCCCTAGACTCACGATTGAAGTGCAACACCCTTAAGATGGGATGTTGCGATGGGAACGACCTACGATCAGCTCAGCTTGGATGAGCGGTGCGAGATTTACCGTCTGCATGCAGACGGTAAATCTCGGCGAGCCATTGCCCG
>CAJANL010000087.1 GCA_903941105.1 uncultured Rhodospirillaceae bacterium
AGGACGTTCATATTCTTATCGACAGCCATCCATCAGCTCCTTCGAGACACCAGCCGCCAGAGATCGATAAAGTCCCAGCCCCAGAATAACCTAGTTATGATAGGGGACCCTACCGGCGCAAGCGTTTTTAATTCGTTAAGACCACCTTTATCCCCCCGCCCCGGCCTTCGGCATCGGGATTTGCCGACGCTGTGCCAATTCGGAAGTGATATTCTTTGCCTTGGAGGGGTCCATTTCGGCCATGATGGGCGCGACCCGCTGCTCCTTCATGCGCTCGACCACCTCCAGTAGAATGCTCATATCGAGCTGCTCGAAAATCTTGGCAGCCTCCTTGGGTTTCATATTTTCGTAGATTTTGACCAGGGACCGCATCTTATTGTCTTCCTGGTCATTGTATTGCCGCAACAGGCCTTCGATGGTGTGTTGCAAGGTCTTCATTTCGGAGATCTTGCGCTCGATTTGATCCTCGGCCGCCTTCTGCAGGGCCTCGCGCCGCTCGATATCGCGCTCGCGACCGTCAAGGGTGGTGCGGCGCTCGGACAGCTTCTGCAACACGTCGAGTTCGGTCTGGCTCATGCCGCCCATGGCTTCGGGCGCGGTGGGCGCGGTCGCCTGCTGCGCCCCCTTTGCCCCGTCGGCCGGCGCCTGGGCCAGTTGCTGCGGCGACGGCGGCGTCGCGCCACGGCGCGGCGGCTGCTGCGCCTGCAACTCTGCCACCGAGACCGAGCCGGCGACGGTGCCGATGTCCGAAAGACCGCGCCATTCCGAGATGACCTGCCAGATACCGCCGACGCGGACAGACAGCATCAGTACCCCGACAAAGATCAGCGCCGGCAGGACGCGGAACAGGGGGGCCTTGGTGCGGGTCTTGACACGGGTCGGGGACGCCATGGCCGCCTCACCTCATGGACTGGAGCGCGCGCAACAGCTCGCGCTCGGCTTCGGAACGCTCGTCCGCCTCGGCCTCGCTGGCGGCGGCGGCGGCGGCGACGGTCGCCGCCTGAGCCCCCTTGCCGCTGCCACCGCCGTTGCCGTTGGTGCCACCGCTTGCGGCACCGATCTTCCCTTGCGGCACCTTGACCTCGGTACGGGCGGAGCGCACGGCGTTCTCCAGGCGATTGGCCATGGTGTCGGCACGCTCGATCATGAAGGCGAGGTCATCGCGCAAGGACTGCGCCTTCTCCACCCGCTCCTGCAACGCGGAGCCGGAGTCCTCGGCGGCCTTGCGCAGCTTGGGGATGGACGACTCGGCGCGCACCGTCGCCTCGTTGAAATTGATGATCACCTTGGCCAGGTCGTCGCGATTCTTGCGCAACGCCGCCAGGCGGTTGTTGAGCATCACCGCGTAGCCGATGGTGGCGATCATCAGCAGCGAGACGACGATATCGAGGGCTACTTTCCAGTCCACGGCCTTATCCCTTGTCCCGGATCATGCTCTCTTCGACGCGCACCGCGATGTGCTGCCCCTTGCGGCCCATGCGGCCGCGGAACATCTCGACATCGCCGCAGCGCATCTCCACATGCGATTCCGTCGTGGCGTTGAGCATGTGCTTCGAACCCACCGTCCAGTTCAGAATCTCGCGCAAACTCATCACCTGCTCGTCCAGCACCGCCTTCATGCTCACCTCGGTCAGCCACAGTTCCTCCGCCAAGTGGGTTTCCCAGATGGAGTCACGGCCGAACTTTTCGCCCATGAACATCTGCAGCAGCAGTTCGCGGACGGGTTCCAGGGTGGCGTAGGGCAGCAGCAGTTCGAGACGGCCGCCGCGGTCCTCCATGTCGATGCGCAGCTTGGCCACGATGGCGGCGTTGCTGGGGCGCGAGATGGTGGCGAAGCGCGGGTTGGTCTCCAGCCGGTCGAAGCGGAACGTCACCGGGCTCAAGGGGTCGAAGGCGGCCGACAGGTCCGACAGCACCACGTGGACCATGCGCTCGACCAGGTTGCGTTCGATGGTGGTATAGGGCCGCCCCTCGATGCGCATGGCCGCGGTGCCGCGCCGGCCGCCCAGCAGCACGTCGACGATGGAATAGATCAGGGATGAATCCACCGTCAACAGGCCGAAATTGTCCCACTCCTCGGCCTTGAACACCGCCAGCATGGCCGGCAACGGAATGGAATTCAGATAGTCGCCGAAGCGAAGCGACAGGATGTTGTCCAGCGACACCTCGACGTTGTCCGAGGTAAAGTTACGCATGGAGGTGGACATCATGCGCACCAGGCGGTCGAACACCACCTCCAACATCGGGAGGCGTTCGTAGGACACCAGGGCGCTATTGAGGATGGCCTGGATGCCGGACTTGTCGTCGCCACGGCCGTGTTCGTCGTCGAACCCCAGCAGCGAATCGATTTCGTCCTGATTGAGCACGCGGGTGGAGTCCCGCCCGCCGACCGCGTCGCCTTCGCCGCTGTCGCCACCGCCGGCCCCGAGCATGGCCTCCCATTCGGCGGCCATGTCGCCGCCCTCGCCGCCGCCCGCGTCCCCCCCATCGCCGCCACCGCCGGAGTCGTCCCCGGACATGGCAGCCCATTCCTTCATCAGGGCTTCTTCATCTTCGGAGGAGCGCGGGGCTCCGCCTTCGTCATTCATTGCCATTGCCGGCAATCACCTTAAGAGCGGCCCATCATTGGACCAGCATTTCCTTGAACAGCACATCGGTCACCTTGACCGGCTTGACCGCGGAATTGACGCGGGCCAGCAGTTCCTCACGCAGCAAATGCATGCCTGCGGCGCCCTGCAGGTCCTCCATGCGCAGTTCGCGCAGGTAGACCTGGAAATTATCGACGATGCGCGGCATCACCTGCTCGACACGCGGCTGGTCGGTGACCGCTTCGAGTTCGAGCGCCACGCGGATTTTCAGGAAGGCCTGCTTGCGCCCCGAGCTCTGGAGATTGACCAGCATCTCGGGCAGGTCCATGAACACCGCCGCCATCACCACCTTGGGCGCCGCCGCGACGTCCTTTGGCTGCTCCTCGCCCTTGCCGAAAAGGCCGCTCAGCACGCCGGAGAAATAAAGCCCGGCACCGGCACCGATCAGCAGCAGGATCGGCAGGACGATGATCAGGATCTTCTTGATCGGCAGTTTCTTAGATGGGCCTTCGGCTACCTCTTCGGAGCCTTCGCCTTCTTCGAAATCCTCTTCCAGGTCTTCAGCCATGGCCCCCATCCGAAACGGCCGGCCGCCCCGGACAGGGCGCACGTGCTCGATGTTGAATCTAATCCGTGCCGGTTAACGAAGGTTGAATGCCATCACGAAACAGGATGATGCCCCTGCCCCGCCGGCGCCGTCTCCCCCCCTTTCGGCCGGACCACGATAGCAATCGGCAGGGGACCCGGCAATAACTGCCCGGCAGCGGGAACCCCGCCGGATGATGATCTCTGTAATTTCAATTAGTTAGCCTGTTGGCACGGGGCTTGCGTAGGATTGGCGGCAACTTCGGCCAAGCCCGAGCAGGTAGATCATGGAAAACACATCTTATATCGCGCTGTCCCGCCAAGCCGCCTTGTGGCGCCAGATGGAAGTGGTGGCCAACAACATGGCCAACGCCAACACCCCGGCCTACAAGGGCGAGGCGATGATGTTCCGCGAATATCTGGTGGACACCCGCTCCGACCGCCGCGCGGTGGGCGACAAGGTGGCCTTCGTCCAGGACGTCGGCGTGCTGCGCGACACCCGTGAGGGTCCGCTGACCAAGACCGACAACCCGTTCGACTTCGCCCTGCACGGCGACGGCATGTTCCAGATCGAGACCGAGGCCGGCATGCGCTTCACCCGCAACGGCCATTTCCGCCTCGACGAGGGCGGCATGCTGGTCAACACCCAGGGCTTCGCCGTCATGGACGACCGCGATGCCCCGCTGATCTTCGCCCCCAACGAGACCCGCGTCGAGGTTGCCCGCGACGGCACCGTCTCGACCGAGAACGGCGTCGTCGGCAAGCTGAAGGTGGTGAAGTTCGCCAACGACCAGGAACTCCGCAAGGCCGGCGACGGACTCTACGAGACCAGCCAGACGGCCGACCCGGTTCAGCGTCCCGACATCGCCCAGGGAATGATGGAGGAATCCAACATCCAGCCGGTGATCGAAATGACCCGCATGACGCAGATCCTGCGGGAATACCAGGGCGTCCAGAAAATGATCGATGCGGAAAACGACAGGCAGCTGAAGGCGATCCAAGCGCTCGCCAACGTCCGCACCTAAGGCACCAGGGGAAGGAACCACACCATGCGCTCGCTCAACGTCGCCGCCACCGGCATGCTGGCCCAGCAGACCAACGTCGAGGTCATCTCGAACAACATCGCCAACATGAACACCACCGCCTTCACCCGTCGGCGGCCGGAGTTCGCGGATCTGCTGTACCAGAACCTGCGCCGGGTCGGCGCCCAGTCCTCGGACGCCGGCACCATCGTGCCCACCGGCGTGCAGCTGGGCTTGGGCGTCAAGACCACCGCGGTCTACCGCATCACCGAGCAGGGCAGCGTCCAGAACACCGACAACACGCTGGACATGGCCATCCAGGGCAAGGGCTACTTCCGCATCCTGCTGCCCACCGGCGAGACCGCCTACACCCGCGACGGCTCGTTCCAGCTTTCGGCCGACGGCAAGATCGTCACCCACGAGGGCTTCGCGGTGCAGCCGGAAATCACCATCCCGTCCGACGCGGTGGGCATCACCATCGACGCCACCGGCCAGGTGATCATCAAGCAGGACGGTCAGGTTCAGACCCAGGTCAAGGGCCAGCTCAACCTGGCGGTGTTCGCCAACGAAGCCGGTCTGGAAGCGCGTGGCGACAACCTGTTCATGGAGACTCCCGCCTCGGGCGCGCCGCAGGTCAACCCGCCCGGCAAGCCGGGCTACGGCACGGTGCTGCAGGGGTTCCTCGAAACCTCCAACGTCAACGTGGTGGCCGAGATCACCAACCTGATCAGTGCCCAGCGCGCCTATGAAATGAACTCCAAGGTCATCCAGGCGTCCGACGAGATGCTCAGCACCATCAACCAGATGAAGTGAGGCCGCCGTCATGACCCGCCCAGCCTTCGCCCGCATCGCCTTCTCCCGCCTTCTCCTCGCCGCCTCCCTGGCATTCGGCGTCTCCGCCGCCATTGCCGCCGAGCTGCCGGCGCAGTTGAAGCCCGCCGCCTATGTGGATGGCGACGTCATCCGCCTCGGCGACCTGTGGGACAATCTCGGCGACAAGGCCAACGTGGTCATCGCCGCGGCGCCGCAGCCGGGCAAGCGCATCACCCTGGAATCCCGCTGGCTGATGGCTGCGGCCAATGGCCACGGTATCGACTGGCGCCCCTCCAGCGTCTTCGAGAAGGCCATCGTCGAGCGCGCCGGCCAGACCGTCGACGTTGCCGTGATCGAGCGCGAGCTGCGCGAAGCCCTGACCCTGGAAGGCGCCCCGATGAATTCGCGCGTCGAGCTGATGGGCCGCAACGCGCTGCAAATCGTCGTGGCGGCCGGGATGCCGGCCACCGTCGGCGTGCGCGACGTCGTCTATGACCAGCGCATGAACCGCTTCAGCGCCACCGTCGAGGTGCCCGCCGGCTCACCCGCCGCCACCCGCGTCAAGGTGGGCGGCCATGTCTACGCCAGCGCCCGCATTCCGGTGCTCACCCACACCATGGGCCGCGGCGAGCTGATCACCGAGAAAGACGTACAGTGGCAGGACGTGCGCGAGGAGCAGGTTCGCCGCGACATCATCGCCAACCCCAAGGGGCTGATCGGCATGGAGCCGCGCTATCAGCTGCGCGCCTTCGCCCCCGTCCGCACCGCCGAGGTGCAGCGGCCGCTGATGGTCAACCGCAACAGTTCGGTCACCATGACCTACCGTACCCCGTTCATGACCCTGACCACCCAGGGCAAGGCCCTCGAAGACGGCAGCGCGGGCGACACCATTCGCATCCTCAACATCCATTCAAAGCAGACGGTCGAGGCCCGCATCGAGGGACCCGGCCTGGTCTCGGTGAGCGTGGGCGGTTCCCGCCAGCTGGCCAACTGATTGCGACGACGGAGAAAACGCCATGTCCACCAAGATCCTTCCCATCGCGCTTCGCACCGTCGCCGTGGCCGCCGCCATGAGCTCGCTGTCGGCCTGCAACATGCTCAGCCGCATGTCGGAAGTGGGCTCGGGGCCCCAGATCTCGGGCATCCAGAACCCGACGCAGAAGCAGGGCTACGAGCCAGTCAGCATGCCGATGCCGCAGCCGGTGGCGCCGCCGCAGAACGCCAACTCGCTGTGGCGGCCCGGCGCCCGCGCCTTCTTCAAGGACCAGCGCGCCAAGGAAGTGGGCGACATCCTGACCGTCAGCGTCAGCATCGCCGACAGCGCCAGCTTCGCCACCGCACTCGACAATTCACGCAAGTCGAGCGAGGACACCAACACCGCCTTCAGCCTGCTGGGCTTCGAGAACAGCCTGAACAAGATTCTGCCCGACTCGGTCAATCCCGCCAAACTGGCCGACTTCTCGGCCGACAGCGTGGCGCAGAATGCCGGCAAGACGACACGGACGGAAAGCATGGCGGTCAGCATGGCGGCGGTGATCACCCAGGTGCTGCCCAACGGCAATCTGGTGATCTCGGGCCGCCAGGAAGTGCGGGTCAACTACGAGCTGCGCGAGCTGTCGGTACAGGGCGTCGTCCGCCCCGAGGACATCAGCTCGTCCAACACCGTCACCTCGGACAAGATCGCCGAAGCCCGCGTCTACTACGGCGGCCGCGGCGTGGTCAGCGACGTCACCCAGCCGCGCTACGGCCAGCAGATCTTCGACATCATCTTCCCATTCTGATCAGTGGGGAAATTTTTGCCGGGCTGAAATTTTCGCCCTCTCCCGGGCCAGGCCGGGAGAGGGATTGTTCGTCAGTGCGGATAGACCTGGCTCGGGCCGCCCTCGAAGCTCTCGAAATTCTGCGAGTAGGTGCGGCGCTGCCGCGTCCGGCGCGGCCGGGTCACCGAGTAGGGAATGCCTTCGCGGCGGCAATAGGCGATGGCGGCCTCCAGGCTGGGAAATCCCATGCGCACCTGCTGCAACACGTCGCACGAACTGATCCACCCCATCAGGGGGTCGATGTCGGGCGGCTCGGCCGGCTCGAATTCCAATATCCACTCTTCCCGGAGCGCCGGGCCGGATTGCACCGGCGCCGGGGTGCGGCGCGAGATACGCGCCTCGGCGGTGGCGGGCACGTCCATGGCGCTCTCCTTATCAAGAGCCGGGGGGCATGAACCGGGGATGTGGCCTGCGGCGGCGCGTGATGCAAGGCGGCGGTGCCGATGCTATAAAGGCCAATCGCGACTGAACCGATGAGATCCATGACTGCCATCCTCCGCCTCGCCGCCGCCCTCGCCTTCCTGCTGGCCGCCGCCCCGCTCGCGGCGCAGACCGTGCCGAACTCGCGCGAGCAGGTCCGCCTCAGCTTCGCACCCCTGGTGAAGCAGGCGGCGCCGGCGGTGGTCAACATCTATACCCGGCGCGTGGTCAAGGCGGCCGCCTCGCCGCTGTTCGCCGATCCGTTCTTCCGCCGCTTCTTCGGCGAGGTGCCGGGAATGCAGGCCGAGCGGGTGCAGCGCTCGCTGGGCTCGGGGGTCATCGTCGGCGCCGACGGCACCGTCATCACCAACCACCACGTCATCAAGGACGCCGACGAGGTGACGGTGGTGCTCAACGACCGCCGCGAATTCGAGGCCAAGTTGGTGGGTTCGGACGAGCGCAGCGACATCGCGGTGCTGAAGATCGACCCGCATGGCGAGGCCTTCCCGGCGCTGCAGATGGGCGATTCCGACAAGCTGGAGGTGGGTGATCTGGTGCTGGCCATCGGCAATCCGTTCGGCGTCGGCCAGACCGTCACCTCCGGCATCGTCTCGGCCCTGGCCCGCACCACCGCCGGCATCTCGGACTACCGCTCCTTCATCCAGACCGACGCCGCCATCAATCCCGGCAATTCGGGCGGTGCCCTGATCGATCTCGACGGCCGGCTGATCGGCATCAACACCGCCATCTATTCGCAAGGCGGCGGTTCGGTCGGCATCGGCTTCGCCATTCCCACCTCCCTGGTCCGCACCGTGCTGAAGGGCTTGACCAGCGGCGGCAAGGTGGTGCGGCCATGGCTGGGAGCCAGCGGCCAGGCGGTCACCGCCGAACTGGCCCAGGCGCTGGGCATGCCCCGCCCCATCGGCGTCCTCGTCAACAACCTCCACCGCAACGGCCCCGCCGTCGCCGCCGGACTGAAGCAGGGCGACGTCATCACCGCAGTCAACGGCCGCGAGGTGGATGACCTCGACGGGCTGCGCTTCCGCCTGGCCACCCTGGTGGTGGGCGATGAGGCCAAGCTGTCGGTGATGCGTGACGGCACGGTGCGAACGCTGTCCATCAAACTGGTGCCGCCGCCCGAGACGCCGGCCCGCGACGTCACCGAGGTCGGCGGTCGCAACCCCTTCGCCGGCGCCACCATCGCCAATCTGAACCCGGCTTTGGCCGAAGAGTTGGGACTCGACACCAATGCCGGCGGGGTGATCGTGACACGCATCAAGCGCGGCACGGTGGCCAACCGCTTGGGCATCCAGCCGGGCGACCTCATCTTGCGCATCAACGACCGTCCGGTGGCCAGCGTCGCCGACGCCAAGTCCCTGCTGTCGCGCCAGGCGCAGCGCTGGGCGATCACGGTGAACCGCGACGGCGAGACCATGAGCCTGGTGATCGGCGGCTGAGGTGAAGACGCTGTTCGGCTCCGACGACGACCGGCCGCTGGCCGACCGCCTGCGCCCCCGGGCGCTGGAGGAGGTGGTGGGGCAGGACCACCTGCTCGCCGCGACGGCGCCGCTGGGCCGGATGCTGGCGACGGGCAAGATGGTCTCGGCGATCCTGTGGGGACCGCCGGGCTGCGGCAAGACCACCATCGCCCGCCTGCTGGCCGAGCGCACCAGCCTGCATTTCGAGCCGCTGTCGGCGGTATTTTCCGGCGTTGCCGATCTGCGCAAGGTGTTCGACGCCGCCGCGAAGCGCCGCGAGATGGGCCAGGGCACCCTGTTGTTCGTCGACGAGATCCACCGCTTCAACCGCGCCCAGCAGGACGGCTTCCTGCCGTTCGTCGAGAACGGCACCGTGGTGCTGGTGGGCGCCACCACCGAGAACCCGTCGTTCGAGCTCAACGGCGCCCTGCTGTCGCGTTGCCGGGTGCTGGTGCTGCACCGCCTGGACGAGGCGGCGCTGGAACTGCTGCTGGCCCGCGCCGAGGCCGAGATCGGCCACCCCCTGCCGCTCGACGACGATGCCCGCGCCGCCTGCAAGGCGCTGGCCGACGGCGACGGCCGCTACCTGCTCAATCTCGCCGAGGCGCTCGCCACCCTGCCGACCGAGCCCAAGCTGGACGCCGCCGGGCTGGCGCTTGTGGTGCAGCAGCGCGCCCCCGCCTACGACAAGGACCGCGAGGGCCATTTCAACCTGATCAGCGCCCTGCACAAAAGCCTGCGCGGCTCCGACACCGATGCCGCGCTGTATTGGATGGCGCGCATGTTGGCCGGCGGCGAGGACCCGCTGTTCATCGCCCGCCGCCTCACCCGCTTCGCCGTCGAGGATATCGGCCTGGCCGACCCGCAGGCGGTGGGGCAGGCGCTGGCCGCATGGGACGTCTACGAGCGCCTCGGCAGCCCCGAGGGCGAGCTGGCCCTGGCCCAGCTGGTGATCTATCTCGGCACCGCGCCCAAATCCAATGCCGCCTATATCGCCTACAAGGCGGCGATGAAGTCGGCCAAGGACACCGGCAGCCTGATGCCGCCCATGCACATCCTCAACGCGCCGACGAAAATGATGAAGGAGCTGGGCTACGCCAAGGGCTACCAGTACGACCATGACACCGCCGAGGGCTTCTCGGGCCAGAATTACTTCCCCGAGGGCATGCCCCGCCACATCTTCTACGACCCCAAGCCGCGCGGCTTCGAGCGCGAGGTGAGGAAGCGGCTGGACTACTGGTCCAAGCTGCGGGCCAAGCGGGAGACGGAGTGATGGCGGCCGGCGTTGTCGTCATCGGCGGTGGCCCCGCCGGGCTGATGGCGGCCGAAATGCTGGCCGGGCGCGGCCATGCGGTGCGGGTATTCGACGCCATGCCCTCGGTGGGCCGCAAGTTCCTGCTGGCCGGCAAGGGCGGCATGAACCTCAGCCACTCCGAGCCGCTGGACCGCTTCACCGCCCGCTACGGCGAGCGGGCCGGCGCCCTGGCGCCGCTGCTGGCCGAGTTCGGGCCGCAGCAGCTGCGGGACTGGGCGGCGGGACTGGGCATCGACACCTTCATCGGCAGCTCCGGCCGGGTGTTCCCCACCGACTTCAAGGCGGCGCCGCTGTTGCGGGCCTGGCTGCGACGACTGCGCGGACTGGGGGTCGGCTTCCACATGCGCCATCGTTGGCTGGGCTGGAGCGGCGAGGCGCTGCGCTTCGCGAGCCCGGGCGGCGAAGTGCGGATTATCCCCACCGCCACCGTTCTGGCCCTCGGCGGCGCCAGTTGGCCGCAGTTGGGCTCGGATGGCGGCTGGGTGCCCCTGCTCGACGTCGCGGTGGCGCCGCTCAAGCCGGCCAATTGCGGCTTCGACATCGCATGGTCGGAGCATTTCCGCTCGCGCTTCGCCGGCCAGCCGCTGAAGACGGTGACACTGTCGTTCGGCGGACGGACAATTCGCGGCGAGGCGATGATCACCGATTTCGGCATCGAGGGCGGCGCCGTCTATGCCTTGTCGGCCGCCCTGCGCGATGCTGTCGAGCCCAGCCTGCTGGTCGATCTCAAACCCGACTGGAGCGTGGAGAAGTTGGCCGCTGCCCTAGCAGGGCCGCGCGGCAGCCGTTCGCTCGCCACCCACCTGCACCGCACCGCCGGGCTGGACGGGGTGGCGGTGGGGCTGGCGCGCGAGGTACTGGGGGCCGAGATCACCGCGGCAGGGCTCAAGGCCGTGCCGCTACGGCTGAACGGCCCCCGCCCCCTGGCGGAGGCCATCTCCTCCGCCGGCGGCGTCCGCTTCGAGGATTTGGACGCCGGGCTGATGCTGAACCGCCGCCCCGGCGTGTTCGCCGCCGGGGAAATGCTCGACTGGGAGGCCCCCACCGGTGGCTACCTGCTCACCGGCTGCTTCTCCACCGGGCGACGGGCCGGACTGGCGGCGGCCGAATGGCTCAGCCCGGCGAGCCCCTGAAGGGCCTCGCCTTGGTTGTTCGTTCACCTCTTGCCGGGCGGCCGCAATGGCCGCCAGATATCATACCCGTTTCAGGAATTTCTGATTCCTGAAACGGGTATCCAGCGCCCACTGAGGGCGCGGCCAAGGGCGCGGATGCGCCCGCCCGGCGAGGGCCTGAAAATTTGGTTCATCGCGGATTAGCGGGGATCGCGCCACGCCAACGCACACCCCACCGTCACCCCCGCGAAGGCGGGGGCCATTTGTCCGTACGCACGAACGCTCGTGCGAGCCCACCGTGGATTCCCGCCTGCGCGGGAATGACGGTTTTTCCGGTGGGGCCACCCTCCCCGAAATTCCGCGATGAACCGAAAATTTTGACCACAGGTCAGAATTTTCTGGAAATGGTATCAGTCGCCCTTCTGCCGCAGGTCCCTGACCCGTACCGCCTTACCCTGGCTGCGCGGCAACTCGCCCGGCAGACGCACCAGCACCTCGCAGGTGACTCCGATCATCGACTTGATGTGGTGGCGGACCTGATGGGCGAGGTGGATACGGGTATCCTCGTCGCTGGCCTCGACGGCTTCCGCCTCGACGCTGAGATGGTCGAGCGAGCCCTGGCGCGTCACCACCAGCTGATAATGCGGCGCGATGCCGGGGAAGCCCACCAGCACCGACTCGACCTGACTGGGGAACAGGTTGACGCCGCGGATGATCAGCATGTCGTCGTTGCGGCCGGTCACCCGGAGGATGCGCAGATGGGTACGACCACAGGCGCAGGGCTCATCGGTCAGCCGGGTGATGTCGCGGGTGCGATAGCGCACCATGGGCAGGCCGACCTTGGTCAGGGTGGTGATGACCAGTTCCCCCTGCGAGCCCATGGGCAACGGCTCCAGGGTGTCGGGGTCGACGACCTCGAACAGGAAATGGTCCTCCCAGCCGTGCAGGCCGTTGCGGGCGGTGCACTCGATGGCAACGCCCGGTCCCATGATTTCGGACAGTCCGTACATGTCGCAGGCGCGCACGCCGAGACGGCGATCCAGTTCCGACCGCATGGCCTCGGTCCACGGCTCGGCCCCGAACACGCCGACCCGCAGCGCCGAGGCGGCGAGGTCGACGCCCATCTGCTCGGCCATCTCGGCGATGTTGAGGGCGTAGGACGGCGTCGCCGCCAGTACCTGGGCGCCGAAATCGGTGATCAGGGCGATCTGGCGCTCGGTATTGCCGCCCGACATGGGGGTCACGGTGCATTTCAGCCGCTCGGCGCCATAGTGGAAGCCCAAGCCGCCGGTGAACAGGCCGTAGCCATAGGCGTTATGCACCACGTCACCGGGACGCACCCCGGTGGCGGCCAGCGAACGGGCCATCAGGTTGGCCCAGGTGTCGATGTCGCCCTCGGTGTAGCCGACCACGGTGGGCTTGCCGGTGGTGCCCGAACTGGCATGCAGCCGCACCAGTTGGGGACGCGGCACCGCGAACATGCCGAAGGGGTAATTGTCACGCAGGTCGGTCTTCACCGTGAAGGGGAAGCGGGCGAGGTCCGCGAGGGTCTTGAGGTCGGCCGGCGTCACCCCTTTGGCGTCGAAGGCGCGGCGATAATGCGGCACATTGGCATAGACCCGCTCCAGCGTCGTCCGCAGCCGCTCAAGCTGGAGCCGCTGCAGCCCCGCCCGGTCCAGGCGTTCCACGTCGGGCGCAAACATGTAGTCCGCCATCATCGGCACGGTCATCGAAACCTCCCTCGACCTGTCCCGCCCTCATTGCCGGGGCGGTTGAATTCGTTCAGCGCCAGCCGGGAAACGCTCCCGGTCCCGGACGGCCGGCGCCGCGCGCCGGGGTGAATGGGATGGCGAACCCCTGGGTGTGGGCGAAACTGGTGACGATGGCCGCCTTCAAGGCCCAGCCGCCCAGCACCGCCGCCAATCCGGCGGCGGGCAAGGCCGCCTCGGCCAAGGCGGGCTCGGCCCCCGCCACCACCAGCAACAGCACCGGCGCCAGATTGCCGCCCAGGGTGAAGGGCATGGAGAACCGCACCGCCGCCGCCGCGGCCAGCAGCGGTGCGCCGCCGCCGGCCAGTTGGCGCCGATAGGCCATCCACACCAGCAGCCGCGCCGCCACCGCCGCCATCAGCGCCGCCGGTGCCCAGACCGGCACGACGGTGAAGGCGCCCGCCACCACCATGACGCCGCTACCCTCGACCAGCGCCGTCACGATGATCAGCGGCACCATCAACGGCTGACGCCACGCCGGAATGCCCTTGGTGGCATGCAGGATACGCGCCTGGCAATAGAGGTAGAGAACGGCCGGAACACCCACCAGCGGCAGCAAGCCCGGCCACAGCAAGGCAGCGCCGCCCAGGGGAAACAACATGCCGGCCACCCAGGCTTCCCGGGTCATCCAGCTGTATTTGATGCCGATCATCACATTGGCGGCGCGGAATGGCCGGCCGATTTCGAGGAAGACGCTGAACAGGCCGAGGCCCACCAGCACCAGCCCGGCGAAC
Source organism: uncultured Rhodospirillaceae bacterium (assembly GCA_903941105.1). Lineage (GTDB taxonomy): Bacteria > Pseudomonadota > Alphaproteobacteria > Rhodospirillales > Magnetospirillaceae > CAJANL01. The sequence continues at coordinate 13,657 of CAJANL010000087.1, forward strand.
AGCAGGCCGCGGTCGGACTGGCCGAGATAGGCTGCCGCCGCGGTGAAGATCAGCAGTCCGGTCCCCGAGCCGCCACCGATGAAGTTGCCCGCCGCCCGCATGTCCCAGGCGGACTGCGGCGTCGGGGCGATGCCGTCGAATTGGCCGCTGGTGCTCATGGCATTTCCCACAGGTAATGGATGTTGGGCCCGGTGCCCAACTCCTCGTGCATGCGGAACGACTTATTGGCCGCCAGCAGCTTACTCACCTTGCTCTCGGGGTCGTCGAGGTCGCCGAACACCAAGGCCCCCGAGATGCACGAGTTGACGCAGGCCGGCGTCGCCAGCGGATCGAAACCGGGGCGCAGGCCGGCGGCCAGGCCGGCATCGACGCGATCGACGCAGAAGGTGCACTTCTGCGCCACCCCCAGCAGGCGGGGATCGAAATTGCTGTCCTCGGTCGCGGTGGCGCCGGCGGCGTAGGCGTTGGTCCGCTCGGTGACCTTGTAGCGGGCCTGATAGGGGCAGGCGATGATGCAGTAGCCGCAGCCGAT
>CAJANL010000088.1 GCA_903941105.1 uncultured Rhodospirillaceae bacterium
CACTGCTCCCCCTGGCAGGTCCCCTGGCCATGATGGCATCCCTGTGGAGCTGTATCGCAAGTTCAAGGTGGCCATGGCGCCCTTGCTGGCTGCGCTCTACACTGCCATCATCGTCACCGGTGGCCTGCCGCACCGCTTCCATGAGGGCCTCATCACAATCATGCACAAAGCTGGTGACCGCACCGACCCCTCCAACTACCGCCCCATCACCCTCCTGTGCACCGATTACCGCATCTATGCCAAGCTGCTAGCCCTACGCCTCAACCCCCACCTGGCCAGCATCATTGATCGGGAGCAGACCGCCTTTGTTCCAGGCAGGCGCATTGGCGAGAACGTCATGGCGTTGCAGTGCTTGTCCGAGCTGCTGCGGCGGCAGGGGCGCGGTGCCATTGCAGTCTTCTGTGATTTCCGCAAGGCCTATGACACCATTGACCGAGACTTCCTCTTCTCAACCATGGCAGCGCTGGGCGTGGGCCCTGCATTCCTGGCCATGGTGCGGTGCCTGCTGACCGCCACCACCGCCCATGGCTACGTCAACGGCTTCACCTCCACCCCTGCTCCCTTTGCCGCTGGCGTGCGCCAGGGCTGCCCCCTTGCCCCCCTGCTCTACCTTTTTATTGCCCAGGCCCTCCTGCGCCTGCTGAAGGCCCGTGGCGTTGGCATTGAGGTGGCAGGCCAACGGCTGGCAGCATTGCAGTATGCTGACGACTTGGAGGGTTTGCTGTCCTCCCTTGACCGACTGCCTGGCCTACTAGCAACCTTGGACACCTTTGGGGCAGCCAGCGGCCAGCGCCTCAATCCCTCCAAGACCCGGTTGTTGCCCATTGGCGTCGTTCCGCCTGGTCTGCCTGCTGTCTCCCACGGGCTCCAGGTGGTGAATGCTGCCACTGGGCTTGGCATCACTTTTGGCTCGGCCGCCGACCCCACCGCCAGCTGGCCCAACCTGGTATCTGGAGTTGAGGAGCGCTATGCCCGGCTGGCGGACCTGCCTCGCTCCTTCTCTGTGTTTGGACGCGGCTTTGCCTCTGCTGCCTATGGTGTGTCCAGGTTCCTCTACCACGCTGAGTTTTCTGGTCATCCACCACCCCAGCACCTTGACCGCCTCACCACCATCACGGCCCGCATCGTTGACCGCCGCCAGGCCCCAGCTGACGCAGCCCGACGCTTTGCCGGCCTCGCCTCCTGGTTGCTCCCTGGCCGACCAGTCCAAGGAGGCTTTGGCGCCCTACCCTGGCCTGAGCACATCACCTCCCGCCACGCATGGTGGGGCTTGCGCCTCATTCTGGAGCCCGACAGCACGCCTTGGGTTGCGGTGGCACGTGCCCTGCTGTGCACTTGCGCAGCGGAGGTGGGCTGGCACCCACTGGGCTTGCTGCATTGGAGGCCGGCCACCCAGCCTGTGCCTGGCAGGGCCAGCCAGCTGCCCCAGCCCCTTCACCGTCTCCACACTGCCCTGGCCAGCCTGCCCCGGGTGGAGGACATTGATGCGCAGCCCCTCCAGCCTGGCCCCTGGTGCCTCAAGGCTCCCCTGTGGGGCAACCCCTTCTTCACCTCCCCCACCCACCCTGATGGTCTGGACTCTGCCTTCTTCGACCTGGCGGCGGCCCACATCGCCACCTTGGGCCAGCTGCTCTCCACCCAGCGTGCCGTGGCGGAGGCCCTGCATTCTGCTGCCGCTTACCACCCAGTCTGGGCCACCCGCTTACACAGCTATGCCAGCTTTGCAGACCGACACCATGCAGCGGACCGCCTCCAGCAGCTGCTGGCGGCGTTCCCACCTGCCTGGGTGGCAGCTGCGCAGGCAGCAGCCGCTGATGTGGCAGCAGGGCGGCTGGCGCCGCCTTCCACGCAGGCAGCGCTGGATGTGTTGCTGCCCCGTCTGGGCTGGCGGATACCAGGCCGGCAGCAGCCCCTCCCCCTACAGGAGTACACTGTGCGCGCTGGCACCGCACTCCTCACGGCCCCCACAGAGGAGCGGCGTATCCAGGAGCGGCTGCGGCCCTTTGCGGAGCGCTTGCTTGGGACGCTTGGCGAGCTGCTGCAGTTGCTGCGCTGCTTGTGGCAGATCCCTTGGGAGAACTGCCACAAGGAGCCTTTCTGGCGCTTGGTGTATGATGCCTTCCCCACCGCTGCCCGCATGCACCTTGACCAGCCCTGCCTGTGCGGCGGCGCCCCCGCCGACCTGGAGCACCATTTCTGGGCCTGCCCCGTCGCCGCTGCTGTCACCACCTCCATCTCTGCTGCCATCCTCGAGCACCGGCCAGCCGGAGCCGCAGCCCCCATCACCGTCACCCAGCTGTGGCTTGGCCGCCCGCCGCACGGCGTGCATGAGGGTGTGTGGCATGTGGTATGCCTAGCAGCCATTGAGGCCATGGACAGCGGTAGGCGGCGCATGTATGCCATGAGCGTTGCCCCCAACCCGCACCCACCCTCCATTGTTGCTACCTGTGGCCGCCATGCGGTGGCCCGCTTCTGGTCCCTCCTCGCTGATTTTGTTGCTCTGCGGCGTGTGCCCTCCCGGTGGCGGGCGCACTGCCCGGCACCCCACCCCTTTGTCTACTTTGATGCTGCCGCCGATTTGTTTGCTGTGGACCGGCCGGTTGTGGCCCCCGCCACGCCGCCCCAGTGACCCACCCATTTTGCACATCCCCTTCGCCCTGTCCTTTTGATTGCTGCTCGATGAATCCTTGTGATGCCATCGCCTGTGCCTGATCCTGGCTGCTTGCCTCCTCCTGGCTGTCCTTTTGCATGCTGAGCGCTGCCACCGCACCCGCCTCCTGGGACGCTCCATGAAGCTCCTGTGCCCAGGGTGGGGCGCGGGGGCCGCCTGATGCACTGCTGTGACCCGCCTGGCGCAGTGCTTGCAACCTGTCCAGATTTCCCGACCGCCCCTCCTTGCCCTGCCCCTGCCTGATCCTTGACCCCCAACGGCTCCATGCCTTACTCCACCTGACTTCCCCCATTCCGTCACCCCTCTTCCCCCTGATCCCCCCTGGCAGAGCTGTGGTTGGTGCATTCATGCATTGATTCATTCCGTGTCTGGTTGTACCGCCCCGCCAGTGTCACTGGCGCAGCCTCTGTAACACCCCAGCAGCAGCAGCCCTGTCCTTTTGATTGCTGCTCATTGAGTCCCTGTGATCCCGTCGCCTGTGCC
>CAJANL010000089.1 GCA_903941105.1 uncultured Rhodospirillaceae bacterium
AGGCGCGGCTCGCCGACCTGGTCAACCGCATCCGCACCGATGGCGGCGATCCAGCCGAATACGTCGAGGTCTCCTACAAGGTGGCCGAGCGCAAGTACGGGGCCTGGCCCAACCACATCCGCACGGCTTTCGAGGCGGCGCGCACGGTCAAGACCGGCAAGCCGACCTTCCGTCTTTTCCTGACCAATGAGGTGACTTCATGACCGCCAACGCGAAGCTCGCCGCCCTGCGCGAGCGCTCCTATTCCCTCGCCAGCCTGCCCGCCAGCGTCCGCATCCCAGCGCTGGCCGGCCGCCGGGACGAATGGATCAAACCCGTCGAAACCGCGTCCCTGGACGACATCGCCTTCGCCCTCCTAGGGCTGCAGGAGAAGGCGTCGGCGCTGTACCGGGAGATCGATGCGCTGCGCGGCCTCTACGACCTTGCGCGCAGGAACGGGGCGGTCGGTGGCGACATCGCCGTCGATACCGTGCCCGAGGCGGAGGAGCGGGTGTGATGAACCTGCCCATCATCTCGGCCGACCAGCGTCTCGCCGAGCGGCGCGGCATCAAGGGGGCAATCTTCGGCAAGTCGGGAATCGGCAAGACCACCCTGCTGCTGACCATGGCTCCGTCCTCGACGCTGTTCTTCGATCTGGAGGCCGGTGACCTGGCCATTGAGGGCTGGGGCGGCGACAGCATCCGGCCGCGGACCTGGCAGGAATGCCGCGACTTCGCGGTGTTCATCGGCGGCCCCAACCCGGCGCTGCGCGACGATCAGCCCTACAGCCAGGCCCATTTCGACGCGGTGTGCGACCGCTTCGGCGAGGCGGCGGCGCTGGACCGCTACGACACCGTGTTCATCGACAGCATCACGGTGGCGGGGCGCCTGTGCCTGCAATGGTGCAAGGGCCAGCCGGAAGCCTTCTCGGATCGCACCGGTCGCCCCGACAGCCGTGGCGCCTATGGCCTGCACGGCCGCGAGATGATCGCCTGGCTGACCCATCTGCAGCACACCAGGGCCAAGAACGTCTGGTTCGTCGGCATCCTCGACGAGAAGCTGGACGACTTCAACCGCCGCCTGTTCGTGCCGCAGATCGACGGCTCCAAGACCGGCAACGAGCTGCCCGGCATCGTCGACGAGGTCATCACCATGGCGGAGATGACCGACGAGGGTGGCAAGCCCTACCGGGCCTTCGTCTGCCACACCATCAATCCCTGGGGCTATCCGGCCAAGGACCGCAGCGGGCGGCTCGATGCGGTCGAGGAACCCCATCTCGGCCGGCTGATGGACAAGATCCGCGGCCCGGCCCGGCCGGCGGCCGAACGCCTCGCCTTCGGCCTGCCCGCCCAATCCCCCGACACCACCACAATCTGACGCAAAGGACGACGACCATGTCCACCTGGAACGATTTCAACAACGCCGAGACCCAGTCCGCCTATTCCCTGATCCCCAAGGGCACCGTCGCCCGGGTGCGGATGACCATCCGCCCCGGCGGCTACAACGACCCCAATCAGGGCTGGACCGGCGGCTACGCCACCTATGGCGACAAGAGCGGTTCGGTTTACCTCAACGGCGAATTCACCGTGCTGGAAGGCCCCTACGCCAAGCGCAAGGTGTTCACCCTGATCGGGCTGTTCAGCCCCAAGGGGCCGGATTGGGGCAACAAGGGCCGCAGCCTGATCCGCGGCATGCTCAACTCGGCGCGCGGCCTTTCCGACAAGGACACCTCGCCCCAGGCGCAGGCGGCGCGGCGCATCAACGGCATCGGCGACCTCGACGGTATCGAGTTCCTGGCCAAGATCGACATCGGCAAGGACACCAACGGCGAGGACAAGAACGAGATCCGCCTCGCCGTCACGCCGGACCACAAGGAATACGGCACCTATTTC
>CAJANL010000090.1 GCA_903941105.1 uncultured Rhodospirillaceae bacterium
CTTGATAATCTTTATCGGCGGCTCTGGCGCTTCTTCCGCACAGACCCCAATGAACTGGCCTCCGAAATCGCCGCCCGGTTCACCATGGGGATGCTGCGAGCGGACCTGAGCCGGATCAACCGAGTTGCCGCCACCCTGATCACCAATGTCGATCGCGATATCCGTGACGGCCTCCGTCGCCGGTGGGCGGAAGCCGCGACGCATGAAGAACTGCCCGATCCCGACGAATTCGCTTCTCACGCATCCACGTCTTCGTGCTTTGGCCTGCCTGCCGGGACTGATCCTGAGGTGGTGGCCGACTTTGTCCACCGTGCCCTGACCGATCTGATCGGCTCCGACGCCGACATTGTTGTCGCCGTGGTGATGATGGGCGAAGGCCAGCGTGATGTCGCTGACCGCCTTGGCCTTGGCTATGACGCCGTCCGCAAGCGCTACCAGCGCGCCCTGGCCCGTCTTCGTGACGTGCTGGGAGAAATCTGATGCGGGAGTGTCCCAAATCCCGCTGCAGCACCGCGTTTCCCTTTCGATTGGTCCGGATGGTCCGGCCAGCAGCCAAGGGAAACCTGGGAATGCACGACTCTTCGGACAACCAGTTCCTCCGTTTGCCCGGCCTGTACCGGCGTTGGGAATTGAACCAGGTGATCGAGCCTGGCGAGGACTACCGCATTGAAGGCGCCGGTACGGCTGCTGACGGCACTCCGCTCTATTCCATCTACGCCACCGAATCCGGCCAGACGCCGAACAGCCCTCGCGAAGCGACGGGCGACGACTGAGCCCAGCATTTCATGCCGGGCCTTCGGGGGAATGGAACAGCCATCAAGGCGAATACCTCGACCGCAGGCTCCAGAGCGGCGTCAGGGCCCGGCAGCAGCACTTCCGACGAAATCTGGCTCTGACGAGAAGGAGCTTTCCTATGTCTATTCAATCGCTCGACCGCCTCCGCAAGAAGATGTCCTTCGATGCCATCCCGGACACCATCGAGGTGCCCCCGATCGGCGGCGAGACCGCCTCGGTGGTCAAGGCCATCGAAGACGCCAGCGTCGATGATGTGGCCCTCGCCATCCAGGCGCTGGACAAGGTGTCGGCCAACCTGATCCATCAGGTTTCGGCGTTGCGCCGTCTTCACGATTACGCCCGCTGTGCTGGCGCTATGGGCGTGTCCAATGTGGTCGAAGCGGCGGCCCGTGCCGTGGAGGGGGTGTGATGAGCACCCCCATCATCCCCAACCAGGGCTTCCGCATCATCACCGCCGATCAGCGGCTGGCGGAGCCCCGTGGCATCAAGGCCTGCATCTTCGGCAGGCCCGGCATCGGCAAGACCTCGCTCCTGTGGACGCTGCTGTCGAGCACGACCCTGGCCAACGGCCAGCCGTATTCGACGGCGCTGTTCATGGATCTCGAGGCGGGCGACCTCGCCATCGAGGGCTGGCCGGGTGACACCATCCGGCCGCGCACCTGGCCCGAATGCCGCGACTTCGCCGTCTTCATCGGCGGCCCCAATCCAGCGCTGCGCGATGACCAGCCCTATAGCCAGGCGCATTACGACGCCGTCTGCGAGCGGTTCGGCGACGCCACGGTTTTGGATCGCTACGACACGGTGTTCATCGACTCCATCACGGTGGCGGGCCGTCTCTGCTTCCAGTGGTGCCGTGGCCAGCCGGACGCGTTCTCGGACAAGACCGGGAAGCCCGATATCCGTGGCGCCTATGGGCTGCACGGCCGCGAAATGATCGGCTGGTTGACCCACCTCCAGCACACCCGCAGCAAGAACATCATCTTCGTGGGCGTCCTGGACGAGAAGTTGGACGACTTCAACCGCAAGGTCTTCGTGCCCCAGATCGATGGGGCCAAGACCGGGCTGGAACTCCCCGGCATCGTCGATCAGGTCATCACCATGACCGACGTGAAGGGCGACGA
>CAJANL010000091.1 GCA_903941105.1 uncultured Rhodospirillaceae bacterium
AGGCCATTGGCCTTACCTTCCAGCAGGTTCAGAAATACGAACGGGGCGCCAACCGCATTGGCGCCAGCCGTCTGTTCGATCTGTCCCGAGTTCTGGATGTGCCGGTATCATTTTTCTTCGATGATATGGGCGAAGACGCTCAGTCCAGTAGCCCCGCAGCGGTGATCAAGGGTGAAGCCGTGACAACTGCGGCCAGTCCGGGTGACGAACGCAATCCCATGGCCAAGCGTGAGACCCTGGAACTGGTGCGGGCCTATTACAGCATCACCGATGAGAGTGTTCGCCGGAAGGTCTATGAACTGGCCAAAACCCTGGGTGGATCTGATAAGACCTAACGGCTCACCCCTCGGGCAGGATGCGTTGATAGTGGCCACAAAGAAATGCGTAAAGCAGGGCTGTGAGGTTGCAGAAACCTGCGCTGTTGGCGCAGAAGCCAGCGTTCCCGAACCGACTCCTAAACGCACCAGGACCAAATCCAAGGCAGCCCCGCGCAAGCGACCGAATCTGGAGATACCTGCTCAGCCAGAACTGAGCGCTGAACCGCCGGGGGAGTTGCCAGCAGCCAGCGAAGTGCCGGTGCCTTCCGTGCATGCGTCGTCAGTCTGTTTGGCCAAACCGAATTTGGGCGACGTCCACTGGCATAAGCAGGACAGCAACATCCTGGATGGCCGCGAAAGTCTTTTCCTCAAGGTTTGGGACGTGGTCAGCTCATTTCGCCGGCCAAAATCCGAAACCCGGCCAGTGCCTGCCAAAAAGCAGGCTGTTGAGGACGATGATCTCTATTCCAATCTGTTCAAGTAGCCTTTGTCGCTCAAAGAATGGCGCGTAGCTCAAAGGTTAGAGCCGGCCGCTCATAACGGTCTGGTTGCAGGTTCGAGTCCTGCCGCGCCCACCATCACCCAGCTCGATTTTACGCAGCTCTGGGACGAACGGCCCGATCAATTTCGGCACCATGTTCGGCTTCAGCCCGCTTAAGGTCATAGGTCTGCTGGAGATCCAGCCAAAATTTTGCGGGCATGCCGAAAAACCGTCCAAGCCGCAAGGCGGTGTCAGCAGTAACGGCACGCTGTCCCTTCAGGATGGCTGTAATCCGATTGTGAGGGACGGCGAGACGGCGACCAAATTCGGCGGCAGACAGGCCGAGGGCAGCCAGTTCATCGCCGAGGATCTCGCCGGGGTGGATTGGCGGCAAACCGTCAGTCTGGCGTTGATACATCATGGCCCTCCTAATGGTAGTCGGTTATTTCGACATCGACGGCATCACCGGCAACGTCAAGCGGATCGCCAGCGGGGCCGGTCTCCTCTTTTGCCTCCCAGCGGAAGCAAATCCGCCACTGCTCGTTGATCCGTATGCTGTACTGGCCGAGCCGGTCACCGCCTAATGCTTCAAAACGGTTTGACGGCAACGCCTGCAATGTCCGCATTGAGCCGGCCGCATCCAAAGTTGCTATCCGCCGCTCTGCCTGGCGGGCAAAGGCTGCGAAGGCGGGCACACGAGTGCCCTCAAAAAATGCCTTGGTCCTCTTGTCGGCAAAGAACTTGATCATGGTCCATGCTATCAAGTTGTATGGTGTACGGCAAGCGTACAGATATCTTGCGACTCCAACAGATGGCCATGGAGACATTGACTTGAAGCACG
>CAJANL010000092.1 GCA_903941105.1 uncultured Rhodospirillaceae bacterium
CCGCATAGCGGTGCCACATTACGACCCTGCCAGCACGTCTCCTCGATGCATGTGCCTGAAACGGCTTACGATTTCGGCTGAGATCGAGCGTCTCCTGGCGCCCCAGCCAAATTTTCCGATTCAGTAGTCCCGCCGGACCAGCCGGTCGAAAGCACCCGCGAGGGTTAGCTGCCCGAAGGTGACTTGAAAGGGTGAGGGCGGATCGTTAGCATGTCCGCCTTCATTCCCACCAAAGGGTTTGTCAGCGGTGAGCGGTCCGCCATGTTCGGTGGAGCGAAGCCCCATCCGGGGACGCTTCCGTTGCGCGCCCACGAAAGAGACTAGATGAAAAAGAAGAACGACAGGTTGAACCCCAACAAATCCGTCGCGGGGTTTGGCGACCGTATGAACTCGGCCGCCGCCGCCAAGAAGGCGCTGCTGGAAAAATTCAACGCCAACAAGGTGGACGTCAACGATCCGGCGTTCCTGGAACAGCAGGCTGCCCAGGTCGCCGCCGCCGCCGCCCGCGCCGAGCGCGACGCCCAGAAGCGCGCCGAGAAGGAAGCGGTCAAGGCGCAAGAGATCGCCGATCGCAAGGCCGCCCAGGCCGCCGCCGAGGCCCAGGTCCTGGCCGACTCGGCCGCCCTCGAGGCCGCCAAGGTCGAAGCCGCCGCCGCCCAGGTCGCCCTCGAAGCCGAGCGCAAGGCGGCCCGCGACGCCCGCTACGCGGCCCGCAAGGCGCGGAAGTGAGCCTCGCGCCTTAACCGTCCACCGCGTGCCGCGTCAGATCGGCCAGGGAGCAGTACTGCAGCGCCATCTGGTGGGTCGCCCGCAGCACCAGTTTGGGGGCGTGGCCGTCCACCAGCGCCTCCTGCCAGCGCGGCGCGCACAGGCACCAGCGGTCGCCGGGCTTGAGCCCCGGGAAACCGGCCTCGGGCATCGGTGTCGAGAGGTCGTTGCCGCGCGCCCGGGAATAGGAGAGGAAGTCGGCGGTCATCACCACGCAGACGGTGTGGCTGCCGACATCCTGAAGGCCGGTGTCGCAGCAGCCGTTGCGGAAGAACCCGGTCAACGGCTTTGCGGAGCACTCCTCCAGCGCGCCGCCCAGCACGTTGAGCCGCCCGCCGCCGCCACCGCCACCTGCTCCGTCGCGCGGCATGGCCTCAACTCCCCGGTGCCGGCCAGTCGCAGGCGGCGACGGTTGCCGGTTCCTCGTCGGCCACCTGCCATTCCGCCACCAGCCGCGCCACGATGGCGGCGGCGTCCTCGGCCCGGCAGTGGTGCAGCATCGGGCCGCCCCGCGCCTTGATGTTGGGGCCGATGGTGCAATGGCCGAGGCAGACGCTGCGGCCCACCGTCCAGGGCAGGCTGCGAGCCGCCAGCTCGTCGCGCAGCGACTGCATCAGCCGCTCGCTGCCGCCGGCGGCGCAGGACGGCGAGGTCAAGTTCATCCGAAAAGTACCGCAAACGAGCAATGTGCGTTCCACCTGGCCTCCGGGGGCGTGTTCCACCCATCACATTTGGGGAAGCACGCGCCCGAATTCCAGCGGTCAGCCGGCCGTCACATAGGCCCGCATGGCCTCGGCCTCGAACTCGGCGCGCTCGAGGCGCTGCGAAACCACGTCGCGAATACTGACGATGCCCAGCAGGGTACCGTTGTCCAGCACCGGCATGTGGCGGAAGCGGTTCTTCGACATCAACGCCAGCACCGCCGAGTCGTCGTCTTCCTTGGAACAGGTCATCGGGTTCTTGGTCATGTGCTTGCCGACCGGGTCCTGCAGCACGGCTGCCCCCCCGGCGGCCAGGATGCGGGTGACGTCGCGCTCGGTGAAGATGCCCAGCACGCCGTCCTTCTCGTCCACCACCAGCACGGCGCCGACCTTGAAGCTGGCCATTCCGGTGATGGCGTCCATCACCGTCTTCACTTGCAGGATCTTGAAGACCTTGGTCCCCTTCTTGGCCAGCACGTCCGAGATCAGCATTGCAGTTCCTCCTGTACCGTAATCTTGCATCAGTAAGACAACATTTCCCGTGCCGCGCGGTCAACCTCGGTGAGCGACGATGCGGACGATAACCTTGCGCGCCTCGTCCAGCGCCACCACCGAGGTGGCGATCAGCGTCGCCATGCCCCAGTGCCAGGGGGCGAGGTCGGCGGTGTGGAACACCGCCTGTGCCGGCCCCCAATGCACCACCACCACCTGCAGCCCCAGCACGCCGGCCAGGGCCAGCCACAGCTTGCCGTTGGCCATCACGCCCGGACCGAAGGCCGAGCCACTGCCGACGCGGGCGTTGAACAGGTTGAAGAACTGGAACAGCACGAAGGTGGTGAAGGCCATGGTGCGGGCCTGCTCCAGCGGGGCGTCGGGCAGCAGCTGGGCGAAGGCGAACAAGGTGCCGACCGCCATGGTGGCGCCATAGGCCAGCAGCCGCAGGCTGCGCCGCCACGACAGGATGGCCTCGTCGGCGGCGCGGGGCGGGCGGTTCATCACGTTGCCGGCGGGCGGGTCGAAGGCCAGCGCCAGGGCCGGCGGGCCGTCCATGATGATGTTGACCCACAGGATCTGGATGGGGTGGAACGGCACCGGCATGCCGAGGAAGGGCGCCGCGAACACCGACAGCAGGGCGCCGATGTTGGTGGAGAGCTGGAAGCGGATGAATTTCAGGATGTTGTCGTAGATGGTGCGGCCCTCGCGCACCGCGCCGACCACGGTGGCGAAGTCGTCGTCGGTCAGCACCATGGCGGCGGCTTCCCTCGTCACGTCCGAGCCGGTGCGACCCATGGCGACGCCGATGTCGGCGGTCTTCAGCGCCGCCGCGTCGTTGACGCCGTCGCCGGTCATGGCCGTCACATGGCCGCGAGCCTTCAGCGCCGCGACGATGCGCACCTTGTGCTCGGGCGAGACGCGGGCGAACACCGCGGTGGCCTCGACCCGACCCGCCAGTTCGGCGTCGTCCATCCGGTCGAGCTCGACGCCCGACAGCACGCCGCCCTCCAGCCCGATGCGCTTGGCCACGGCGCCGGCGGTGACGGCATGGTCGCCGGTGATCATCTTGACCGCGATGCCGGCCGAGCGGCAGGCCGCCACCGCCGCCGCCGCCGAGGGACGCGGCGGGTCGGCCAGGCCGAGCAGGGCGTGCAGCCGCAGCCTTTCCATATGCGCGGCGGGGGATGGGTCGGCGTCGGCGGGCAGGCGGCGCGACGCCACCGCCAGGACCCGCAGCGCCTGGGCCCCCATATGGTCGATCTCGGCATGCAGGGCGGCGGCCTCGTCGTGAGCCAGGTCGCACAGGCCCAGCACCACGTCCGGCGCGCCCTTGACGCTCAGCAGCAGGCCGCCGTCGTCGGGATGCAGGGTCGCCATCACCTTGCTGGCCGAGTCGAAGGGGATCTCCGCCAGGCGCGGCGGGCCGTCGGCTGCCAAGCCGGCGTCGCGGGCCAGCACCAGCAGGGCGCCCTCGGTGGCGTCACCCACCAGGGTGCCGTCGGCGGCGAAGCGGGCGTCGTTGCACAGCACCGCCGGCCACAGCAGCGGCGCCAGCCCGGGCGGCAGCCCGTCCTCGACGCGGAAGCGGCCGCCGGCATACCAGCCGGCCTCGACGGTCATGCGGTTGAGCGTCAGGGTGCCGGTCTTGTCCGAGCAGATGACGGTGGTCGAGCCCAAAGTTTCGACGGCGGCCAGCCGTTTGACGATGGCGCCCTGCCGCGCCATGCGGAACATGCCGATGGCCAGCGTCACCGTCACCACGGCGGGCAGTCCTTCCGGAATGGCCGCCACCGCCAGCGCCACCGCCGTCAGCACCATCTCGGACAGCGATTCGCCGCGCAAAATGCCCTGGATCAGGATCACCGCCACCACCAGACAGGCGGCGAGGCCGAGCCGGCGTCCCAGCTGGTCGAGCCGCCGCTGCAACGGCGTGGCGCCGGCGTCAGCCTGCTGCAGCAGGCCGGCGATGCGGCCCATCTCGGTGCCGGCGCCGGTGGCCGTCACCACCATCTCGCCGCGCCCGCGCGTCACGACGGTGTTCATGTGGGCCAGGTTGGCGCGGTCGGCCAGCGGCAGGGCGGGATCGGCGAGGGCGGCGGCCTGCTTGGTCACCGCCAGCGATTCGCCGGTCAGGCTGGATTCGTCCAGTTCGAGCCGATGCGCCGCCACCAGCCGTCCGTCGGCGGGCACGCGGTCGCCGGCTTCCAGCAGCACCAGGTCGCCCGGCACCAGCTCCTCGGCCGGCAATTCCAGCTTGGCGCCATCGCGCAGCACGCGGGCCTGTTGCGCCAGCATGCCCCTCAGGGCGTCGAGAATGCGCTCCGCCCGGTACTCCTGCCAGAAGCCGAGCACGCCGTTGAAGGTGACCACTACCAGGATCA
>CAJANL010000093.1 GCA_903941105.1 uncultured Rhodospirillaceae bacterium
CGGCCATTCGGCGGGCGATGACTGCCTGCGGGCGGTGGCCCAGGCGGTGCAGTCCATCGTCAAGCGCCCGCCCGATCTGGCGGCCCGTTCTGGCGGCGAGGAACTGGTCTGCATCCTGCCCGATACCGATGCCAAGGGTGTCGAGGCGGTCGGCAACGCCCTCCTTGACGCCATTCGCGGCTTGGCCATTCCCCATGCCTTCTCCAAGGCCATCGATATCGTCACGGTGAGCATCGGCGGTGTCTCCATCATTCCCGACGAGGCCACGACACCCAAGCAGGTGATCGAGGCGGCGGATTCCATGCTCTACGTCGCCAAGGAAGGCGGCCGCAACCGCCTGACCATGGCGCCGCCATGACGGACGAGATGGTGGACGCCCATATGCCTATTCGATCCGCCGCAACCTTGACGTCATTGCGCCGGTTCGTCAGCCTGCGGGTGGTCCTTGCGACCGTCGTCAGTTGCGCCATTCTGCTCTTCATCGTGACGGGGGTCATCCGGCAGAGGCTGTACCAGGATGCGACGGAAAGAGTGCGTGCCGCAGCCGTCGCGGCCAGCGATCACCTGGACCGCGAAATGCACGATCGTTTCCGCGATCTGGGGAGCGCCAGCGTCCTTCTGTCCGCCCAAGCACGTGATGACGCAGACTGGAGCCGGATCATCGAGCACCTCCATCAGGCCTATCCCGACTATTCCTGGGTCGCCCTGGTCGCTCCCGACGGGATGGTGCGGATCGCCAATCGCGGCCTGCTGGAGGGCCAATCGGTGGCTGCGCGGCCCTGGTTCGCGCCGTCCTTGAAAGGTCCCTATGTCGGCGATGTTCACGAGGCCGTGCTGCTGAGCAAACTTCTGGGGCCGGATTCCGATGGGCAGGCGTTGCGCTTCGTGGATTTCGGTTTTCCCCTGCGCAACAAGGAAGGTGAGGTCACCGCCGTTCTGGCTGCGCATCTCAACTGGTCGTGGGCCAAGAAAGTGTTAGCGGCGTTTGAGCCCTCTCCCGTTCCCGGGGCGTCGCGGGACATCATGATCCTCGACACGAACGGTGTCGTCCTGCACGGCCCCGCCCATTTTCTGGGCCGGAAATACGATGTCCCATTGCCGACCGAAGGCGTCCTTTGGGGCGAGGATTTCGAGGGCCAGGTCTATGCGGTGGCGCGAACCAAGGGACATGGCGATTATCCCGGCCTGGGGTGGAGCGTGGTCATCCGTGCCCCCAGTATCGCCATCTATGGCCTGGCGAATGCGCTTCGCGATTCGATCTTGTGGGCTGGCATTCCGGTTACGGTCATTCTGCTGCTCACCGCTTTGCTGATCAGCCGCCGGATCGCCTCTCCCATCGAAAAATTGACGCGGGCCGTCGTTGCCAACGCGCCCATTCCCCTGATCCGGGAATACCGCGAAGCCGCCGATCTGGCCAAGGCGTTCGAGACTCTTCTGGACGGGCTTCGTCACAACCAGGAGAGGATCGAGGCCGAGGTGGTGGCGCGAACCACCGAACTGCGCGATCTCCTGCGGGTGGTCGATGCCCATGCCATCGTCAGCATGAGCGACGGTGACGGCGTCATCACCTATGCCAACGACCACTTCTGCGAGATTACCGGCTATACCCGCGACGAATTGCTGGGCCATAATCACAGAATCGTGCGATCGGCGAGGCATGGTGACGCCTTCTTTGACGAGATGTGGTCAGCCATCGCCCAAGGGAATGTGTGGCAGGGCACCATCTGCAACAAGGCCAAGGATGGCCGGGAGTACTGGGTCCGCAGCACCATCGCCCCCACCAGTAACGAGGGCTCGCCTCACCGCTATATCTCCATCCGTACCGACATCACCGCTGAGATCAACGACGGTGAACGATTGGCCACCACGAACAGGGAACTGAGCCTGTTCAAGAAGATCATCGAGAGCACTACCGAGGCGGTAACCGTTGCTGATGCCGACGCGCGGGTGATCTATTCCAATCCGGCGCGGGAGCGGTTGTATGGGCAGACCGCCGCC
>CAJANL010000094.1 GCA_903941105.1 uncultured Rhodospirillaceae bacterium
ACCACGTCTTTCCAGGAGGAAACGCCCAGCGCCTTGTTCTCCCACAGGGCGGGATAGGCCATGGCCACCGGCCCGCCGATCAGGCAGCCGTCGATATGGCCCTTGAAGCGGCCGTTCAGCACCGAGAACCCAAACTGCCGCCCGTCGCTGCGCTCGGTGCGCAGATCGAACCCGGCGGCCCGCAGCCAAGCCGCTACCACGTCCTCGCCCCGATGACCGGCCTCGAAGATACGGAGCGTCTTTGGCTCGAAATCCCGGCCTTCATCCTTGGGCACGGCGAGATAGTCGTACTGGATCTGGCGCAGGCATTCGCGGCCGACGCCCGATGTGCTGACGTACTGACGAGCAACCTGAGAGCGGTTGCGGACCACCAAGGCGGCATCGATGGCGGCGTTGACCGCCACGGTAATGCCGGGATCGCGGTCGGGCTTTTGGTACTGGCAGCCGGATCCATGATTCAGGTCGAGCATGATCTCCCCCCTAAAATGGGATTTCGTCGTCGAACGGCAGGCCGGAGCGTTCCTTCACACCAGCCTGTCGCTGCATGGACTCGACGTAGCCGGTGACAGCGGCTTCGATCAGGCGGTCGATATCCTCTGCGGTGCGGTGGTAGAACGGCTCCATCAGGGCCAGCGCCGTCAGTGCCTCGGCGAAGGTACGGCGGGCATCCTTGATGGCCTGGGTTTCGCGGGCGGTCTTGTCGATCATGCCGTTCTGTCTCCCTGCGATCTCGGCACCGGCCTTTTGGCAGGTGGCCGAGCAGAAGCGATGAAATGGGTAAAGGTCGTGGCGCAGGCGATGGACATAGCCAAAGCCCTTGGCCTCGCGACCGCAGATGGCGCAAAGACTCAGCCCAGCAAGAGCAGGGTCAGCTCCGGGTGCTGATCGGGCTCCGCCTTGATCCGCTGCGAGGCCAGCACGATGAAGCTGCCTATGGCGTTGGACGCCATGGCCTCCAACTCCCACATGGCCAGCGCCCTTATGGGCTGGTGCAGTTTTCCTCGGGCTTCGAGCCATTCGCCGATCGCCTTCGCCGCTTGGCGCGTCGTATGCGCCTGCCATTCATCATCGGTCATGGTGGGGCCGCCCGCCCGAGGACGAGCGGCATCTCCCTCAGCCATTGAGCCAAGCAGGGCCGTTGGCCGCCGGCTGCGGTGAAGCCTGCGGCGGGGCCGCTGCCGGGGGCTGCTGAGACCACGCCGCTCCCCCCTGCTGTTGGGGCCCCTGGGCCGGGGCTGCCTCGGTGGCCCAGGCAGGGGAATTGCCTCCGGCGGCGGTCTTGGTCGGCTTGCGCGGCTTGGCGTTGATGGGTTCCGGTTCCACCGTTTCGCCCTTCATGATCGGGGCGTATTGCTGGTCCCCAGGTAGCACCACATTGGCCAGCCGATTCTGGTCGTGATACTTGTCCGGATCACTGGCCGGCTCGACCATGATGCGGGCGACAAAGGTGATCCCGTCCAACTGCTTCAACCCCAGCAAGACCCGCTTTGCCTTGGCGGCATCGCTCATATCCTTGGGGTCGAGGCCAAGGGCCGAATCGACCATGGCGCGGAACGATGCCTTGGAGATATTCCAGGCGATGGACTGGCCCTTGTCGTCCAGCTTGCCGCCGGCCACGGTGAAGTTCTGCCAGAACTTGCGGCGCACGCACGGCCCCTCGACCACGGTGAATTCGCAGTCCAGCATCTTGGCGTCGCTCTCGGCGGCGGCTTTCAGCAGCCCGGCATCCATCGGCACCGAGCCATTGACCCCACCGGGGCGGATGGTCATGCGGACCTTGGCGAAGGTGCCGTCCGGGATCAGTTCACCCGCGGGCATCCGCTGGGCCTGGGCGTCGTTGAAATCGTAGGACATGGTGATGTGTTCCTTTCAATCAGACGGGGATACGGTTGATCTTGGACAGCAAGGCGCCGAGGTCCGGCGGTTCGGTCACATCGAGTCGACCGGAGCGATCCTTGGCGGGCAGGCCATAGGGATTGCCGGAGCGGCAAACGAGGCGGCGCTCGGCGGCCTTCTCGTTCAGTTCCCAGTTGCCGTCGGCGTCGTGGGAGAACAGGTGCATTGAGATGACCTGATCGACGATGCCAGGCAGTTCGCGCCCCGCCTTCGATCCCTCCATCTGCGGCTGCCAGCTGATGGCGTTGAATTCATCGGTGACCTTCTCCAGCACGCCGACGAAGATCACCGTCTTGCCCGGCGCGTGCTGCAGGTGCTTCAGCGCCTGGATGACTTCCCGGCCCAGCAGGCCATAGGCGCCGCGGATATCGGGCTTGCCGGTGCGATCGGAGAAGGCTTCCGGCTGCTGCTTGGCGAAGGCCATGGCCTGGCGAGTGAGGTCGGTGATGGAATCGACGAAGATTACCGGCATGGAGGCGAGGAATTCCTCGACGCCCGATCCGGCATAGAGTGAACGCACATGCTGGTGATGCTGGGCGCTGTAATAGGCATTGGGATCGGCCGCCGGATCGGGGCCGCCGATCAGCACCACCAAGTCCCGGAAGTCGCCGAAGCTGCGCACCGGGATGCTGGCGCCGGACCAGTCCTGGACCGACTTCATGCCCGCCTCCAAGTCGAGGCAGACGGTGTGGGCGGGCGGCAGGGTCTTCAGCAGCGAG
>CAJANL010000095.1 GCA_903941105.1 uncultured Rhodospirillaceae bacterium
ACAACAGCGGCGCCCCGCCGCTGTCCATCGTCCTTCCGCAATTGTGGAAATTCGCAGGCGAGTCCGTTCTGGCCGTGCATGATGCCGGCACCTGCCTTGGCCTGTTCGATGACGGAAACGGCCCGGGAATGAATGTCCTGGTGGTCGATACCCAGGTCATCTCCCGCCTGCTTGATCCGGACCGGGAGGACCACTCCCTGGCGGCGGTGGCCCGGCGGCTTGGCGTGAGGGTCGGAGAGCACCGCAGCGAGATCGGCAAGGCGCTCCTGACCGCGGAAGTTCTGCTTGGCCAGATGGAACGGCTGGAGGCGGCCCGGATCACCACCTTTGATCAGCTGGTGGAGGCGATCCGGGCCCACCTCACCTCCGCCGAGACACAGCTGGAGAAGGCTTGATGCCCTACCGCCACACCCTGTTCCGGCAGCAACGTTTCGCGGCGATCCGGAACAGGTTGGTCGCGGTGTTCCTGCTGGGTGTCGCGCTGTTCATGCCGCCCATGCTGATTCTCTTCATGAAGGAAACCCGGTTCGCCGGAATCCCGGTGCTCTATCTCTACGTCTTCGCGGCCTGGATCGGATTGACCGCCTTGCTTGCCCTGGTCACCGAGAAGTCGGGAGACGATTGAGGTGCCGACCGCGATCCTGGCACTGGTCTCCCTCCTTTACCTGCTGCTGCTGTTCGCCATCGCCTATTGGGGCGACAGCAGGGCCGGCCGCACCGACAAGCCGCTGGCCGGCCCATGGATCTATTCCCTTTCACTCGCGGTGTATTGCACCACCTGGTCAAACTTCGGCAGTGTCGGCCTGGCATCCAGCCGGGGCATCATGTTCCTGCCCATCTATATCGGCCCCACCCTGATGGCGGTGCTCTGGCCCCTGGTGGTCGGCAAGATGGTGCGGATCGGCAGTGCCGAGCGCATCACCTCCATCGCCGATTTCATCTCGTCGCGCAATGGCAAGAGCCAGGCCGTGGGCGCGGTGGTCACCGTCATCGCCATCATTGGCATCGTCCCCTATATCTCGCTGCAATTGAAGGCCGTGGCCGACACCTTCGACCTGCTGACCCGGGACAATGACCCGGCCCGGTTCGACACCGCGCTCCAGGTCACCGCCATACTGGCGGTCTTTTCCATCCTGTTCGGAGCGCGCCACATCGACGCCTCCGAGCATCATCGCGGCATGGTCGCGGCCATCGCCTTCGAATCCCTGGTCAAGCTGGTGGCCTTCGTGCTGGTCGGGATTCTCGTGACCTATGGCCTTTACGACGGCTTTTCCGACCTGTTCCAGCAGGCGGCGGCACGCCCCGAGCTGGCCCGGCTGTTCACCTTCGCCGGAGCGGGAGATTACGGCACCTGGATATCGCTTACCGTGCTGTCCATGATGGTGATCATCTGCCTGCCCCGGCAATTCCAGGTGGCGGTGGTGGAGGCCGCCGATGAGAAGAACGTCCGCCGGGCGACCTGGCTGTTTCCCCTCTACCTGATCCTGATCAACCTGTTCGTCCTGCCCATCGCCCTGGCCGGGCGGCTGACATTCGGCGATTCCGGCGTGGACCCGGACACCTATGTCCTGGCCTTGCCCATGGCAGGCGACCGCAACCTGATCGCCACCATCGCCTTTCTGGGCGGATTGTCCGCCGCCACCGGCATGGTGATCGTCGAGACGGTGGCCCTGGCCACCATGTTCTCCAACTACATCGTCATGCCGCTGCTGGTCCGCCGCGCCCAGGCCCTGTCGGCCCGTCGCGATTCCCTGAGCGGCATGGTCCTGGCGACCCGGCGTCTGGCCATCGTCGGATTCCTGCTGCTGGGCTACCTGTATTTCAGGCTGACGGGCGAGAAGTTCAGCCTGGTGGGCATCGGGCTGATGAGCTTCGCGGCGGTGGCCCAGTTCGCCCCGGTCCTGCTGGGCGGCCTGTTCTGGCGGGGCGCCAGCAAGGTCGGAGCCCTGTGGGGACTG
>CAJANL010000096.1 GCA_903941105.1 uncultured Rhodospirillaceae bacterium
CATTATGCCGATCCCCGGATTATGCCGATGTAGGCTCGGAAGCTGTTGTTTTTGGAGGGGAGTGCTGCGAAGGAGTCGGCATAATCATAGGGCTTCGAGGAAGGCGAGGAGTTTGTCGGTCGGTCGGAAGCGGCCGGGTTTGGTCGTGATCGGGGCTGTCCTCTCGAGGGCGCGTTCCTTGATCCGCAGATCCGCGTGCAGATAGATCTGGGTCGTTTCGATCTGTTCGTGACCGAGCCAGAGCGCGATCACCGCCGTGTCGATACCGGCCTGCAGCAGGCGCATTGCTGCCGAATGCCGGAGAACGTGCATGCTCACCCGCTTTCGCGCGAGGGATGGGCATCGGGCTATCGCGTCCATGACATATCCGGCCAGCCGACGTTCGAGCGCGTCGCGGCTGAGGGCGCGTCCGGTCCGTGTCGGGAACAGCGGGTCCGCAGGCAGACCTCCACGCTCGGCGAGCCATGCCCGCAGGGTTGCGACGGTGCCGGATGTGAGGGGCGTGATCCGTTGCCTTCGCCCTTTACCTATGCAACTGACATGCGCACCGGCTCCAAGATGGACATCGGCGCAGTTCAGTCCGATCAGTTCGGAGGCCCGAAGGCCCGTCTGGACAGCGAGACCGAACAGCGCCGTGTCGCGCCGCCCGGTCCAGGTCGTCCGGTCCGGCGCAGCCAGCAGGGCATTGATCTCCGCCTCGGTCAACCAAGTCACGAGCCGCCGCTCGAAGCGCTTCGGCGGAATGGCCAGAACGCGCTCGATGGTGGCGGCATGTTCGGGATGGCGCAGGGCGGCATACCGGAACAGCGACCGGATCGCGGCCAGTCGGGCGTTGCGGGTGCGCACGCTGTTCTGTCGTTCGTGCTCCAGATGGTCGAGGAAAGCGCCGATCAGGGGCGCATCGAGATCGTCGATGTCGAGCTTTCCCGGCGCCTTGCCGTGCCACTCCGACGCGAAGATCAGGAGCAGCCGCAGCGTATCACGATAGGATTGCACCGTGTTCGAACTGACATGGCACTGGCGGATGAGGCGGTCAGTGAAGAACGCCTGCAGGGTCGCGGCGAGTACACTCATGCGTCACCCGCCAAGTGGCGCTCGAGCAGTTCGCCTGCCAGGCCCAGAAGTTCCGGCGCCGCGGACAGGTACCAGTAGGTGTCGCCGGGATCAGCATGGCCGAGGTAGGTGGACAGGATTGCGAGGCGGGAGCCGGGGTCGCCCATCCGGTAATCGTCGACAATGGTGCTGACGGCGAAGCTGTGCCGCAGATCGTGGATCCGGGGCCGGCACGTCGCCGAGCGTGGGACAATGCCGCAATGATGCAGCAGCTTGTGGAAGATCGGCTGCACGACCGTGTAGCGCAGCCGTTTGCCGGTCGAACTGACCAGCAGGGGCGGCACGCCCGCATGGCGGGGGCGGTCGTCGCGGCGCAGGTAGTCGGCCAGTGCCGCCACCGTGCTCGGGTGCAATGGCAAGGCGCGTGCCTTCCCGAACTTGCCGTGCCGGATCGTCACGATGCCGCTGCCCGCGTCAAAGTCGTCGCGGTCGAGACCGATCGCCTCTCCGATCCGCATGCCGGTCGCCGCCAGCAGGCCGATCAAGGTCCGGTAGGTCGCCTGCACATGCAACCCACGCAGGTTGCCCGTGGCCTGCATCAGCGCCGCAATCTCCTGCGGCGTGTAGAGATATGGCGTTGCGCGGCGCACCTGTGCGGGCAGAAGGTCGGCGGGCGGCACCTCGGTTCTTTGGTCGAGCGTGCGCAGGTGCCGGGCAAAGAGACGAACCTCGGCCAGACACCGGGAGGTCCAGATCGCATCAGCCCCTGCGGGCCGGGTCGCCCAGGCCAGCGCCGTTTCTGTCCGCACATGGGTCTCGCCGCAATCCTCGGCGAAGGCGACAAACTGGCCGAGAAGCCGCTCGGCCTTGTCCATCTTGTAGCCAAGGGCGCGCCGCAAGGTCAGATAATCGGCAAGGGCATTGCGCAGGTGGCTCATAGTGCGCCCTCCGGCCAGGGGCGTGCGATCAGGCGCAGGGTGTCGCGGTCGACCTTGGCGTAGATTGCCGTGGTCTCGACACGACGATGACGCAGGAGCTGGCCGATCTCCGGCAAGGATGCGCCGGAGCGCAGGAGCTCCGTTGCCGCCGTATGGCGCAGGCGATGCGCGTGGACACGCCCGATGCCCGCGCGCCGGGCGGCGTCCGCCACGATGGTGCTCACACGGGTCGGACTGAGCGCTTGATGGGGTGCAAAGTGCCGGACGAACACGGTGCGGCCCTGGGCGTCCGCCGGTCGGGCATAGCGCAAATATTGCGCCAGACGGCGACCGACATCCGGTGGAAGGGGGAGCTGTTCATGACAATTGCCCTTACCGCGCACACGGATCGTGCCCGCGCGCCAGTCGATGTCGTCGAGCCCGAGCCCGGCGACTTCGCCGCGCCGAAGGCCGAGCCTGACCAGCAGGCTCAGGATCGCCAGATCGCGGCAACCGACAGCGGTATCGGCATCGCAGGCCGCGAGCAGACGCCGCACCTGATCGGGCTCGAGCCCCTTGGGCAACCCGGCCAGTCGGCGGCGCAAGACCGTCGGCACGGCCGGGATAAGCGACCATTCCGTGACGCCATCCAGATGCAGAAAGCCGAGAAACGACCGCAGCGCCGTGACCGTCAGCTTCGCTACGCCAGAGTTCCGGCACGGGCACCACGCCACCACGAAGGAGGTAATATCGGCCGGGGTCAGGCCCCCGAGATCGAGTTCCCCTGCCGCCATCCTGCGGTCCAGAAACGAGCGCAGGCAATCGATGTACCGACCGGCCGTCATCGTCGCCAGACCGCGCTCCGTGATAAGGAACTGCCGGTACCGTTGGAGGATTTCCCCAGCGGGGCCATCCTCCAAGGGTGCTTCGGCGGCAGGTGCCAGCCCCAGCCCGCGCAAATAGTCGAGAATGGGACCCAGTGCCTTGCGCGTCTTCAGTTTGCGCACACCAGCGGCACGGCGGTCAGCCATGAATCGATCAACCTGCGCCATGGACAAGTCGCTCATCGGGAGCTGCTGACCCTGCAACCAGCCGCTCAGTTCGTTGAGCAGCTTGCGATGCTTCCAGATTGTGCCAGCCGCGTATCCTTGCCGCCGAAAATCCTCCTCGAGGCCGTTGGAAAGGGCCGTGACCGGGTTCTTACCCCGTCTCTTTTTCGGTTCGATCAAGATGAAATCTCCTCGTTTCGACGTGAAAGAGGAGACGTTACCAGTCCTCAGCCTCGAGGATTATGCCGACCCCGATGCAATGGAATCGATGGTATTCAGACGCTTACAAACCTACATCGGCATAATCCGGGGATCGGCATAAGCCCCACACCGTCAGGGGCGCCATCGCCGGGGCCTTGAAGAAGAAGCTGGGCCTGGATGTCACCAGCGAGAAGGTCGAGGGACGCGGTCGAACCTACAAAATTCAAGCATGAGGAGACCGCCCCATGCCCCGCTACAGCGTGATCATCACCCGCGACGTCACCGAAAGCACCATCGTCCATGTCGAGGCTGATACCCCTGAGCAGGCCGAATCGGCTGCCTTCGAGAAACTGCACGAGAGCGCCGACACCGAGTGGGAAATCGACGAAGGGTCATGGAACAAGGCCGACGCCTACGTCACCGGTGTGGACGAAATCTCCTGATGGCGCTCGATTTCGGTCAGAACCATCAGGGCTTGATCGAGGGCCGGCATATCACCGGCCCTCGACGCGCGTTCAGCTTGCTTCTTGGCCACATCGAGAGCGGCCTGACCATAGTGGTCCATCAGATCACTCGCGGCGCGGGCCACATGCTCAGGGTCAACAGCCATGACTTACAGCGACTTTTGTGCTGAACTTGATCGAGGTCGAGGCGGCGATGTCGATGGTCTTGCCGGTTCGCGGATTGCGCCCCTGACGGGCCGGGCGCGCGGCCTTGGCGAAAGTGCCGAAGCCGATCAGGCGGAAGCTGCCGTCGGTCTTCACACCGTCGATGATGGTGGACCGCATGGCCTCGACGGCGGCATCGGCCTGGGCGACGGTGCAGCCGGTGGCCTCGCGGACGGACTTCGACAGGGCAGACTTGGACATGGTTAACGAAACCTTTCTTGGACGCGATTTCGAA
>CAJANL010000097.1 GCA_903941105.1 uncultured Rhodospirillaceae bacterium
ATGCCGACGATGCCGGCTTCGGCGACGCGGGCCTTGATGGCGTTGGGCGAGGCGGCGAAGGGATCTTCGATGGGCGGCATGGGCTCGGCCCATTCGTCCTTGCCGTCGCTGTCCAGCATGATGGTGAGCTGGGGCAGGCCCGACGGGTGTGGCGCGGTCATCTCGGTGATGGCCGCGATGCGCCCCGAGGTGGGGGCGTGCACGGCCGCCGAGATGGCGCCTTGGGCCTTGGCCAGCAACTGGCCCTTCTTCACCATGTCACCGGCATTGACCGTGGTGTTGGCCGGCGCGCCCATGTGCTGCTGCAGGGGCAGGTAGAGGGTTTTCGGAACGGGCAGGGCGACGATGGCCTTCTCGCTCGTCAGCTCCTTGCGGTATTCCGGGTGGATGCCGCCCAGGATGGGAAACAGCTTCATCGACCGTCTCTCCTCAATGATGCGCGGGCGCGCCCGGCTTATGCCAGTGCCAGGCGGCGATGGTGGGCGGAATCGGGCGCATCTCGATGGCCTCGGTCGGGCAGATCTTGAAGCACTTGGTGCAGGCGTGGCAGGCGTCGGCGATGACGGTGTGCAATTGCTTGGGCGCGCCGACGATGGCGTCCGAGCCGCATTCGCCGATGCAGCGCAGGCAGCCGATGCACAGATCCTCGTTGATCAGTGCGTATTGCGGGCCGGTGTCCTCGTGCTCGGAGGTGTCGGCGGTGACGCCCAGCTTCTTGGCCAAGACCTCGATGGTCGCCTTGCCGCCGGGGGCGCACAGGGTCACCGGCGTGTCGCCCTTGGCCAGCGCCACCGCGTACTGGGCGCAGCCGACGAAGCCGCACTGGCCGCATTGCGAGCCGGGCAGCAGGGCCTGAAGTTCCTGCTCCAGCGGGTTCTCCTCGACGGCGAGCAACTTGGCCGCCACGCCCAGCAAGCCGCCGAGCGCCACTCCCATCACCGTCAGACTGCCGACATCCATCAACATCGTGGCGTCTCCTAGTTGGTGGCCATGCCGGAAAAGCCCATGAAGGCGAGAGCCAGCAGGCTGGCGGTGATGAAGCCGATGGGCGGGCCGGCGAACAGGCGCGGCACCTCGGCCAGGGCCAGGCGCTCGCGCAGGCCGGCGAACAGCACCATCACCAGGCTGTAGCCCAAGGACGAGGCCAGGGCGAACCAGGTGCTGTCGATGAAGCCAAACTTGCCCTCGACCAGCAGCAGGCAGACGCCGAGGACGGCGCAGTTGGTGGTGATCAGCGGCAGGTAGATGCCCAGCATCTCGAACAGGGGCGGCGAGACCTTCTTCACCACCGACTCGGTGAACTGCACCGCCGCCGCCACCACCAGGATGAAGGTGACGGTGCGCAGGTATTCCAGCCCGTAGGGAACCAGCAGGAAGCGCTCGATGGCCCAGTCGCCCATGGCCGAGACCGTGATGACGAAGGTGCAGGCGGCCCCCATGCCGACCGCCGTCTCGATGCGGGTGGTGACCCCCATGAACGAGCACAGGCCGAGGAAGCGGGCGAGAATCACGTTGTTGACCAACGCCGCGCTGACAAAGAGCATGATCATGTCCCGCATCGGGCCGTTCCCCTAATTCACGTGACAGTCCGTGCCCGGTACGAAACCGGCGGCACGGCGGATGAATCGCGGCGCCAAGTCGCCCCGCGCCGAAAGATGAGCCGCCCTGAGGCGGGCGAACAGCAGTCCCAGTCCCAGCCCGCCCACCGCGCCCAGGGCGGCGAAGGCATCGGTGCCGAACCAGCTTTGCGCCGTGGTGCCGCCGACCATCATGGTGAAGAGCGGCAGGACATAGGCGGTCACCGCGCCCTTTAGCAGGACGCCTTCCCTGATGCCCACCACCACCCGCTCGCCGACCTCAAGCCCGTCGTCGTTGGCGATGCGGAAGCGCCGCGCCTGCAACCAGTTCGGCCCGGCCTTGCCGCCGCAGGCCGAGGCGGTGGCGCAACTGCCGCAGGAGGTGGTCTGCTCCGGCTCCAGCCAGGCCATGGCGCCGTCGACCGACACCACGCGGGCAAAGCCCTCGATGGTGTTGCGGCCGTAGTCGGCGCGATGGGTGTCGGTGGCGAAGGTCATGGAGGCTTCAGGCGTCGATGGTGGAGACCACACCTTCAGGCGTGACGTAGAGCGCCTTGAGGCCGCCCGCCGCCCGCAGCAGCGATTGGCGCCGGTCGGGCGCCGCCAGCAGCATGGCGGTGGACAGTCCGTCGGCCGTGGTCGCCGTCTCGGCCACCACCGAAACCCCCAGCATGGCCGGGACGGTGCGCCCGGTGCGGGGATCGATGAGGTGCGAGAAGCGGCCGGCCTCGTCGAACAGGGTGCCGTAGCCGCCCGAGGTCGAGATGCATTTGTCGACCACGTCCAACTCGGCCACCGATCTGGTGGGGTCGGCGGGGTTGGCGATGCCGATGCGCCAGGCCGAACCGTCCGGCTTGGTCGACAGCGCGCGGGGCTCGCCCATATCCACCAGCATACGGTCGAAGCCGTGGCTGCGCAGGACCGCGGCGACGCGGTCGGTGATGAAGCCCTGCGCGCCGCTGTTCAGCGTCAGGCCCATGCCCGGCTTGGTGAAGGCGATACGGGCGCCGTCGATCGCCACGTTCCGCCAGCCCACCAGCTTCACCGCCGCGTCGAGGTCGCGCTGGGAGGGGCCGGCCGGATCGATGGTGGCGGCGGTGAAATGGCGGAAATAGAGCTGCCACACCGGCTGGATGGTGGGATCGTAGGCGCCGTCGCTGAGGCGGGCCAGGTCGAGCTTGTGGCCCAGCAGCTCGATGAGCTCGGTCGGCGCCGCATCGAGGCTGCCGTCGCGGTTGAGGGCCGAGATGGCCGAATCGGCGCGGTAGACGCTGAAGATGGCCTCAAGGCGGGCCAGTTCGGCCAGACCGGCGTCGATGGCGGCGCGCGCCTTGGCCTCGTCGTGGTGGTAGAGCTGGATGGTGGACGGCGCGCCCAGCGTCGTGCCTTCCCAGCGCACCAGACGGGCTTGGGCATTGCCCGCCTTCAGCAGCAAGGGCAGGCCGGCGGCGGCGGCAAGGACGGTGATGGCGCGGCGGCGCGTAACGGTGACGGTCATCGAACGGTGTACCTCCCACTAGCTGCGCCAAGCGCATCCCCAAGACGGTATATCCAAGGCCGACACCGTCGCAAGAGGACGTTATCGGCCCTTGAAAAATGCGTCGCGTACACCATGCCACGCCTTGATGGCATGTTGCAGCACGAAAACCCGCATTTTCCAATGATTGCGGCGAAGCCCCCTCGCCGGAAACGAACTTTCGTGCCGACAAGGTATCGCGAAAAATTGCGTCTCCGCTACACCTTTTCGAGCGGGGATGCCCTCACCCGGATGGGCTGGTCTCGGTGGTGCGTTGCAGCATGGCCTGAACCGCGTCGGCCAAGTGAAGCGTATCGCCGTCCCGCCACGCCAGGGCCGCCTGAAAGTCCCTGGTTCCCCCCTGGGCCAGCGCCCAGCGGTGACCGTCGATCACTGCCGTCGCGGCCCCGCCGATGGCGGTAAGCAGCAACCGTCCGTCCACCGTCAACGCCGCCGCGACGCCGCCGCCGGTGGCCTTGCCGAACGCCTCGCGCAGTGTCCAGCAGGCGAGCAGGGCGGGATCGCCGCCGCTCTCCACCAGCGACTGCTCCTCGGCGGAGAACCAGCGCCGGGCGATGGCGCTGCGGTCGCGGCGGTCGGGGCGGTGGGCCTCGATGTCGATGCCGATGCGCCCCCGGGTCACCACCGCCGCCGACACCCAGGCAGCGGAGTGGGACAGCGAGACGTCGGGGCCGCCACCCTCGACATGCGGCCGGCCGTCGGGGTCGCGACTGACCGTCCAGGCTCGCCCGGTGGCCTCCATCAGCAGGACATCCAGCAGGTCCCGCGCGGTCGCCGATTGCAGGGAGCGGGGCACTCGCCCGGGGGTTACCGAGAGGCGTTGGACGTCGAGGTATACTTCCCTCATGGATGGACCCGTGCTAATGATCGCCGGCCGCTCCGGGGGGAGCGTCGGTGGGACAAATGAGGGTGCGAACGGCATGACTTGCGCATGGGGCGCCATGATGCTGGACGCGGCGGCGGCGCTCAAGCGTGGCTTGCCGTGAGCGGTGTGCTGCCTTTTCGCATCTCGGCCTGGGCGGCTTGGAGTAATACCGCCTGGGCGGCCTGGCCCGAGGGCAACGTGGCCGATCCGGCGCGCCCGTTGCCGGCCTCGCTGCGGCGCCGGGTGACCGCCACCGGCCGCAAGGCGCTGGAGGCCGCCTGGACGGTGCTGGCCCATGCGGCGGCCGAGCCCCGGCTGGTCCTCTGTTCCCGCCACGGTGAATACGAGCGCACCCTGTCGATCCTGGAGTCGCTGGCCGAGGATGGCACGGTGTCTCCCGCCGATTTCAGCCTGTCGGTTCACCATGCCCTGGCCGGGCTGTTGTCCATCGCCACCACCAACCGTGCCGGCCACACCGCCATCGCCGCCGGGCCGGACTCGCTGGGCTTCGGCCTGCTGGAGGCCGCCGCCGCCGTGGCCGAGGATGGCCGTCCGGCGCTGCTGGTCTATTTCGACGAGCCGCTGTCCATCATCTACGGCCCCCTGCCGGGCGACGTCGCCGGGTCGATCGCCCTGGCGATGCTGCTGGTGCCCGAGGGCGGCGAGGCCATGAGTCTGGAGATGGTCGCGGCGGAGCATCGCGGCGCCCAGGCACAGGCGCCCGAATTCCTCGCCTTCCTCGCCTCCGGCGAACCCGAGCGCCGCGTCGCCGGCGAGCGGCGGGAATGGAGGTGGCGCCGTGCGGCCTGAACGTCTCTGGCGCGCCCTCGGCGTCGGCCTGTTCCTGTCGATCATCGGCCTCGGCGGCAGCGTGATGGCGCTGTCCCTGTTTCCGCTGGTGGCCCTGCTGACCCGTGATCCGCTGCGGCGGCAGCGCCGTATCCAGTGGATGATCCATATGAGTTTCCGGCTCTATTGCGCCGGCATCCACCACCTCAGGGTCGCCGACGTGGAAATGACCGGTGTCGAGCGGCTGAAGGGGCTGCGGGGCACCCTGATCATCGCCAACCATCCCTCGCTGCTCGACGTGGTGATGATCATGGCGGCGGTACCCAGCGTCCAGTGCGTGGTCAAGGGCGGGCTGTGGCGGAATCCGTTCTTCCGCCTCACCGTCGAGGGCGCCGGCTACATCCGCAACGACCAGCCCGCCGAGGAGCTGATGCGGGCCTGCGTCGGGACGCTGAACGCCGGCAACAACCTCATCATCTTCCCCGAGGGCACCCGCACCGTTCCCGGCCTGCCCGTGCGGCTGCAGCGCGGTTTCGCCAACATCGCCACCCTGGCCGAGGTCGACCTGCAACTGTTGCGCCTCACCTGCGAGCCCCCCATCCTGCACAAGGGCAACCCGTGGTGGCGGGTGCCGGCCCGCCGCACCCGTTTCCGGCTGGAGGTCGGCGAACGGCTGGGGATTGCCGGCTTCATGGACGCGCCGTCGCGGCCGCAGGCGGTGCGGCGGCTGGTGGCTCACATTCAACGGCATTACGCGGAAGTGACAGATGGACGAGCTTGAGTCGGAGATCAAAGTGTTGATCGTCAAGGCCTTGAGCCTTGAGGATCTGTCCCCCGACGATATCGGGGCGGAGGAACCGCTGTTCGGCGAGGGCGGGCTGGGGCTCGATTCCATCGACGCCCTCGAACTGGGGGTGGCGCTGCGCAAGGCCTACGGCATCAAGGTGGAGACCGTCTCCGACGAGGTTCGCCGCCACTTCGCCAGCGTGCGCAATCTTGCCGCCTTCATCCGCGCCAACAGGGGGCAGGCATGACCCGCGACGACATCTACGCCAAGCTTGCCGGGTATCTCGAAGACATGTTCGAGGTGCCGGCCGACAAGATTTCCCTTGAGGCCAAGCTGTTCGAGGAGCTTGACCTCGACAGCATCGATGCCGTCGATTTGGTGGTGAAACTCCAGGAGCTGACCGGCCGCAAGATCAAGCCGGAGCAGTTCAAGATGGTGCGCACGGTGGGCGACGTGGTCGATCAGGTCCATGCCCTCCTCGCCTCGGAATAGGATCGCGGCGCTGCTGCTGGCGGTGGCGGCGGCCGGCTATCCCTTCCTGGTCTACGCCACGCTGGGGCGGGTGCCGCCCGGGGCGCTGATCGTGGTGGCGCTGGCCGTGGTGGGCGGACGCATGGCGCTGTTGGGGCGGGGAGGCGCGGCAAGGGCGCTGCTGCCGGCGCTGGGCGGCGTCTTCGTTGCCACCGGAGCCACCGCCCTGCTCGATGCCGAGGCGGCGGTCACCCTCTATCCGGTGCTGATGAGCCTGGGTTTTGCCGCCGCCTTCGGCCTGTCGCTGCGGCGACCGCCGACTCTGGTGGAGACGTTCGCCAGCCTGCGCCATCCCGATCCATCGGTTGCGGCACGGGCCTATATGCGCAGGGTGACCTGGGTGTGGTTCGCGTTTCTGTTGCTGAATGCCGCCGTGTCGGCCATCACCGCCCTCTCGGGCGACATGGTGCTGTGGACGGCCTATAACGGCTTCGTCTCCTATGTGCTGATGGGGCTGCTGTTCGCCGGCGAATGGTTGGTGCGCCGCCGGGTGGAGGCGCGCGCGGCATGAGCTTCGTTCCCCTGTCGCGCCTGCTGCCCGAGGGCCGCGCCGACCACCACGTGGTGGCGTTCCGCCATGGTTTGCCGCTTTCCTTCGGCCAGTTCCGTGACGAGGTGGCGGCCTGCGCCGGGGCCGTGCGGGCGGCGGGTTGCCGGCGCGGCGCCCTGGTGGCCAGGGACGGCTGGAATTTCGCCGTCGGCCTGATGGGGCTGCTGCACGGCGGCGCCGAGGTGGTGGTGCCGCCCAATGCCCAGCCGGGCGCCCTGGCCGCCTTGTCGGGCACCTGGGACATGGTGCTGGACGATCCGCCGATCATGGGCGAGCCGCTGCGGCTTCGGCCACTCGACGCCGCAGCCTGCCGGCTGGCCTTCTACACCTCGGGCTCCACCGGAACGCCCAAGCGGGTGGACAAGACCCTGGCCCAGATGGAGGGCGAGGCCGCCGCGTTGCAGGCGTTGTGGGGCGAGGCGCTTGGCGACGCCCCCACCCTCGCCACCGTGGCGCACCAGCACATCTATGGCCTCACCTTCAAGCTGTCGTGGCCGCTGATGGCCGGACGGCCGTTCGTGTCGCTGTCGCACGAGCTGTGGGAAACTTTGCTCGCCGACCTGCCGCCCGGCGCGGTGCTGGTGTCGAGCCCGGCCCATCTCACCCGCCTCGGCGGGCTGCACGTGGTGGCCGATCGCCCGCGCCTGCTGCTGTCGGCGGGGGCACCGTTGCCGTTGGCGGCGGCTCGCGAGGCGGAGTGGCTGTTCGGCGTGCTGCCCACCGAGATCTACGGCAGCACCGAGACCGGTGCCGTCGCCACCCGCCAGGCCGACGCGCCGTGGCGGCCGTTTCCCGGTACCGCGGTTCGCCGCGAGGTCGACGGCCGGCTGTCGCTGTCGTGCCCTTATGTTTCCCCCGACTGGATCGAGTGCGCCGACCGCATCGACCTGGAGGCAGACGGCGGTTTCCACCTGTTGGGGCGTGCCGACCGAGTGGCCAAGATCGAGGGCAAGCGGGTCGGGTTGGCCGAGGTCGAGGCGGCGCTGGCCGTCCTGCCCGAGGTCGCCGAGGCCCAGGTGGTAGTGCTGGGCGGCACCGTGCTCGCCGCCGCCGTGGTGCCTACTCCGGTGGGTCGCGCCGCCTTGGAGCGACTGGGTGCCTTCCGATTCGGCCGCGCCCTGCGCTGGCAGCTGTCGGCGACCTTGGAGCCGGCCGGGCAGCCGCGCCGCTGGCGGTTCGTCGAGCGGTTACCCGACGGCGCCATGGGCAAACGCCAGGACGCCGCCGTCACCGCCCTGTTCGAGGACGGCCGCCTGCCGCCGGCCACCGTTCGCCCGGTGGAGGGGGGCTTCGAGTTCGATCTTGCGATGGCGCCCGACCTGCGCTGGTTCGACGGCCATTTTCCCGTCTTTCCCCTGCTGCCCGGGGTGGTGCAGGTGGATTGGGCGGTGGGGTTCGCCCGCCGACACCTGGGCTATGCCGGGCCGACGGCGCAACGGTTCCGGATCAAGTTCAAGCAGATGATCCGGCCGGGCGATCGACTGGTCCTCGGCCTGCGCACCGACGCCCGCGGCCGCGTCACCTTCGAGTACCGTCGCGGCGATGAGGTCTGCTCGGTGGGGGTGCTGGGATGAGCTTCACCCCTTGCGCCGTCGTCCCCAGCCGCAACCATTCGCAGGCGTTGCCGGCCGTGGTCGATGCGCTGCGGGCCGCCGGGCTGGCGGTGATCGTCATCGATGACGGCAGCGACGAGCCGCATGCCGCGGCCATCGCGGCGGTGGCGGGAGACGGCGTCGTGGTGCATTGCCGGCCGGTCAACGGCGGCAAGGGCGCCGCCATGATCGACGGCTTCCGCCTCGCCGCCGAACGCGGATACAGCCACGCGGTGCAGGTGGATGCCGATGGCCAGCACGACCTCGCCGCATTGCCCGAGATGCTCCGTCGCGCCGAAGCCGCGCCGCACGCCCTGGTCAGCGGCGCGCCGCGCTACGACGCCAGCATGCCCCTGGGCCGCCGCATCGGCCGCTGGATCACCCATCTGTGGGTGTTCATCGAGACCCTGTCATTCAAGATCAGCGACAGCATGTGCGGCTTCCGCGTCTATCCCCTGGCCGAGGTCGCCGCCCTGCTGGTCGAGGAGCGCGTCGGCCTCGGCATGGACTTCGACACCGAGATCATGGTGCGGCTGTTCTGGCGCGGCGTCCCCCCGGTGATGGTGCCGGTGGCGGTGACCTATCCGCCCGGCAACACCTCCAATTTCCGTATGCTGCGCGACAATTGGCGCATCACCCGCATGCACACCCGCCTGGTGTTCGGCATGGTGAGGCGGAGCGCAGGCGTCCCGCCAGCATCCCACTGGGCGCACATGGCCGAGCGCGGCGCCGTGTGGGGCTTGCGTCTCACCGCCGCCGCCTACCGTCTGCTGGGGCGGCACGCCGCCCTGGCGGTGGTGGCTCCGGCGGTGCTGTATTTTTGCCTGACGGGAACCGGCCAGCGCCGCGCCTCGCGGGAATTTCTCGGCCGGGTGTGGCGGCGCCAGCCGGGGTT
This sequence comes from uncultured Rhodospirillaceae bacterium, assembly GCA_903941105.1. Taxonomy (GTDB): domain Bacteria; phylum Pseudomonadota; class Alphaproteobacteria; order Rhodospirillales; family Magnetospirillaceae; genus CAJANL01. The sequence continues at coordinate 9,124 of CAJANL010000097.1, forward strand.
CGGCGAGGTCTTCCGTCATTTCCTCGACTTCGCCGTCCGGGCGCTGGATACCCTGGCGGCGTGGAGTGGCCGTCTGCCGGCGGGGGCGGTGCGGCTGGTGACGCCGACCCTGCCCGAGGCGGGGGCGCTGATCGTGGTGTCGCATCACGGCAATGTCGAGCTGTCGCGCGCCACCATGGCCCCCGAGTTGCGCGATCGCCTCACCGTCCTGGTCCACACCCGCCACGCCGAGAACTTCAACCGGGTGCTGCGCGAGTTCCGCCCCGAGGCGGCGGCGCGGCTGGTCCAGGTCACCGAACTCGGCCCCGACACCGCCGTCGCCCTGCAGGAGCGGGTCGAGCGCGGCGAGTGGGTGGCCATGGCCGGCGACCGGGTGCCGGTGCTGTCGAAAGGGCGCGTATGCCGGGTGCCGTTCCTCGGCCGTGAGGCGGCATTCTCGCAAGGTCCCTGGCTGCTGGCCTCGTTGCTGGGCTGCCCGGTGTGGCTGTTGTTCTGCCGCCGCAGCGGACCCGAGAGCTGGGAACTGGCGCTGGAGCCCTTCGCCGAGCGCATCGTTCTGCCGCGCGGGGCGCGCGAGGCGGCGCTGGCCGAGCACTGCGCCACCTATGCCGCCCGGCTGGAACGGGAGTGCCGTGCCGACCCGTTGCAGTGGTACAATTTCTTCGACTTCTGGGGGGACGCATGATCTCGGCCGACGTCACCATCACGGCGCAGTTCTATGACCTCGACCCCATGCAGGTGGTGTGGCACGGCAACTACGCCCGCTTCTTCGAGGTGGCGCGCTGCGCCCTGCTCGACCGCATCGGCTACAATTACCCGCAGATGTCGGAGTCGGGCTATCTGTGGCCCATCGTCGACATGCGGACCAAGTTCGTCCGCCCGGTGCGCTTCGCCCAGGAGATTCGTGTCACCGCGACCTTGCAGGAATACGAGAACCGCCTGCGCATCGCCTACCGCATCACCGACGCCGCCTCGGGCGAGGTTCTGACCAAGGGCGAGACCACCCAGGTCGCGGTGGTGGCGGCCGGTCAGGAGCTTTGCCTGGAGTGCCCGCCGGACTTGACCGAGCGGGTGAGGAGGCTGCTGTGAGATTTCTTGCCCTCTTCCTGCTGATGGCCTTTCCCGCCCTGGCCGACCCGGCCGCCCTCAAGGATGGCGAGGTCTTGCGTGGCCGCTTCGTGCAGGAGCGTCACCTCAACGGCTTCAGCCAGCCGGCCCGCTCGGAGGGAACCTTCGTGGTGGTGGCGGGGGCGGGGCTGATCTGGCGGGCCGAGATGCCCTTCGCCATGAGCACCGTCATCACCCCCGCCGGCCTGGTGCAGAGCGTCGGCCGCACCGAGACTCTGCGGCTGCAATCGACGCGCATGCCGTTCCTGTCGCGCCTCTACGCCATGATGAGCGGCGCCGTTGCCGGGGACTGGAGTGCCCTGGAGGAGGACTTTACCGTCAGCCGCGCCGGTGCCAAGGTGACGCTGAAGCCCAGGCGCCCCGACCCCAGTCAGCCGATTCAGGCCATCGTCGCCAAGGTCAACCGCCTGGTGGAGGAGGTCGACATCTTGCGTCCCGAGGGCGATTTCGACCATCTGGTGTTCAGCGAGCAGAAGATCGGCGGAACGGCCACGCCCGAGGAAGCCGCCGTGTTGGGCAAGGCGGGGAAATGAGGGGCGCCGCGCTCGTCTGGTTCGCGCTGGTCCTTGCCGCCGCCGTCCATGTCGCACTTTCCGGCCTGCCGGTGGCCACCGACCTGATGGCGTTGTTGCCGCGTGAGGATCGCGACGAGGCGGTGCAGCGGGCCAAGGACGCGGCGACCGGGGCGCTGTCGCAGCGGGTGGTGGTGTTGGTGGGTCATGCCGAGCGTGAACGGGCGCACGCCGCCGCCGCCGCCCTGGAGGCCGGGCTGGCCCGGGTGATGCGGCCGTCGGGCGATGTTCCCGACAAGGACGCGCTGCGGCGGCTCGGCGCTCTCTATTTCCCCCACCGCGCCGGTCTGCTGGCCGAGGCCGACCGCGAGGCACTGCTGGCGGGTGAATCCGAGGCGTTGGTGATGCGGGCGTTGTCGCAGGTCTATGGCTTTGGCGGCATCGCCGACGCCCGCCTGCTGGCCCGCGACCCGTTCCTGCTGTTCCCCGCCTTCCTTACCGGCCTGCCCATTCCAGCCAGCCGGTTGGGCCTCGACGAGGGCCGCCCCACCGTCACCGAGGACGGCGTCACCTGGGTGCTGGTGACGGGCAGGCTCACCGGCGAGGCCACCTCTCTGGCCTTTCAGCAGCGCTTCGCCGCCGCCTACGCCGCCGCCGCGCCACCGGGTGTCAAACTGCTGCGGCTGGGGACGGTGTTCTATGCCCATGCCGGTGCCGAGCGCGCCATGGCCGAGAGCTCGCTGATCGCCACCGTGTCGCTGGCCGGCACGGCGCTGCTGCTGGTGCTGTGCTTTCGCGGGCTGCGGCCGCTGCTGCTGGGCGTGGCGGCCATCGTGGTCGGGCTGGTGGTGGCGCTGTCGGCCTGCCTCGTCCTGTTCGGCGAGTTGCATGTCGCCGCCCAACTGTTCGGCGCCAGCCTGATCGGCATCGCCGCCGACTATGCCCTGCTCTATTTCAGCCAGGTCTTCTCACCGCGAACCGATCCCCGGGCGCGGCTGGCCCATGTGCTGCCCGGCATCACCCTGGGCATGCTGACCACCCTGGTGGGCTACCTGACGCTGGCGGCCTCGCCGTTTCCCGGCCTGCGGCAGGTGGCGGTGTTCTCGGTGGTGGGGCTGCTGGGCTCGTTCGCCACCGTGGTGCTGTGGTTCCCGCTGCTCGACAGGACCGGGCCGGCGGAATTGGGGCGGGTGCCCCGGCGGCTGGCCGAGGGCCTGTGGCGGTTCTGGAGCCGGCGTCCGGCACGGCTGGCGGCGCTGGCGGTGTTCGTGGCGGTGGCGGCGGCTGGGGCGGCAAGGCTTTCGATCGACGACGACGTGCGCCGGCAGCAGGCGCTCGACCCGGTACTGGCGGCCGAGCAGGCCGAATTCCAGCGCCTCACCGGTTTTGGCCAGACCACCCAGTTCTTCGTGGTGCAGGGTGCGAATGGCGAGCAGGTCCTGCGCCGTGAGGAGGCCCTGGGCGAGCGTCTGGCGGCCAGCGGGGCGGTCACGGGCTGGCAGTCGGCCGCCCGCTTCGCCCCGTCGGCGCAGCGCCAGCGGGAGAGTCGTGTCCTGGTCACCGAGCGTCTCGCCGGCCCGCATCTTGCCGCCTACCGGGCCCGGTTGGGCATGCCCGAGCCGGAAACGCCCGCCGCCGTCCCGCCGCTCACCCCGGCCGAGGTGGCGGCCAGCGGTGCAGTGCCGCTACTTTCGACATTGCTGCTGGAGGATGGGCTGCATCTGGTGCTGCTGGACCGCCTGTCCGACATGGCCGGCGTACGGGCCGCCGCCGATGGGCTGGAGGGAGTGCGCTTCGTCGACCCCACCGGCGATCTTACCGAATTGCTGGGCAGCTATCGCCGCCGCGCGGTGGCGCTGTTGGGAGTGTCGGCGCTGTTGATGCTGCCGCTGCTGTGGTGGCGATATGGTTTGGCGCGAGCGCTGCGGGTGATGGCGCCGCCCGCCGCCGCCGTAGTGCTGGCGCCCTGCCTGCTGGCGCTGTTCGGCCAGCCGTTCGGCTTCTTTTCGGCCATGGCGCTGGTGCTGGCCTTGTCCATCGGTGTCGATTACGCGGTATTCTTCGCCGAAGACTGCGAGCGGCGTGACCCGGTCGTCCTGGTGGGGGTATTGCTGGCCACCGTCACCACATTGCTGTCGTTCGGCCTGCTGGGGCTTAGCGACACGGCGGCGGTGAAAAGTTTCGGCCTGACCATGCTGGCAGCGATTCCGCTGGCCTTCCTGCTGGCACCGCTGGCCGGTAGTGGCGGCGGTCAAACTGGTGTATCAGTACCCAACGTGAACAACCCTCAAGACGAGTAAATGCGTCCTTTCATCCTGTTCGCCCTCTTGTTGCTCGCGGCTTGTGCCGAGGTGCCCCGGCCGGTTCCGCTCGCTCCCGGCGTGGCGTTGACGCTGCCCGCTCCGGGTGAGTTGGGGCGGGTGGTCGAGGCGTTCCAGGTGGTGACGGCGACGCGCGGCGGTGAGGTTTCGGTGTTCGAAAGCCGGTTGGCCACGACGCCCGACGAGGTGCGGCTGGTCACCACCGACCCCCTGGGCCGCCGCGCCTTGGCCATCCGCTGGACCGCCGCCGGAGTGGAAGAGGACCGCGCCGCCTGGGTGCCGGTCGAACTGCGGGCCGAGAACGTACTGGCCGATCTGGTGCTGCTGTATTGGCCCGACGCCGCCATTCGGCGCGGCTTGTCGGGCGCCTCGTTGGAGGGCACCGCCGGCGGCCGTGGCATTTGGACCGGTGATGGCGAGGTGGTCACGGTGCGCCACGAGGGATCGGATCCATGGTCGGGGGTCTCCCGGCTGGAAAACCGCGCCTGGGGCTATGCGCTGGACGTTCGCTCGGCGGTGATGGGGCCATGAGCGAGCCGATTTATCTGCCGGCGATGGCCATCGCCAGTTGCCTCGGCCTCGGCAAGGCTGCCACTGCCGCCGCGCTGTTCATCGGCCGCCGCGTTGGTTTGGTGGGCGCCATCGAGGGGCTGCCGCCGGGACCCGACAGCCGTAACAACCGGCTGCTGCTGACGCTGCTCGACGAAATCGCCGCCCCGGTGGCCGACGCCATCCGCCGCTTCGGCCGCGAACGGGTGGCGGTGGTGGTGGGCACCAGTACCTCGGGCATGGCCGAGGGCGAGGCCGCCTACGCTTATCACCGCGCCCACGGTTGCCTGCCGTCTGGCTTCGACTATGGCCAGCAGGAACCGGGCAGCGCCGCCAGCGCGCTCAGCCGTGCCCTCGACCTCGCCGGCCCGGCCTATGTGGTGGCCACCGCCTGCTCGTCCTCGGCCAAGGTGTTCGCCTCGGCGCGGCGGCTGATCCGGCTGGGGCTGGCCGATGCCGCCGTGGTGGGGGGGGCCGATACCCTGTGCCGGTTGACCCAGGCCGGTTTCGGCTCGCTGGAATCCCTGTCGCGCGGTCCCTGCAACCCGTTCAGCGCCAACCGTGACGGCATCACCATCGGCGAGGGTGGCGCCCTGTTCCTGATGAGCCGCGAGCCGGCCGAAGTGGCGCTGCTGGGGGTGGGTGAAAGCTCGGACGCGCATCACCTCAGCGCCCCCGATCCCGAGGGCAAGGGGGCGTTGGCCGCCATGCAGGGCGCCTTGGCGGATGCCGGGCTGGCCGCCGCCGACATCGGCTATGTCAACCTGCACGGCACCGCGACGCCCTTGAACGACGCCATGGAGAGTCGGGCGGTGGCGGATCTGTTCGGCGCCGTTCCGTGCAGTTCCACCAAGGCGATGACCGGCCACACCCTGGGCGCGGCGGGCGCCGTCGAGGCCGCCTTCCTGTGGCTGACCCTGTCCGGCCGGTGGAACCCCGACCGGCTGGTGCCGCCGCAGCTCTGGGACGGTGTCGCCGACCCCGCCCTGCCGAGGCTGGCCCTGGCCGAGTCCGGCGCCCGGTTGGCGGGCGGAGCCTGCCTCAGCAATTCCTTCGCCTTCGGCGGCAGCAATTGCAGCCTGATCCTGGGGAAGACGCCGTGAATCCGTGTCCCTGGCCCATTTCGGCGCTGTTGCCGCACGGCCCCGCCCTGCTGTTGCTGGACGAGGCCGTCGGCTATGACGACGACGGCGCCACGGCTGCGGTAACCATCCGTCCAGACCACCCCTTCGCCGAGCCCGAGGGCGTGCCGGCCCATGTGGGCATCGAGCTGATGGCCCAGGCCTGCGGCGCCCATGCCGGCGCCCACGTCCTGGCCTCGGGCGGCAAGGTCAAGGTGGGGTTCCTGCTGGGCACCCGGCACTACGAGGCGACGGAGCCCTGGTTCCGCATGGGCGAGCGGCTGGTGGTCACCGTCCGCCGCGTCACCGATTTCGGCGAGATGGCGACCTATGACTGCCGTATCGCGGTGGAGGGCGCCGAACGGGCGGCGGCCCAACTCAACCTGTATCAGCCCGACGAGGACCCCCATGTCTAGGAGCATTCTGGTCACCGGTGCCAGCAAGGGGATCGGCCGCGCCGTGGCGCAGCGGCTGGCGCGCGACGGCTTTGCCGTGGCGGTGCACTACCACTCGGATCGTGCCGGCGCCGAGGCCACCCTGGCCGACTGTCCCGGTGGGCGCCTGCTGTGCTTCGACATTGCCGACCGCGCCGGCTGCCTGGCGGCGCTGGAGGCCGATCTGGCCGAGAATGGTCCGTTCTGGGGTGTGGTGCTCAACGCCGGCATCGCGCGGGACAACGCCTTCCCGGCCATGGCCGACGAGGACTGGGATGCCGTGCTCGGCACCAACCTCGACGGCTTCTACAACGTGCTGCGGCCGCTGGTGATGCCCATGGTCTCGGCCCGCAAGGGCGGCCGCATCGTGACGCTGTCCAGCGTCTCGGGGCTGGTGGGGAACCGGGGGCAGGTCAATTACTCGGCGGCCAAGGCCGGCATCATCGGCGCCACCAAGGCGCTGGCCCTCGAACTGGCCAAGCGCAACATCACCGTCAACTGCGTCGCGCCGGGGGTGATCGAGACCCAGATGCTCGACGGCCTGCCGCTGGACGAGGTGGTCAAGCTGGTGCCCATGCGCCGGCTGGGCAAACCGGAGGAGGTGGCGGGGGTGGTCGCCTTCCTGTGCGGCGCGGATGCCGCTTACGTCACCCGTCAGGTCATTTCAGTCAACGGGGGGATGGTATGAGGCGGGTGGTGGTTACAGGCATGGGCGGTGTCACCGCGCTGGGCAACGACTGGCCGACCATCCGGGCCAATCTCGCCGCCGGCCGCACCGGTATTCGCCGGATGGATGACTGGGACCGCTACGAGGGCATCAACACCCGCCTGGGGGCGCCGGTGGCGGATTTCTCGGGCGGCGCGCACTGGCCGCGCAAGAAGACCCGCACCATGGGGCCGGTGGCCAAGATGGCGGTCTACGCCACCGAGGCGGCGCTGGCCGACGCCGGCCTGCTGGACGATCCGGTGGTCCGCTCCGGCCGTACCGGCATCGCCTATGGCTCGTCGTTCGGCAGTCCCGATCCGGTGCTGGCCTTCGCCGAGCTGAAGATGGACGGGCGCTCGAAAAGCCTCAACGCCACCAGCTACATCCAGATGATGAGCCACACCGCGGCGGTGAACATCAGCTTGTTCTTCGGTGCCACCGGCCGGATCATTCCCACCTCCAGCGCCTGCACCTCGGGTTCGCAGGGCATCGGCTATGCCGCCGAGGCGATCCGCTGGGGCAAGGCCGACGTCATGCTGGCCGGCGGCGGCGATGAGCTGGACGTCACCGAATC
>CAJANL010000098.1 GCA_903941105.1 uncultured Rhodospirillaceae bacterium
GAACGTTTTTCGGCAACACCACTCATGTGCGTGTGTGCGCATGCGCCCGTATGTGTGAGAGGTATGGAAAAACGTACCCCACGTACCCCACGTTCCCCGGAGCCATGATTTACCTCACGACTTTCCGGGGAACGTTGGGGGGAACGTTGGCCATCGGCGCCACAACGTTCCCCACCCCCGTTGATTTCGGGGTGGTCGCGACGTTCCCCACGTTCCCCGATCTCAGAAGCAGCCTCGGGAAAACGTTCCCCACCTTCCCCGAAATCCGGGCCTGGAAAACGTTCCCCATGTTCCCCCTGGTCGGGCGCCCCGTGTTCGACAGCGAGATGCCACCGCTGCGCCTGATGCGACACGCGACCGGCGCGGACCCGGAGCTTCATGCTGCCGACGGCGAAGATGCGATCCCGCATCCGTCCGAGGGCCTTGCCCAGGCGGGTGCGCTGCGAGCGGTCGCCGCCGTCGCCCAGTGGCAGCGGCGGCTCGCTGGTGAGCGCCACCTGATGCAGGTCGGCAGTGGCCACATCCGCCGTGCCGTGGCGATCCCACCAGGCGCCGATGAAGGCCCGCCAGGTGGCGCCTTCGGCATCGGCGGTCTCGTAGGTCTCGTCCAGGTTGGCCAGGAAGCCGGGCACGCCGGCCACATCCAGAAGGCCGCCCATGATCGCCGCCCAATTGTCGAAGCTGCCGAGGCTGCGCTCACCCTGGCGGGGGCGGCCGGCCGCGATCCATGCCTGGCCGAGGGTTAGGCACGCCGCAATGAGCAGGGAACGATTGGCCTTGGTCCAGCCACGCAGATCGGCATGGCGGAACTCGCCGGCCTTGCGCCGCCAAGGCTGATCGACATGGGCGTCGAGGCGGATGCGAACGATGCGCCGGGCCATCTCGTGGGAGAATTGCGGGTTGTTGCCGGTGGCGACCCAGACGCAGCGGATGGGAAAGCGGGTCATCTCCGAGACGCCCAGCACCCGGTCTTCCCAGGCGGGCATGGTCAGTGCCGCCGAGAGGGCGCCCGAATCGAGCTTCAGGTTGAGGTTGTCGATCACCACCATGGCTGGCATCGACCGCAGCTTGGCGGTGAGGCGCTTGCGCCATTCGTCGTCGTCCCGGCCCTCGGCCATGAAGGACGGCGTGGCGCCCAGCGCGACTTCGGCGATCACCTCGACCATCAAGCTGGCGCCGGTGCCGGGCGTCGGCTTCTCGATCATGTGCAGCGGCGTCGGCCCGTCGATCAACTCCCGCATGAACGGCAGCAGCAACAGGGCGAGCGCATGGGCCCGTTCGGCCTCGCAGGTGAACGGGAAATCCCCCAGCAGGTCGTCGAGCAGCAGGGTGCGGGCGGCGGCAACATCGGCGGCGGTCGGTTGGGACGGCACCACCGGCGGGACGAAATCTTCAGGCGGCTCGAACAGCAGCCGAGTGGAGGGATGATAGCCGGGCACCGTCACCAATGTGCCGTCGCGGCCGAAGACCGGTGCGGTGACCACGCCCGCCAGCACCGGCAGGGCGGGATTGGGCGTGGCCAGCAAATTTTTGACCACGGCGATGGGCGGATGGGCGGGTGCCAACTGATTGCGGGCATCCAGTTTGCGCCAGTCGGCCACCAGGGCGAGGACGTGGCGCAGACGGTTCTCGGTCAGGGCGATGGGCTGGGGCTGGCCTTGGTCATCGCATTCGACCCAGCCGGGATGGCCGCCGACCCGGAATAGCCACGGCGGATTGTTGGCGTCCTCGACGATATCCCAGCAGCGGTTGGTGGCGTCAGCCAGATCGCCGTTATCGGCGCGCATGCGCGGCAACATACCGGTGGGAGCGACGAAGCCGAGCGGCAGACGGGGATCCCGGCGGCGGTGTTGAGCCGGGGCCTCGGCAGCCAAAAGATCGGGCAACGGGGTCCATTCCACCGCCGCTTCGACTGCAGCCCGGACGGCATCGGTCCCCTCGCGCACCAGCAGGTCGTTGAAATCGTCCCCCTCCGTCGGTGGCAGGGCAATCCATACTCGACGGCCCTCGCGATGGAAGCGGGCGGCGGCGGTTTCGGCGGCGCGCAGGCCGGTTCCGGACGCGTCATGATCTGCCAGGATCACCACGCGGCGAACCTCGGACGGCAGCGCCACGGCCTCCAGATTGCCCGCCGACAGTGTTGCCCAGGCTGGCAAGGCGGGGCAGGCACGCATCACCGCCAGCGTGGTCTCGATGCCTTCCGCCAGACCGAGCAGACCGTCGGCGGGCTCAGCCAGCCGCACGGCGCCGCCGGCCACCTTGCCCAGCATCTTGCGATTCTTGGGGATCGACGCTTTGGCCGTGCCGTCGGCGGCCAGCCAGGTGCGGTGCAGGCCGAGGGGCGTGCCTGCACCATCGCGGATCAACGCCACCATGGCTGGCCAGCCGCTCTTGGTGTCCCAATGGGTGAGATCGGGATGGAACAGCAGATCGGAGCAACTGGCGGGTCCGAGCCCGCGCGCGGCGAGATAGGTGTCCACCAGAGTGCCC
>CAJANL010000099.1 GCA_903941105.1 uncultured Rhodospirillaceae bacterium
ACGGTAAATCTCGCACCGCTCATCCAAGCTGAGCTGATCGTAGGTCGTTCCCATCGCAACATCCCATCTTAAGGGTGTTGCACTTCAATCGTGAGTCTAGGGGGTCCATGTTGGGGCAAGGACAGGCATTTGCCCCCATATGCTGTGCTGCAGGACGCATGGATTCCCGCCTTCGCGGGAATGACGAAAGGAAAGTTGAGTGTTTCCGCACCTTGCTAATAACGGAGCACGTGGAGAGGAGAAACCGCGTCTAAGCCGCAATGAAGGCGTTGGATCAGCAGCTGGTGCGACAGGTGGCCGACGTTGCCGCCCGACCCTCAGTGCCCGATCTCCTTGCCGCCCCTGGTGAGGCGCTCGATTTCGGTGAGAACGAGATAGGCTTCATCCTGGCGGCGAAGGTCGCCGGTGCGCCCCAGTTCCACCGCCTCCTGGGTGACGATCTCGGCGGCGCCGACACCGTGACGACGAATCAAATGACGGGCCCTGAATGCGATGTCCTGCGGGCTGGATGTCAACATATTGATGCCCTCCGCTCAGATTTCGCATTATTTAGCGCAACTGCGCTCAAATGCAAGAAAATCAGCGATTGGCCATCATGCGAAACAGCGGCACGTCCACTTCCCGTTCGTGCTTGTCGATCATGGCGACGATGCGTTCCATTTCGGCCACGACCACACTGGCGTCCACCTGGCCAACCTGCCGCGACAGGCTCTTCAATGCCTCCAATATCGCCAGATGATCCTCGCGCAGGATGGCGGCCGCCTCGCGGTCGTGCTTGAGCGCCAAGCGCTCCTCTGCGGCGGTATGAAGTGCCAGCCGTTGATACAGGGTCTCCAAGGCCTCGCGGACGATGTGGGGGCTGACATCCACCCGCACCAGACCCAGCAGGCGGGTGGCGATCTCGAAGAATTTTTCGTGTTCCTGGTCCAACTCGACAGTGCCGGCCGTCCATTCGGGGTTGAGCTTCAGCATGAATCCTCGGGGGGAATGAGCATGAACCCAGGGAGCATAGACTCAAAAGGAGACTGAATTTCATGCTCACCTTGAACCGGCGGTCACCGGATGATGAACCGGATGTTAACCGAGCGGCGATGTATCAAAATGGCATGGATACGCAGGTGATATTCCTCACTCCTTGGTGCAAGATAGCTACTCGCTTCGGCAGGAGGATCACGATGGACGTCAGGCAGATACAGGTGAAATCGTTGCAGGGGGCGAATCTGGCAAGCGTCCAGGAGATCGCGCCCGGGCTGGTTCTGGTGTTCGGCGCCGTCGGACTGCTCGACGAGCCCGGAGTGTTCGACCTGCTTTCCACCGCCTTCCCGGGGGCGACCCTGGCCGGATGCTCCACCGCCGGCGAGATCACCGCCAAGGGCGTTTCGGACGGCACCTGCGTCGTCACCGCCATCCGCTTCGACACCGTCCGCCACCGGGTGGTCGACGCCGCCGTGCCGGCCATGGCCGCCTCGGAGGGGGCCGGCCGCGAGGTCGGACGCGCCCTCGCCGCCCCCGACCTTGCCGCCATCCTGCTGTTCGGCAAGGGCGTCGATGTCAACGGCAGCGCCCTGATCGAGGGACTCATGGCCGAAGTCGGCCGCGCGGTGCCCATTTCCGGCGGGCTGGCCGGCGACGGCGGATCCTTTACCCGCACCCTGACGGTGACGCCGTCGGGCATTCTGCCCGACCGGGTGGTGGCGGTGGGCCTCTACGGCGACGGCCTGAAGATCGGCCATGGCAGCTTCGGCGGCTGGTCCGCCTTCGGCCCGCCGCGCAAGGTGACCCGCTCGGAAGGCAACGTTCTCTACGAACTGGACGGCCTGCCTGCCCTCGATCTCTACCGTGAGTACCTCGGCGAATACGCCAAGGACCTGCCGGCCTCCGGCCTGCTGTTTCCCTTCGAGATGCTCGACGAGGGCCACGCTTCGGTGGGCCTGATCCGCACCATCCTCGGCGTCGACGACGCCAAGGGGGCACTGATCCTGGCCGGCGACATCGATCCAACAGGCTATCTGCGGCTGATGCACGCCAGCACCGACAACCTGGTGGACGGCGCCGAAGCCGCCGCCCGACGTATCTGCGATGCCCTGGGCGGCGAAGTCGGCGACGGCCTTGGCGTGCTGGTGTCGTGCGTCGGTCGCAAGCTGGTGATGGGTGACGCCGTCGACGAGGAGGTCGAGGCGGTGGCCGGCGTGTTGGGACGCTCGCTCAAGTTGACCGGCTTCTATTCGTACGGCGAGATCGCCCCGTTTTCCTCCACCACCGACTGCAAGCTGCATAATCAGACCATGACGGTGACCTTCCTCGGCGAGCACTGACCATGCATCGCCTACTGCTTCGCCAACTGCGCCGAGCCTGCGGCGTGGATGGCGAAGCCGAAGTCCTGGCCATCATCGAGGGGTTCGCCACGGCCGACGTCGCGGCGCTGCCACCGGGCGTCGCGGCGGTGATCGGCGGACTGCCCGACCTGCTGCGCCGCGTCGGCGATACCTATGACCAGCACGAGCGCGACCTCACCTTGCGCAATCGCTCGCTGGAGCTGAGTTCCGGCGAACTGGGCCGCGCCAACGCCAAATTGCGCGAGGAGGCGGCATCGCAGTCGCGGGTGATCCAATCGCTACGCCATACCGCCAACGAAATCGCCCTGTCCATGGGGCATCCCCGGACCCGCGACGACGACGCCGGACTGGAGAGCCTGACCAACCTGATGGCGACGCTGGTGAGCGAACGCGGCACCTTTCAGCGTGAACTGGAGTGGCAGAAATTCGCGTTGGACCAGCACGCCATCGTCAGTATCACCGATCGCGACGGCATCATTCTCTACGCCAACCGCAAATTCTGTGAGATCAGCGAGTTCACCGCCGATGAGCTGATCGGCCGCAACCACCGCATCGTCAAGTCGGGGGAGCACGATCCCAGCCTGTTCACCGAGATGTGGCAGACCATCACCGCCGGCCGTGTCTGGCATGGCGAGATCTGCAACAGGAAAAAGAGCGGCGGTCTCTATTGGGTCTCGGCCACCATCGTGCCCGTCAACGATGAGCATGGCCGCCCGCTGCAATATGTCGGCATCCGCACCGACATCACCGAGCGCAAGGTGATGGAGGCGGCCATGCGCGAGAGTGAAAACCGCCTGCAGATCGCGTTGCAGGCCGGGCGCATCGGCCTGTGGATCTGGAACCTGCAGACCGATCTTGCCTTCTTCAGCGACCAGTGGATGACCATGCTGGGCTATGGGGCCAATGAATTCGAGCACACCGGCGCCACCTGGCTGCATCTGCTATGCCCCGAAGACAAGGACATCACCCAGGCAGCGCTGGAGCGCCACCTTGACGGCAACGACCCGGCCTACGAGGCCGAATTCCGCCTGCGCCACAAGGACGGCTCGTGGCGCTGGATCCTGGCTTCGGGCCGGGTGATCGACAGCGCCCCCGACGGCAGGCCGCAGCGCATGGCCGGTATCCACAAGGACATCACCGACCGCAAACAGGTCGAGGAACTGCTGAAGGTGGCGGTGGACAAGGCGGAGGCCGCCAACCGGGCCAAGAGCGACTTCCTCGCCACCATGAGCCACGAGATCCGCACCCCCATGAATGGCATCATCGGCATGACCGGCCTGTTGCTGGACACCGAGATGAGCCCCGAGCAGCAGCACTTCGCCAACACGGTGCGCAACTCGTCCGAGGCGCTGCTGTCCATCATCAACGATATCCTCGATTTCTCGAAGATGGAGGCCGGGCGGCTGGAGTTCGAGGAAGGCCCGTTCGAGATCCGCCCGCTGGTGGAGGGCGTCATCGACATCCTGGTGCCGCGCCTGCGGGACAAGGACATCGACCTCTCCTACCTGGTGCCGCCCGAAGCGCGCGGCGTGTTCCGCGGCGATTCGGGACGGCTGCGCCAGGTACTGCTGAACCTTGCCGGCAATGCCGTCAAGTTCACCGACAAGGGGACGGTGACCCTGGTGGTCTCGGTGCGCCGGCTGGAAGATGACCGGGCACGGCTCAGGGTCAAGGTGGTCGACACCGGCGTTGGTGTCCCCGAGGCCGCGCGCTCGCGGCTGTTCAACATGTTCAGCCAGGCCGATTCGTCGACGGCGCGCCGCTTTGGCGGCACCGGCCTCGGCCTGGCCATCAGCAAGCGCATCGTCGACATCATGGGGGGCGAGATCGGTTTCGACAGCGTCGAGGGCGTGGGCAGCACCTTCTGGTTCGAGGTGCCGCTGGGTGTCACCACCGACACCCCCAGTGACGAGATCACGGACTCCCCGCTGCGGGAGACCCGAATCCTGGTGGTGGACGACAACGCCACCAACCGGGAAGTCTTCCAGCATCAGCTGGAGCAGTGGGGCGCCACGGTGGACATCGCCGAGGGTGCCGCCGTCGGCCTGATCGCAGTGCGGGCGGCCATCACCGCCGGACGGCCCTACAACCTCGCTTTGCTTGATCACCAGATGCCGGGGATGAGCGGCCTCGACCTCGCCGCCGTGCTGCGAGCCGACCCGGCCTGCGCCGTGACCCGGCTGATCATGGCCAGCTCAGCCAACCCGGCCGATATCAAGGCCAAGGCGGCCGCCGTAGTGGATCAGTTGCTGACCAAGCCGGTGCGCCAGAGCAGCCTGCTCGACAGCCTGATGCTGGTGCTTGGCCGCACCACCGCAGGCCCCGCCAGCACCCACGTCCCCTTCGACTTCTGCTCGCTGACCGCCGGTCCCAGCCTGCGCATCCTGGTCGCCGAGGACAACGCCATCAACCAGCAGGTGGCGGTGGGGCTGCTGGCCAAGCTGGGCCATCGCGCCGACGTGGCCGACGACGGCAGCGAGGCGGTCACCCTGGTGGAACAGGGCGACTACGATCTGGTGTTGATGGATATGCAGATGCCGCGCATGGACGGGCTGACCGCAACGCGGACGATCCGCGCCCTGTCCACGCCCAAGTGCAAGGTCACCATCATCGCCATGACCGCCAACGCCATGAGCGGCGACCGCGAAACCTGCCTCGCTGCCGGCATGGACGACTACATCGCCAAGCCGGTGGACCGCCACCGCCTGGGGGCCCTGCTGGAACGTTGGCAGGGGAAATTGACCGCCGGACGACACGATCGCCAACCGGCGGCGCCGGTCGCCGCGCCCGAGCCGCCGCCGCCCCACCGTATGTTCGATCTTATCGACGAGGAGACGCAGGCCGACCTGCGCGATGCCTTGGGCGACGAGTCCTTCGACGATCTGGTGGCCGGCTTCCTCAAGGGTATTCCGTCTCGGCGGCAGGATATCCGGGCCGCCATCGAACGCGGCGACGGCAAGGCCGCCGCCGCGGTGGCCCATTCCCTGAAGGGGGCGGCACTCAATCTCGGCTTCACCCGCCTGGCCAACGCGGCCTCGCGGCTGGAGGAGGCCGGCAAGTCCGGCGAGGGCGACCTGCCCCCGCTGGGCGACGCGCTGGCCGAAGCCGCGGAAGCCACCATCACCCACCTCGCCCATACCTAGGAGCGTTGCCATGTTGGTCCATATCGTCGACGACAACGAGACCAACCTGATGCTGTTCGAGCAGATCGTCCGCAAGATCGGCGGCGAGCTGGAGATCGTCTGCTTCGCCGACCCGATCAAGGCTTTGGCCGCCTGCACCGCCGGGCTGCCCGACCTGGTGCTGGTGGACTACATGATGCCCGAGGTGGACGGCCATGAATACGTGCGTCGGGTGCGGGCCATGCCGGGCTCGCGCGACGTTCCCATCGTCATGGTCACCGCCGCCAGCGAGCGCTCGGTCCGCCAAAAGGCCCTCGAACTGGGGGCGACGGATTTCCTGACCAAGCCGGTGGACCCCAGCGAAGTCAAGGTCCGCCTGAGCAACCTGCTGGCCCTCCGGCGCGGCCATCTCCGGCTCAAGGACCAGAACCGCTGGCTGGCCGACGAAGTGCGCCAGGCCACCCGCATGGTGTTCGAACGCGAGCACGAGTTGATCGTGCGCCTGTCCAAGGCGGCGGAGTTCCGCGACCCCGAGACCGGCGGCCACATCCAGCGCATGGCCCATTTCTCGCGGCTGATCGCCGAGCGCCTCAACCTGCCGGACGACATCTGCGAGTTGCTGCTGAAGGCGGCGCCCATGCACGACGTTGGCAAACTGGGCATCCCCGACAGCATCCTGCTGAAGCCGGGACGGCTCGACGTCGAACAGTTCGAGATCATGAAGCGCCACCCGGCCATCGGACACGCCATCCTCAACGACAGCCCGTCGCACCTGATCCAGGCGGGCGCCGAAATCGCCCTGGCGCATCACGAGAAATGGGACGGCACCGGCTATCCCAACGGCCTGGCCGGCGAGGCCATTCCGCTGCACGGCCGCATCGTGGCGGTGGCCGATGTGTTCGACGCCCTCACCAGCGAGCGGCCCTACAAGCAGGCCTGGAGCATGGAGCGCGCCTGCACCTTCCTGACGGAGGCGCGCGGCAGCCATTTCGAGCCGGCTTGCGTCGACGCCTTTCTTCTCGCCTGGGACGAGGCCGTCGCCATCCGCGCCAACTTCGTCGATCCGCCCATGCCCATGGAATCCATGGACCAGCTACTGGCTTAGCAGGGTGCGGAAAACCTCTTCCCGCCGCCCTTCATCTCGTCACCCCCGCGAAGGCGGGGGGTCCGTGTTGGGGCAAGGACTGGCATTTGCCCCCATATGCTGTGCTGCCGGACGCATGGATTCCCGCCTTCGCGGGAATGACGGAAGGAAAGTTGAGTTTTTCCGCACCCTGTTAGAGCTCTGCGCCTGTGGGATCGGGCTGATTTATTCAGTGCCCTTGCCGGGTCCTTGCCGGGCGACCGGATGCTTACGTCCGGCTGGCGCCGGCCACCGCCGCCCGCACCTGGTCGACCACCCGGTCCACCCGGTCCATTCCCATGCCAGGCCAGAACGGCAGCGACAGCACGCTGTCGCCCCACTGCTCGGCCAGGGGGAAATCTCCAGGCCGGTAGCCGAAGCGCTCGCGGAAATACGCCGTGAGGTGGATGGGAAGGTAGTTCACCACCACCCCGCACCCGGCCTGCTGCAGGCGGGCGAGCAGGGTATCGCGGTCGAGTTCGAGGCTGCGGATGACGAACAGATGCCAGGCCGACTGCGACCGCGGGCGCTGCGCCGGCACCATGATCCCCGGCACCGAGGCCAGCCCGCGGCAATAGCGCTCGGCCAGGGCCTGCCGGTCGGCCACCTTGCGCTCCAGCCGGAGAAACTGCGGCAGCAGGAATGCCGCCTGGATGTTGCTCATGTTGTACTTCCAGCCGAACACATCCATGTCCCAGTGCCGATAGCCCTCCTTGGCGCGGTCGGCGGCGGTCTTGGTCACGCCGTGGGTGGCGAGGCGCCTGATCAGGCCGGCGCGTTCGGCATCGTCGGTCACCAGGGCGCCGCCCTCGCCGCAGTTCAGGTTCTTGGTGGCGTAGAAGCTGAAGCAGGCGGCCTCCGACAGCATGCCGGGCCGCACCCCGTCGCGCTCGCCCTCGACGCAATGGGCGGCATCCTCGACGATGGCCAAGCCATGCCTGTCCGCCAAAGCCCGCAGGGGGCGCATGTCGACCATCTGGCCGTAGAGGTGAACCGGCAGGATGGCCCGGGTGCGCGGCGTGATCGCCGCCTCGACCAGGGTGACGTCCATGTTGCCGGTATCGGCTTCGATGTCGACGAACACCGGCACCGCGCCCGCCTGAAGGATCGCGGTGGCGGTGGCGACGAAGCTCATGGGGGTGGTGATGACCTCGTCCCCCGGACCGACGCCGAGGGCGGTCAGGGCAAGGTGGATTGCGCCGGTGGCGCTCGACAGGCCGATGGCATGGCGCCGGCCGAGATAGGCCGCGAAGCGCTGCTGGAACTCGTTGACCGTGTCGCCGGTGGTGAGGATCGGCGTCGCCAGGACGGCCCGGACCGCATCGAGTTCGGCCTCACCCAGGTCGTGGAGGTAGAAGGGGATCGCGTCCGTCAAAAATGGTCTCCCTGATGGGGCGCCACCGCCCGTCGTTGCTTTCGTCCGCTCAAGCGCCGCCACACGGCCGCGGCAAGCCGGGGATACTGCCGGACATCCCCCAGCATCCGCGCCAGCCGGTGACGGCGAATACGCGACATCAGGCGGGAGTGGGCGTCCCTGAGGTATTCGGGGTCGAACTGGTCGGTGCGGATGAGCCCCTGGCCGTTCAGCTGGGTGGCCACGGCCAGGCGCTCGGGGGTGATGTCGGCGACCAGCAGCTTCTGCTCGACCACCACATCATACAGCTCGGTGCCATAGAGTGGCGTGGCGACCATCATCTGGGGCATCACATCGTATTTCGAATACAGCATGAAGGCGAAATCCAGCGTCCGCTGGATCTGCTCGCGGGTTTCCCCGGGGAAGCCGATGATGAAGAAGCAGGACAAGGGCAATTCGTGTTCGAAGCACAGTTTCGCCGCATGGACGAGATGCTCAAGCTTGATCTTCTTCTTGACCAGCGTGTCGAGGACGGTCTGATCGCCGGATTCGGCTGCGATGATTAGCCCGACACAGCCCGATGCCTTCATGGCATCAAGCAATTCATCGTTGAGGGTGTCGGCCCGGATACCGTTGGGGGTGTCCCAGGTCAGCTTCAACCCGCGCTCGGTCAACCCCGCAACGATCGTCAGGCAGCGGCTGCGCTTGAAGGTGAAATTGTCATCCTCGAACGAGATGTGCCGCACGTCGTAGGTCGTCAGCACATGCTCGATGTGGTTCAGGGTGTATTCCGGCGAATGGGCCCGCCAGTTGGAGCCCATGTGCAGGTTGATCGAGCAGAAGGTGCACGTATAGGGGCAGCCACGGCTGGTGATCATGGAAATGGACCGCGCCCGCCGCACCCGGGTGGCGATCCCTTCGTCGATGCGCCGGAAATACAGGCCCATGTCGACCAAGTGATAGGCCGGCAGCGGCAGTTCGTCGAGATCCTTGATCGGAACCACCGGGTTGGCCACCACGCGGCCCTGGGGGTCGCGCCAGATCAGATTGGGCACCGCCCGCAGGTCGCCGCCATCCGCCAGGGCGCGGATGAGGTCGGGCAGCGCGTGCTCCCCCTCACCGGCGATGACGTAGTCGGCGAGTCCGCTCGCCGCCATGAAGTCCTTGCCGGTGACGGTGAAATGGGGGCCGCCGGCGACGATCACCGCCGCGGGCGCCGCGTCGCGGACCAGGGTCATGGCATGCAGGGCGTTGGCGGCCTGTGCCGTGAATGGCGCACCGACGCCGACGATATCGGGGGCCTCCTCACGCAGTCTGCGGCGGAACACGTCATCGTCGACGCCATGATGGATGATGCCGGCGGCCTCGCTGATCCGGGTCTCCTCGCACAGGAGGCAGTCGAAGATGCGGACCGCCATGCCGGCTCGCTCAAGCACGGCGGCGACGTACATCAGCCCGAGCGGCAGACCCAGCCGAACGCCCTTGGCGCCCCAGCCGTAGGTCCGCGACGGATTGATCAGCAGAACCCGCGCGGTCATGGCGCATCCCACCAGATGAACGGCCGTTCCAGAAGGCCGGCGGAGCAGATCAGCTGGTCCAGCGTCTTGACGCGCTTGCCGGGATTGCCCGCCATCACCGAATAGGGCTCCACGTCGCGGGTGACCACCGTGCCGGCATAGATCTGCGAGTGGTGGCCGATGCGGATGCCGGGGGCGATGACCACCATGGCGCCGATGGAGACGAAGGATTCGACCACGGTTCGCCCGACGCAGTCGGCCCGCCGCGGACAGACCGGGTGGATGTCATCGGTAAAGACGGTGCCGGGGCCGATGAACACGTCGTCGTGGATTTCCACCTTTTCGACGAATGCCTGGCTGCCCAGGCGGATGCGGTTGCCGAACCGGCAGCCATGCTTGACCACCGCCTTGGGGCCGATGCGGCACTGGTCGCCGAAAACATTGTCGACGAAGACGGTGGACTGGTCGCTGAGATCGAAGTCATCGCCCGCGATCACCCCGTTATAGACCGTGCAGCGCGAGCCGATGAAGGCGTTGCGGCCGATCACCACCGTGCCGGGGGGATGGAAGCGGTCCTGGATGCCGACGATGGCAAAGGGCTCGACAATGGCGTTCTCCCCAAGTGTTGCGCCTGGGTAGATGATGGCGGACCCGTCTATGCTCATGCGCACCGAGTGAACTCTTTACAGTTGGGCCGGCGAGAGGTACAGCCCTACAAATTGCTGGAGAATGCGATGCCGCCCGTCGCGGTCAGACTTGCCATAATACAACGCTACTTCCCTCATTACCGCAAGCCGGTATTCGACGGTCTGTGGGCGCGGCCCGGTATCGCTCTTTCGCTCCTTTACGGACTGTTGCAGGAGCCACGGGCCGACCTCGGGATCTCGCAGCCGGCGCCGCCGATGCCCTACACCGTACCGCTCGGCAATCGCTACCTGCCGGGAACCCGGCTGATGTGGCAGTCGGGCGCCCTGCGCCACACCCTGTCGGGGGCCTGCGACGTGGTGATCCTGGAAGGCGACATGCACATCCTGTCCAATGTCGCCATCCTGCTGCTGGCCCGCTTTCGGCGGGTGCCGGTGCTGCTGTGGCTGAAGGGGTGGTGGGGCGACGGTGCCGGCGAGGCCTCGTTGGGCGGCGGCCTGCGCGGGGTGGTGCGGCGGCTGTTCCTTGGGCTGGCGGACGGTGTCGTGTGCTATGGCGAGAGCACGCGGCGGCAGTTCCAGGCCGGTGGGCTGGCGCCGGACCGGCTGTTCGTCGCCCAGAACACGGTGATGGTGGAGACGCTGACCCAACCGGCGGCCAATGCCGCGCCCATGGCACCCGAGGTCGAACGGCTGCTGGCGTCGCCCCGCCCCTATGTCTTCACCATCGGCCGGATGGTTCGCGACAAGCGCATTCCCGAACTGATCCGCTCGTTCGTCGCCGCCGGTCTGGGCAAGGTGGATCTGGTGGTGGCCGGGGATGGTCCCGAGCGTGATGCGGTGGCGGCGGCGGCGAAAGGGTACGGTAATGTTCATGTCGTCGGGCCGGTCAGCGACGCCGACGCCGACCGGCTGCTGCTGCGGGCGATGGCCTGCGCCTTCCCCGGCGCCGTCGGTCTGGCGGTCAATCAGGCCATGGCGGCCGGCGGCGTCGTCCTGTGCGCCGACGAACCCGGCCCCGATTCCGAGATCGTGGTCGACGGGGTCAACGGCATCCGCCTGCCCCATGGCGACGAGGCGGCGTGGACCGGGGCACTCGGCCGGGTCGCCGCGGATGCCGCCCTGCGGTCCCGGCTGGGGGCGGCGGCACGCGAGACGGTGATCGAGCGCGCCACGGTCGGGCGAATGGTTTCGGGGCTGGAGAATGCCGCCCGCTCGATACTGCGGCTCAGAGAGGGTCGGTAATCGAGGTGATGAGCGCCGCCACATCGGCGGGGCGGTGTTCCGTCATGCAGACATGGGCGCGGCCCTCGCAGACACTGCCGCCGCAACCGACGCAATCCGTCAACGGATAGAGAATGCGGTCGGCGGTGCCGGCGGGAAACCAGATCCCCGGCTTGTTCCGGCCGCTGAACACGGCACAGACCGGGGTACCGGCCGCCGCCGCCAGATGCATCGGCCCGCTGTCGTGGCCGATGAAGACGCGCGCCCGCGCCAGCACCGCCGCCGTCACCCTGAGGGGCAGGCAACCGGCGAGGTTGAGCACCGGGCCGGACCAGGCGGTGGCGACGCGCTCCAACCGTTCGCGCTCGATCTCGGCGCCGATCAGGGCGAGACCGAGCGAAGGCCTGTCCGCCGATCGCAAGGTCTCCATCCAGGCGTCGTCGCCCCAGTCATTGGCCTCGTGCTTGGTGCCGATGGCGAAGGCGGCGAAATTGTCGGCGCCCGGCCAGCCGGCCAGGACCGACCCGGCGGTGGCGCCTTCGTCGTCGCTGAGGTGCAGATCCCAGGCGGCGCGGTCGGTCAGGTCGATGGAGCCCAGGTCTTCGAGGCAACGGACCAGCCGTCCCGCCTCGGATTCCCAGCGCCCGTTCTGCGGACGGTGTCGGCGACGGTCGTCGGACCACGGCAGCCCGATCATGCGGAAGATGCCGCAGGTGGCGAAGAAGCCCACGTCGCGGAGAAGGCTGGGGCGCGGCTTCGGCTCGGAGAGGTAGACCAGGGCCTCCGGCGACTCGGCGCGGATGCGCTGGCGCAGATCCCAAGCCTGACCGGGCGACCGCAGGGCGGGGGGGAATTCGATCACCCGGTGCAGCAGCCCGGTGCCGATCAGCAGTTCGGCCGCCGGGGCCGCCTGCGCCGACACCGGCTGATTGGTCAGCAGGATGCGCTCGGCCCCCGGCGTCGCCGCCGCCAGCAGATGCAGGGCCGGCAGGCTGACGACGGCGTCGCCCAGGCTGCCCAGACGGAAGACGAGGATGCGGCTCATGGCTTGCGGGCCACCAGGAATGCGTTGGCGGTGCGGATGTCGTCGTCGTCGAACAGCGGCGACAGCTGCGGCGCCATGCGAGCCCGCTCCAGCCCTCCCTCCTGCCGCACGGTCTCGTGGGCGAGCAGCTCGAAACCGGCCCGCCGGATCTCGCCCACATGGGCGGAGACCGGCTGGCGATTGAGCAGGAACGGCCGTGCCCCCCGGATCATCCGCCACAGCAGGGGCGAATGGGCGAGGTGGCCATTCCACAGCGGGTCGATGCCGTGGCTCTTGAAGTCGATCTGGTGGGTCATCCAGCCTCCCGGCCGCAGCCAGGCGGCGCAGGCGCCATAGGTTCCGGGCAGGTCGTCCACATGCTCCATCACCGCCTGGGAAAACACCCAGTCGATGCTGCTGTACCGGATGTTTTCCGCCTGCCACCAGGGGGCGCTGTACTCGACGGCTTCGCCGCTGCCCTGGACGAGGGCGGCGCGCAGGCGGGCGATCCGGTCGGGCGACAGGGCCGCGGCCAGATGCTCCTCGGGCAGCAGGTCGTGCGGGAACGTCCAGTCGTCGAGCCGCGGCTTCACCTTGAGCATGGTGGCGCCGCAGGGAATCGCCGTCCGGGCACGGAACAACTCGACCAGCCCGTCGAAGACCCCCAGATTGCGCTCACCGCAGGCATAGGCGCGCACGTCGAGGCCGAAATACCGTTCGGCCCCGGCGATCAGTCCCGCCAGCCCGATGCCGATGGAATCCCCAGGCCCCAGCTCGGCGATCACCCGGGGGAAGGGCATGCCGTTGCCCCGGGCGGCCTTCACGAGGTGGCGAAGGAACACCGAATAGCAGTAGGCGGCCTCGTCCGATCGTCCGGTGCGCCGGTTGCAGGCCGAGGCCGGCAGAACGAATGTCGCCAGCCCCTTGGCGACCGCCTTCAGTCGCGCGGTCATCCCGGCCGCCTCGCCCAGGCCAGTCCGGGTCGGCTGTCGACCTCGGCCAGATCGAGCCCCTGCAGCAGGCCCGCCACCTGGCCATGGTCCTGGCACTGCTCGTAGCGCGGGCCGTACCAGTCGAAGGTATCGAGCAGGGTCCAGTCGTATTGCTGGCGCAGGGTCAGGGCCGGATTGTGCACGGCGGCAATGGGGATGAAGCGGACGAAGAACCGCAGCTTGGGAATCTTCGCCAGCACCAGGGTGAGCGGGAACAGCAGCGCCACCAGCACCCGGCAGAAGCCCAGCAAGGTGCCTTGCGGCCAGTCCGGCGTGGTTCGGCGCAGGCCGTACTTGATCACTTCCAGGCGGCGCAGCCAGTGCCATTCATAGAAATTGTAGGCCAGCGGCGCGCCGGCCTTGAGCAGGCGGGGCAAGGCCGACATCACGGCGGCGGGATCGGGGGTGTGCTGGATCACTCCCATGCAGAACAGGCCATCGAACACGCCGTCGCGGAAGGGCAGCCGCAACAGGTTGGCCTGGACCTGCGCCACCTCGCCGCGCCCGGGTGTGTGGCCCTGCGGATTGGCGCAGTTGACCCGGCAGGCGTCGATGGCCTCGGAGAGGTCCACCGCCACGACGCGCGCTCCGGCCTGGGCGGCGACGTCGGTGAAGCGCCCGGCACCGCAGCCGGCGTCGAGGATCAGCCTGCCCGGCAGCCACTCCGGCGGAAGCCGGCTGTCAGCGAAAAAGCGGGTCTGCGACAGGCGGTGCCCGGCCAGGCGATCCACCTGCAGGGTCTTCCAGCGATTCCATTGGAAGCCGAAATTGCCGGCATAGTCGTCCTGCTGCGGCACGAAGCGGGGAATACCGTTGCGGATCGGATAGGCGGCACCGCATCCGGGGCAGCCCAGTTCGCCGTCCTCGACCGCCGCCTCGCCTGTTCCAGCCAGGGTCAACCCCCGGGCGTCGCGGCATTCCGGGCAGACCAGGAGATCGAGAAGCCAGCGTTGCATCATCACGTCCGCAGGAAAAGCTGACACGGTCTAGCAGGATTCATTCTTCCTGCCCAGCCCGCTGGTCCCGAAGCGGGCCACCACCGCCGCCGCCAGGGCCAGCAACGCCATTGGTAGCCACAAATGCGTGGCGAGACGCTCCATGTAGTTGTTGAACAGGCCGCAAATGACGAGATAGGCCGGTTCCATGGCGAGGGCGGCGGCGGCCATGGCCAGGGCGAGAGCGCGCCGTTCCGCCGCCGCCGTGGCCGCCAGCACCAGGCCGGCGATGAACACCGCCGGCACGGCCAACGACAATCGGTTGCGAAGCGATTGCGAGGTCGCGGCCCGGACCACCGGCAGACGCAGGTAGTCCCAGGCCACCTCGGCGGCGCAGGCGATGAACACGGGCGGCATCAGCGCCAGGGCCCGGTTGCCTTGCTGCTGAAGGGCGGCCGAAATGGAATAGTTGTCGGTGGGCAGTCCCCGACGCGCGGCATAGGCCTCCGCCAGGGTCAGGATCTCGCGGCGCGGGAACGGGCAATAGCGGAACGACAGCCCCGACGGACGGCCGAACTCGTCGTCGAGGACGACACGGCCATGCAGGGCGCCCGAATTGGCCTCCCACAGCGGCCGCGCCACCTCGTCGAGGAACGCCGCGTCGAAGCCGCGCTCGGCCAGCCACGACGGCTCGGTCGAGGCGAGAATGCGGGCGGTCAGGTGTGAGGCGCTCCGTTCGCTCAGGCCGGCGAAGCCGGTGATCCGGCCATGCAGGGCCGAATAGGCCAGCGTCGGCCCCAGCAACGCCACCGCCGCCATGGCGACCACCCGCAGGCCGTGGCGGCGGCGCTCCGCCGGCTGGAGCAGGAGCCACACCATCATCCCGGTCAGGGCACCCAGCGGCACCGCCACGTCCGAGGGGCGGAGGATCGGCACCAGCCCCAGCAGCACCAGCGCCACCGGCCATCGCCGGCGCCAGCCGCCCAGCACCAGCCAGAGGGCGAACAGCATCACCAGCTTGGAGGGTGCCTCGCTCTGGACGGTGGACATCCATTGCATGTCGAAGCGGTTGGCGGCGAACAGCAGCACGACCGCGGCAGCGCCCCACACGCCGGCCAGCCTTTCGAAGCGCCGGGCCAGCAGGGCGGCGACCACGACATAGAGCCCGACCTGGACCGCCGCCACCCAGCGCACCAGCCCATCCACGTCGGACCACGGCACCAGGACCGACAGCCCCAGTATCAGGACGCGATAGCCCGGCTCGCGCTGCGCCGGGAAATTCAGCTCGCCGCCGCGATGAAATTCCAGGGCGGTGAACAAGTAGCTGGCGGAATCCGGTGTGGTTCCCGCCCGCAGTTGGGCAAGGTTGAAGACGAACAGGGCGGTGACGCAAAGCAGGAAAGCCCACGCTATTGCCCGCTTGACCATGATCGCCCCCGCAGTTCGATGCCGCGGACTATTAGCATGGATCGCCATGGCCCGCTTACGTTTTCCAGGCGGGGCGGGCGGTTGCGCTCCCCCGGGATGCGCCGTATGGTGGCGCCCGTCATCCGCCATCGAGGGTTCACGGTGAAGTCGTTCGCGCACTGGACTCCCCGCTATGTGCTAGACCGGGCGAAGCAACACGCTTTCTCGGCCATGAACCCGGATGCGCCCTGGTTCACCCGCCACATGGTCGGGCTGCTCGATCAGTTGCTGCGGCCCGACGACCGCGCGCTGGAATGGGGCGCCGGTCGCAGCACCCTCTGGCTGACCCGCCGGGTGGCCCATCTGGTCAGCATCGAGCATGATCCCGACTGGTTCGAGCGGGTGCGCCGGCGGTGCCTCGCCGAACTCGCCGCCGGCCGGGTCGAGCTGCTGTTGCGGCGCCCGGCCGACGATGGCGGCGACTATGTGGCAGCGGCCTCGACCATCGCGCCGGACAGCCTCGGACTGGTGGTGGTGGACGGCAAGGTCCGCTCCCTCAGCGCCCTGGCGGCCCTGCCCCTGCTGCGGCCGGGCGGGCTGCTGGTGCTCGACAATGCCGAACGCTACCTTCCCCGGGCCACGCCGTCACGGGCGCCCGGAGCCCGGCACGAGGCCGACGGCTACGGCGACGAGGCCTGGCGCGACTTTGCCGCCCGCGTCGCCGGCTGGCGCTGCCTGTGGACCACCGACGGGGTCACCGACACCGCCCTTTGGACGAAGCCATGACCACACGCCCCACCACCGCAGCGGAATTCCTGGCACTCGACTATCGGGTGTCCATTTCCGAGACCGGCGGACGCTTCCATCTGCATGTGCCGCAGCTCGGCCTGATCGTCGACGACGCCGACCTTGCCACCGCCTGGGCCAATCTTTCCGCGGCGAAACGCGACTATTTCAAACGCCATGCCGCCATCGGCCGCCTTGACGCCATCCCCTTGCCCGCCGGGGATGCTCCCCGCGCCCTGGCCCTCGCCGTCGCACCATTCGCGGCCAAGGTCGGCATCGCGGCATTGGCGGTGGTGTGCCTGCTGCTGGCGGGGATCGCCGGCTTCGACCATGTGGTGCGCTCGCTGCCGGGGCGCCTGCTGCATCAGTTCACCGAGGTGTCGACGTCGGCGAAAGTGATGTCCCGCCAGATTTCGCCGGAACGCCTCGATCAGGCCAAGTCCGAGCTGCGGACCATGGTGGAGATGATAAAGCCGTTTGCCGACGAGCTGCGTCCCCTGTTCGCCGATCCCGCCTGCGGGCCGGCTCAGCCGCGGCAGACCTCCAGGTAGGGCGCGAGCTTGGGGATATAGGCGCGGACCTGTTCGCAGTCGGGCTGGGATGAGGGCGCCTGATAGGCCCGCCATTGCGGCGCCCATTGCAGCGCGTCGGCCATGCCGAGCGCCGCGAACAGACCGGCGCCCGCCAGCAGGGCACCGCGCGTCGCCGGGCGGCGCGGTTCCAGCCCCAGTTCTCCGGCCGCCGTCGCCAGGCCGAGCAGGAGCCACGGCTCGATGAAAATGAAATACCACGGCCAGTAGTACAGACTGTGGTAGCGGCTGAGGAACGCCACCTCCGCCCCCACCGCCATGCCGGTGAACACCGCCATCAGCCCCAGCGCCCGCCACCGTCGCCGCCGGATCAACAGGGCGGCGCCGACGACGGCCAGGACATAGAACAGGCGGAACGGGTAGGCGAAGGTGTCGACATGCAGCCCCTTGTCCACCACCAGCGTTCCGAGGTTGCGCGCCAGCTGCGACGGCCCCGGACGAGCCGACGAGCCGAACTGGCTGAGATGCTCCAGCCAGTTCACCAGGGCGCCGGTATAGGCGGGGTCCCAGGCGATGAGGTGCAGGAGCTGGGCGGCCGCTACTCCCACCGCCACCGCCGACGCGGCCAGGGCGACATCGCGCCACGACTGGCCACGGCGCCGCACCACGATGGCCATCGCCGCCAGCACCATCACCGCCAATGCCGGTTGGTAGGCGGCGCCCCGCCACGCCCCCACCAGCATGACCCACGCCGGCAGCGCGAACGCGGCGGCAAGGGGAATGGCGGCCATGGCACCGGTGGTCACCACCGTCGGCCGAGGCCGGGCCAGCCATACCGTCAGCCATGGCATCGCCATCACCAGCAGCACCGCCTGCGATTTCTGCATCACCGCCAGGGTGCCGAAGGCGGCGACCAGCATCAGGTATCCGAGCCCCGGCAGGCCATCCGCCTCCATCGCGGCGAACAACAGCCGGCAGGCGGCCAGCAGGAACAGCCCCGAGGCCATTTCTCCGGCGACGAACGTCACATGGGCGCCGAGCCCGAGGCTTCCCCCGAACACCACCGTCAGCGCCACCGCCGTCCATGGCGGCGACAGCCGGCGGGCGATGCCGTGGAACAGCAGGACGGCGGCTCCGGCCATCACCGCCTGAAGCGCCAGTGCCGCGGCGATGACATCGCGAAATGAAGCCGCGTCGACCAGCCCCTGCGGCGCCGCCATGGCCAACAATCCGGCCGCATGCAGCAGCCGATACCACCAGCCCAGCAGGATGAACCACGGATAGCCATAGAGCTTGAAGTCGGGCGTGAAGCCGTCCGCCGCCAGCAGGCCTTGGCCGGCAAGATAGATATCCTCGACCCGCCCCAGGTCGGGTGGCCGGATCCCGAAGGCGATGGCCAGCACCGCCGGCAACGTTGCCGCCAGGAGGACGGCTGGATACAAGGCGAACGGAGCTTTCATCGTGCGCCATCCTAACCAAGGTGCTGACGCAGTGCAAACTCACGCATCCGCCTTGTGTGGCCGCCAAATTGTCACGTATATACTTGCCGGATGGACTTCGATGAACATGCTGCGGACTATTTAGCCACAGTCCGGCGTAGCGTGGCTTTCTCCGGACAGGACGGCGCATTCTTCGCGCAAGTGAAGGCCGACGTCATCGTCGAGCTGACCGCCGGCATTCTTGGTCATCCCTCCGAACTCGCGGCGCTGGACGTAGGCTGCGGCGTCGGACTGCTCACCGGCCTGGTGGCGCCGGCGTTCCGTGCCATCTCGGGATCGGATGTCTCGGCCAAGTCGCTGGCGCTGGCGGCGGAGCAGGTGCCGTCGGCCGAGTTTCGCGCCGGCTCGGGCACGGCCCTGCCCTTCGCCGATGACAGCTTCGACGTGGTCTACGCCGTCTGCGTCTTTCATCATGTGGAGATGGGCGACCGCGAGGCCCTGGCGCGAGAGATGGCGCGGGTGGCGAGGCCGGGCGGGCTGGTGATGATCCTCGAACACAATCCATGGAATCCGCTCGCCCGATGGGTGGTCAGCCGGTGCCCGCTGGATCGCGATGCGCGCCTGCTGTCGGCGGGGGTGGCCGAGACGCTGCTGCGGCGGGCGTCGCTGCGGCCGGTGGCGCGCCGCTACGTCGCGCTGTTGCCCCTCGGCGCCGGCTGGGCCAGGGGTGTCGAACGAACCTTGGCAGGCCTGCCGCTCGGTGCGCAATATGCGGTGGCCGCAGTCAAGGGAAAGCCGGCATGACCGCCCGTCCGAGTTTCAATGTCTGGAAGAACCGCCGGGTTCTGGTGACCGGCCACACCGGCTTCAAGGGTGGCTGGCTGGCGGCCTGGCTCGGCCTGCTCGGCGCCGAGGTCTCGGGATTCGCCCTGGCCCCCGACACCGATCCGAACCTGTTCGGGGTTCTCGGCCTCGACCGCAGGATGCGCTCGATCCTGGGCGATGTCAGGGACGCCGAAGCCCTCGCCCACGCGGTGGCCGAGACGCGGCCCGAAGTGGTGTTCCATCTGGCGGCACAGCCGCTGGTGCGCCGCTCGTACCGCTGCCCGTCGGCGACCTTTGCCGTCAACGTCCAAGGTACCGTCAACCTGCTCGAAGCGATCCGCGCCCAGCCGTCGGTCAAGGCGGTGCTGGTGGTCACCAGCGACAAGGTCTACGCCAACGACGAGCTCGGGCGCCCCTTCCGCGAGGGCGATCCCCTGGGCGGCCACGACCCCTACAGCGCCAGCAAGGCCTGCGCCGAGATCGTCTGCGCCAGCTGGCGCGATTCCTTCCTGGCCGAGGCCGGCATCCTGTTGGCCAGCGCGCGGGCCGGCAACGTCATCGGCGGCGGTGATTGGTCGGAGGACCGTCTGGTTCCCGACATCGCCCGGACCATCGGCAGCGGCCGTCCGGTGGTGCTGCGCAATCCCGATTCGGTGCGGCCGTGGCAACACGTGCTCGATGCGACGCAGGGCTACCTCAATCTGGCCGCCCGCCTCCTGGACGGCGACCGGTCCGCCGCGCGCGGCTGGAACTTCGGGCCTGGTGCCGGCCTGGTGCCGGTTCGCGAGGTCGCGAACACCATGATCGCCGCCTGGGGGCAGGGATCGTCCATCGCCCTGCCGCAGGAAGGCGCCCCCCATGAGGCCGCCCTGCTGATGCTGGACAGCTCCGAGGCCGGCCGGGCGCTGGGCTGGATGCCGGTTCTGTCCATCACCGAGGCGCTGCACTGGACCGCCGAGTGGTACCGTGCCCACGCCGCCGAGCCGGCGCACGCCGCCGCCCTGACCCAGGAACAGCTTCAACGCATGATGGACCGCCTGTCGTCATGACCGCCACCGCCCTCCCTCCGCGGCCCCTGATCTCGGTGATCGTCCCCGTCTACGATGAGGAGGACAACGTCGTCGCCTGCTACGAGGCCGTGACGGCCGTGCTGGCGACGGTCGCCGACCGCTACGACTGGGAATTCGTCTTCACCGACAACCACAGGAGCGACCGGACCTTCGAGCTTCTCGCCGAGCTGGCGGTGCGCGACCGCCGCGTCAGGGTGTTCCGCTTCTCGCGCAATTTCGGCTTCCAGCGTTCGATCATGACCGGCTACCTGATGGCGCGCGGTGACGCGGCGGTGCAGCTCGACTGTGACCTCCAGGACCCGCCGGCGATGATTCTCGACTTCCTGGCGCGCTGGGAGGAGGGCTTCAAGGTCGTCTACGGCATCCGCCGCTCCCGCCCCGAGGCGGCGTGGCTGCGGGGCGCCCGGCGGATGTTCTATCGCCTCGTCGACACCCTGAGCGAACAGCCGCTGCCGCACGATGCCGGCGATTTCCGGCTGGTGGACCGCCGGGTGATCGACGAACTGCGTCACCACCACGACATGCACCCCTATCTGCGCGGCATGATCGCCGGCATGGGCTTCGCCCAGACCGGCATCCCCTACGACCGCGAGGCGCGACGGGGCGGCCGCAGCAAGTTCAACCTGTTCTCGCTGAGCCTACTGGCCCTCGACGGCATCGTCGGCCAGTCGCACCAGCCGCTGCGGGTGGCCAGCTATATCGGGGTGGGGGCGGGGGCCTTGGCGGTCGTCACCGCCCTGGTGCTGGTGTTCGAGAAACTGTTCCTGGGTGCCAGCTGGCCGTCCGGGTGGGCGTTCCTGGTGGTGCTGGTGCTGGCCTCGTTGGCGATCAACGCCTTCCTGCTCGGAATCATCGGCGAGTATATCGGCCGCACCTACAGCCAGGTACGGCCGCAGCCGCTCACCATCATCGAGAACGCCATCGACGCGGCCACCGTGGCCGACGGAGGCACCCCCCCGAAGCGGGTGACCTTCGGCAGTGGAGGAGAGGCATGAAGGCTGTGATTCTGGCCGGAGGCCGCGGCACCCGCCTGGCCGAGGAAACCTCGGTGCGCCCCAAGCCGATGGTGGAGATCGGCGGCCTGCCCATGCTGGTCCACATCATGGACGGCTATGCCCGCCACGGCATCGCCGACTTCGTCGTCGCCTGCGGCTACAAGGGCGACGTCATCAAGTCGTGGTTCCGCGACTTCTCGCTGGCATCGGGCGACCTTGAGATCGATCTCGCCAGCGGCCGGGTGGACGCGGTGGCGGCCAACGCCCGCGATTGGCGCGTCTCCCTGGTCGACACCGGCCTCGACACCTTTACCGGCGGGCGGCTGAAGCGCCTGGCGCCGCGCCTGTGCGACGGGACCTTCCTGGCGACCTACGGCGACGGGCTGGCGGATGTCGATATCGCCCGGCTGGTGCAGTTTCACCGCGCCCATGGCCGGCTGGCAACGGTGACGGCGGTGCACCCGCCGGCCCGCTTCGGCGCCCTGGACCTGGACGGCGACCGCGTCACCGATTTCGCCGAGAAGGTGCAGGCCCGCGAGGGGTGGATCAACGGCGGCTTCTTCGTGTTCGAGCCGGCGGTGCTCGACCGCATCGGTGGCGACGGCTCGTCGCTGGAGCATGACCTGCTGGCGACCCTGACCGCCGAGGGCGAGCTGATGGCCTATCGCCACGAGGGCTTCTGGCATCCGGTCGACACTCTCCGCGACAAGCTGGCCCTGCAGGCGCTGTGGGAGTCCGGCCAGGCGCCGTGGGCGCAGGGCCGTTGAGCCGCCCCGTCCTGCTGTTCGGCGCATCCGGCCGGCTGGGCCGGGCGGTCGTGAGTCGGGGCGGGCGTCCGCTGCGGCGGATCGCCTGGGAGAACGCGAAGGCGTGGACGGCCGGCGAGGCCCGGGCGGCGGTGGGCGATGCGCTGGACTGGGCGCGGGCCGCCGGAGGCGACGGGCTCGATGTCGTCCTGGCCTCGGGGCTGATCAGCCCGTCATGTTCCGCCGCCGAGATCGAAGCCGGCAACGTCGCCTTCCCGCTCATGGTGGCGCGCGCGGCGCTCGCCGTCGCCGGGGTCCGCTGCCTGACCTTCGGCACCATCCTCGAACACTTCGCCGATATCGCGGCGGTGAACCGCTATGTCCGGTCCAAGCGGTCGCTGGCGGCGGGCCTGACCGCGCCGGGGCGCCTGATGCACCTGCGGCTTCACACCCTCTACGGCGGCGGGGCGCCGTCGCCGCACATGTTCACCGGCCAGATGGCGGCGGCGCTGGCGGCGCGGACACCCTTCGCCATGACCTCGGGCCGGCAGTTGCGCGAATACCACCACGTCGACGACGTCGCGGCCAGCATGGCCGCCCTTCTCGACCGGGATTGGGGCGGCCTGGGGGCCAGCCTCGACCTCAGCTCGGGACAGCCGGTTGCCCTGAGGGTGCTGGCGGAAGCCGTCTTCGGCCGCCTGGGCCGCCTGGGCGACCTGCGGCTGGGCGAGGCCGGTGAGGCCGGACCGGACAATGACGGCCGCATCTTCCCCCGCTCACCCGACTGGTTGCTGCCCGCCGGCCGCGAGCCGGTCGCCGGGGTCTGCCGATGGCTGTGCGATTGCCTGGAGGCGCGGACGTGAAGCGGGCGGCGACGGCGGTGGTGGTGACGGTCCTCTGCGTCCTGCTCTACGAGGCCTCGGTTCGCGGCCTCTACCGCCTGGGGGCCGAGGTTCCCGCCCTGCGCGGCATCCAGGGTGCGGTGGGCTTCTTCGTGCAGGAAAACGCCATCCTCGAATCCGGATGGGAGAAGGACTTCCTCGGCCGCTGGCGTAACGGCGCCACCTTCAGCAGCCGCATCGGCGGGCTGTTCGCGCCGCACCCGACGCGCGGCTGGAGCACGGTGGCCGACCGGCGCGAGACCATCGCCGGCATCCCCTACGCAACCAACAACATGGGGCACCGCTCGCCCGACGACTGGAGCTTTGCGCCGGAACGCTTCCGCATCCTGGCGCTCGGCGATTCCTTCACCTTCAACCACGACCACGGCGACCGCGAGGACTGGCCCTATCGCCTCGGCCTGCTGGATGGCCGCTATCAGGTGGTCAATCTCGGAGTCAGCGGCTATGGCATCGACCAGATGCTGGTGACGCTGGAGGAGACCATCGACCTCTACCGGCCCCACATGGTGGTGATGGCATTCATCGGCGACGACATGGCCCGGGCGCTTCTGTCGTTCCGCGACTACGCCAAGCCCCGGTTCCGCGTCGACGACGGCATTCTGCGGCAGGTCGGCGAACCGATCCCGCCCCCTGGAGACTTGGCACGCGGGCTTGAAGGGCGCGGCTTCGTCACCGACCGGCCGGTGTTCCAGCTCAAGACCGTCTTCACCGGCTGGGTGCTGGCGCGGCTCGCCCGCGACGCCGCCGAACGCGAGCCCTTGGCCAGCGCCATCCTGGACCGCACGCTGGTCCTCACCCGGGAGCGCGGTGCCGGCTTCCTGCCGGCCTATCTCGGCGCCAACGAGGAGTTGGAGCGGCCGGCCACGACCACGGCATGGGGCGAACGCCTGTTCGAGCGATGGCGCCAGGCAAACGGCGGCAACGGCGTCAATGCCCGGCAGGCGTTCCTGACGCTAATGGATTCCACCCTGACCGGGGCGGGCCATTATGACGCCGCCCAGAACGCGGCCGTCGCGCGAATGGTCCGCGACGCGGTCGCCGGCAGCCCGGAATGGCGGCGGTGGCGGTCAGAAACCCATTGACAGTGCCGGCTTGAGCAGCCTCAATCTCCCCCAATTCGAGACACTCCCGGAATCCCATGAGCACTCCTCGCATCGCCATCATCGGCCTGGGCTATGTCGGCCTGCCGCTCGCCGTCGCCGTGGCGCGCCACGTCCCCACCGTCGGCTTCGACATCGCCAAGGGCCGCATCGCCGAACTGCACGACGGCCACGACCGCACCGGTGAGGTGGAGCCCGCCAATCTGCGCGCCAGCACCATCCGGCTCAGCCACGAGCCCAAGGACATCGCGGGCTGCGACGTCTACATCGTCACCGTGCCGACGCCGGTCGACCTGGAGAACCGCCCCGACCTCACCCCGGTGCTGAAGGCCTGCGCCAGCGTCGGCAAGGCCATGGCCAAGGGTGCGGTGGTGGTGTTCGAGAGCACCGTCTATCCCGGCGTCACCGAGGACATCTGCGGCCCCGAGCTGGAGAAGCATTCCGGCCTCACCTGCGGCGTCGACTTCTTCCTCGGCTACAGCCCGGAGCGCATCAACCCCGGCGACCGCGAGCACACGGTGGACCGTATCACCAAGGTGATCGCCGGACAGACCCCCGAGGTGACCGAGCTGCTGGCGCGTGTCTATGGCGGCGTCACCACCGGCGGCGTGTTCCGCGCCGCCTCCATCAAGGCGGCCGAGGCGGCCAAGGTGATCGAGAACGCCCAGCGCGACATCAACATCGCCTTCATCAATGAAATCACCATGATCTTCCACCGCCTCGGCATCTCGGTCTACGACGTGCTGGAAGCCTCGGCGACCAAGTGGAACTTCCTCAACTTCAAGCCGGGACTGGTGGGCGGCCACTGCATCGGCGTCGATCCGTTCTATCTGGCGCAGTGCGCGCTGAACAACGGCCACAACCCCGAGATCATCCTGTCGGGCCGCCGCATCAACGACGGCATGGGTCCCTGGATCGCGGCCCGTATCGCCGAGCAGTTGGGGGCCAAGTCGCGCGTGCTGGTGCTGGGCCTGACCTTCAAGGAGAACGTGCCCGACCTGCGCAACAGCAAGGTCATCGACGTCATTCGGGGCCTCAAGCAGCGCGGCCACACCGTCGACGTCCACGATCCCTTCGCCGACCCGGCCGAGGCCCTGCACGAATACGACGAGACGCTGATGCCGAGCCTCGACCGCGCCGGCGGCTATGATTGCCTGGTAGCGGCGGTGCCGCATGATGCCTACGCCAATTTCACCAGCGAGAACTTCTCCGAGCTGGTGCGGCCGAGCGGTCTGGTCGCCGACCTCAAGGGCTTGTGGCGGGGCGTCGAACTGCCCGAGGGCATGCGCCTCTGGCGCCTGTAGGCGAGGTCCCTTGGCCCGCCGCATCCTGTTCGTCACCGCCAGCCGCATCGGCGACGCGGTGCTGTCGACCGGGGTGCTGGCCCACCTCGCCGCCAGCCATCCCGACGCGAAATTCACCGTGGCCTGCGGCGCCCCGGCGGCGGCGCTGTTCGCCCCCGCTCCCTTCGTCGAGCGCGTCATTCCCATGGTCAAGCGGCGGCGCGCCGGCCATTGGTTCGACCTGTGGAAGGCGACCGCCGGAACCTGGTGGTCCATGGTGGTCGACCTGCGCGGCTCGGCCCTGGCCTGGGCGGTGCCGACGGCGAAGCGCCGCGTCCTGAAATCATCCTGGGCACCCAAGCACCGCCTGGCCCACCTGGCCTCCGCCCTCGGGATGACCGAACCGCTGCCGCCGGTGCTGTGGAATACCCCCGCCCAGACCGCCCTGGCCGAGCGCCTGGTCCCCACCGGTTCACCGGTACTGGCGGTGGGGCCGACCGCCAATTGGGGCGCCAAGCAATGGCCGGCGGAGCGTTTCGCCGAGGTCGCGGCCCGTCTTACCGCCCTAGACGGCGTGCTGCCGGGAGCACGGGTGGCGGTGTTCGCCTCCGAGGCCGAGCGGGCCGCCGCCGCCCCCCTGCTGGCCTCGCTGCCGGCCGAGCGCCGGCTCGATCTGGTTGGCATGCCCGATCTGGCCATGGTGCATGCCTGCCTCACGCGCTGCGCCCTTTACCTCGGCAATGATTCCGGGCTGATGCATATCGCCGCCGCCGCCGGCATTCCGACGCTGGGGGTGTTCGGGCCATCGTCGGAGCTGTTCTATGGCCCGTTCGGGCGGCGCTGCGCCAGCGTGCGCGGCCCACGGTCGTTCGAGGACATCTGCCACGCCGCCGACTACGACTACCGCAGCCATGACTGCATGATGCTGGACCTGGATGCCGCCCGGGTGACGGCGGCGGCCGAAGCGTTGTGGCGCGACCGCTAGGCATTTGGTCGCTATTGACGTTCGTGCTATAGGGTGCACTCCCTGTCAGGAGAGGATCGCCCGGTGCGTCACCCCCGTCGCAGACGTAATCGAGGCAGCTCCGGGGCACTCGCTTCAGTGCTGAAGAACCTCTTCCTTGTCCTGCTCTCCTGCGCGGTGGGGCTGGGCTTGGCCGAGGCCGTCGCCTGGCAGTTCCAGCCGCCGCCACGGCCGGCCATTCCGCAGAACATGCTTGAGGTCTCGGGCGGCGTGTGGCGGATGACCCCCAATTTCAGCGGCGTCATGGATAATCGGGTGGATTTCCGCGATGCCGCCGTCTCGTCCGACACCCAGGGCAACCGCATCGTTCCCGCCGCGCCGGCCGAGGCGCCGCGCCGCCTTCTGGTGATCGGCGACAGCCAGACCTTCGGCCACGGACTATCCAACGAGGAGTCGTGGCCCAACTGGCTGCAGAACGATCTCAACCGCCGCAACGCCGGGGTCCGGGTGGTCAACATGGGGGTGCCCGGCATCAACATCGACCAGTACCTGGAACGGATTAAGGCCATCGCCGAGGACATCCGGCCCACCGACGTGGTGCTGATCGGGGTGTCGTGGAACGACCTGATCACCCCGCCGTCGCAGGTGCAAGTCAACGCGGTGGTCGAGGGCTATCTGGTCAATGCCGCCAGCACCGGCAACATCGAGGACGCCCGGGCGAAGATCCGGATCTTCGAGTTCACCGGCCTGGTCGTGCCGCCGTTGCAGAACGTCAAGGACTTCCTCGATTCGCTCAGCCAGACCTCGGCCCTGGTCGGCCTGATGTATCCCCGCGCCCGAGCGATCTATTACCGTCTGCGCGACCATTCGCCGGTGGCCAATCTGGTGGCCGAG
This sequence comes from uncultured Rhodospirillaceae bacterium, assembly GCA_903941105.1. Lineage (GTDB taxonomy): Bacteria > Pseudomonadota > Alphaproteobacteria > Rhodospirillales > Magnetospirillaceae > CAJANL01. The sequence continues at coordinate 27,213 of CAJANL010000099.1, forward strand.
GGCGTTCCCGAGGCCAATGTGGTGCTGTTGCGCAAGATCGCCGACAAGGTGGCGGAGCGGGGAGGCCGCACGGTGGTGGCACTGCTGCCCGAGCGCATGTTCTTCGACGACGCGGCCTACGCCGTCTATTCGGTCAACGGACGCGATTTCCCCACCCCCGACTATCAGGCACACCTGGCGCAGCCCATGTGCCAGCGACTGGAGCTGACCTGTCTGAACCTGTTCCCGGTGCTGCACGAGCATCACCGCGAGGGCGTGGTATTCAAGGTCGATGGCCATTACAACCCCAGGGGGGCCGCTGTGATCGGTCCCTGGCTGGCGGGAGAAGTGTTCCCGCAATAGGCCGGTGAAAGCCCTGCCCACTCCCTGTCATTCGTGATATACCGCGCCGTTCGCCGCCTTCCCCGGAGCCCCCCATGTCCGACCGCCCCATCCGCCGCGCCCTGCTGTCCGTTTCCGACAAGACCGGGCTGGTCGAGTTCGCCCGTTTCCTGGCCGGCCAGGGGGTGGAACTGCTGTCCACCGGCGGCACCGCCAAGGCCATGCGCGAGGCCGGACTGACGGTCATCGAGGTCGCCGACTACACCGGCTTCCCCGAGATGCTGGATGGCCGGGTCAAGACGCTGCATCCCAAGGTGCATGGCGGCCTGCTCGGCATCCGCGGCAGCGCCGAACATGAGGCGGCCATGGCCGCCCACGGCATCGCGCCCATCGACCTGCTGGTGGTCAACCTCTACCCGTTCGAGGAAACCGTCGCCAAGGGCGCCGACTGGGAAACCTGCGTCGAGAACATCGACATCGGCGGCCCGGCCATGATCCGCGCCGCCTCGAAGAACCACGACGCCGTCACCGTGGTGGTGGACGTCGAGGACTACGCCGTGGTCACCGGGGAGATGACGGCCAACGGCGGCGCCACTTCGCTGGGCTTGCGCAAGCGCCTGGCCGCCACCGCCTACGCTCGCACCGGCGCCTATGACGCCGCCATCTCGTCGTGGTTCGCCCGCGAACTGGGCGACACCTTCCCGCGCCGTATCGTGGTGGCGGGCGAGCTGAAGCAGTCGTGCCGCTATGGCGAGAACCCGCACCAGCAGGCGGCCTACTACACCTCGGGCGTCAAGCTGCGCCCCGGCGTCGCCACCGCGCGGCAGATTCAGGGCAAGGAGCTGTCGTACAACAACCTCAACGACACCGATGCCGCCTTCGAGCTGGCGGCCGAATTCGACCAGCCGGCGGTGGCCATCATCAAGCACGCCAACCCGTGCGGCGTGGCGGCGGGGTCCGACATGGTCTCGGCCTACAAGGCGGCCTTGGCCTGCGACCCGGTCTCGGCCTTCGGCGGCATCATCGCCCTCAACCGCAGGCTCGACGGCGCCACCGCCGAGGAGATCTGCAAGCTGTTCACCGAGGTGGTGATCGCCCCCGAGGCCGACGACGCGGCCATCGCCGCCTTCGCCGCCAAGAAGAACCTGCGCCTGCTGGTCACCGGCGGCATGCCCGACCCGGCCGAGCCCGGCATGACCCTGAAGGCCATCGCCGGCGGCTACCTGTTCCAGAGCCGCGACAGCGGCCGCGTCTCGCTGCAGGAGTTGAAGGTGGTGACCAAGCGGGCACCCACCGATCAGGAACTGGCCGACCTGCTGTTCGCCTTCCGCGTCTGCAAACACGTCAAGTCCAACGCCATCGTCTACGTCAAGAACGGCGTCACCGTCGGCATCGGCGCCGGCCAGATGAGCCGCGTCGACTCCAGCCGCATCGCCGCCTGGAAGAGCAAGGAGGCGGCCGACGCCGCCGGCCAGGCCGAAGCCGGCACCATCGGGTCGGTGGTGGCCTCGGATGCCTTCTTCCCCTTCGCCGACGGACTGCTGGCGGCGGCGGCGGCGGGTGCCACCGCGGTGATCCAGCCCGGCGGCTCCATGCGCGACGCCGAGGTCATTGCCGCCGCCGACGAGAAGGGCCTGGCCATGGTGCTGACCGGAATGCGTCATTTCCGGCATTGAGCGGCATGAACGGATCGCGCCGCTTCGTCCTGGTCGACCGCGACGGCACCATCAACGTCGAGAAGGACTACCTGTCCGACCCGGCGGGGCTCGAACTGATTCCCGGCGCCGCCGCTGCCATCCGCGATCTCAAGCAGGCCGGGTTCGGCGTGGTGGTGATCACCAATCAGTCGGGCATCGGGCGGGGGTATTTCACCCTTGAGCAACTGGCCGCGGTCCATGACCGCCTGGTGCAACTGCTGGCCGCCGAGGGGGCGACGGTGGACGGCATCCACATCTGTCCGCACGGCCCCGGCGACGCTTGCGCCTGCCGCAAGCCGCTGCCCGGCATGGTCGAGCAGGCGGTCGCCGAGCACGGCTTCGACCCGGCGCAGGGCTTCATGATCGGCGACAAGGAAGTGGACGTGGAACTCGGCCACGCGGTCGGCGCCACCACCTTTCTCGTCCGCACCGGCTATGGCCGCAAATACGAGGCTTCCACCAAGGCCGACCACGTGGTCGACGATCTCGCCGCCGCGGTTGCCGTCATTCGGGCCGACCAGCCTTAACCATTGCGGAGGCGCCCGCCCGGCGAATCAAGTCATTCGCTTCCAGACATCGGCACCTGACGGTCGCGGGTCAGCCAGGCGATGCCGCCGATCAGGGCGGCGATCAGCCCGAAGCCTCGGAAGGTGAGGAAAATGGTCGCGAAGGGGGCCTGCCCGTCCGGCGCCAGCAGGCGACAGATTTGGGCGAAAGCGCCTTCGCCGACACCCAAGCCCCCCGGGGTCAACGGCACCTGATTGGCGAGGATGGCCAGCGGGGTGGCAAGGGCATAATCCAGCGCTCCGACCCCCTGGGCGGCGAAGATCGACGCGGTGACGATCACCGCCGCAATGGTGAAGGCCTGGCCCATGATGGAAATCACCATGCCGCCCGCCAGGGTCGGCAGGGCATGGCGGAACAGGGCGACGTCCTTGGCGGCGGCGGCGAAAAGGCCGCGGAGCCGCCCCAGCCGGCCGGTGGCCTCAGGCACTCCCGCCAGCGCGGAGCGGCCGAGGAACAACATCAGGCCGGCGACCGCCGCCAGGCCGGCGACCGTCACCACCAATACCGCCAGGCCGTATTGCTGCAGGATCGGCGGCAGGGAGCCGGCCGCCATCTGCCAGACGAACACGCCAAGGGCCACGACCAGCAGTCCGCCTAAGCCGAGCAGACGGTCGATCAGCAAGGTGGCCGCGGCCGTCACCCCGCGACCGGGAGCGGCCTTGGCGACATAAAACAGCCGCACCACATCGCCGCCGACGCCCCCCGGCAGGAAGACGCCGCTGAAGACGCCGATGGCCACCAGCCGGCAAACGAACGCGAACGGCAGGCGCACCCCCACCACCCCCAACAGCATCCGCCAGCGCCAGGCGACCAGCGGCAGCGGCAACAGCAGGACGAGAACCACCAGCCCGGCCCGACCGGGCGCATCGGCCATCCGCGCCGGCAAATCGGCGGACAGGCTCTCGCCCCGGACCAGCCAGACGACGAGCGCCGCGGCAATCGCCGCCTTGAGACTGAGGACGAGGCGCCCTCGCCAGACCCGCCTGTCGGGTTCGGGCGACGCCGCCACCGCCCTAGGCCTCCCCGTTCAGACCCGTCGCCGGGGCGCGCAGCCCCGCCATTCCCGCCTGCCCCTTCCGCTTGCCCCCGGCTTGCAGATAGCGAAGGCTGCGCCAGACATGGGTCACGATGCTCTTGAGGTCGCGGGGGCGTGCGCCTGGGAAAATGCGGGTTGCCAGCATGTAGGAGAAGAACAGGGAGCCCCAGAACTTATAGAGGTAATCCAGCGGCAGCCGGATCAGTACCTTCAGGACCGGGATCATGAAATCCGGCAACAGGCAGAACAAGGTGCCGAGATGGGCTAGGCGCACCTGCATGCGCTTTTCCTCAGCGGTGAAATTGGTCAGAACGGACTGCTCCCATCCCGACACCGTATTGTAGTCGAAGTCTGCCGGCAGGGCGCCCAGCTCGATGGCCTGCTTGGTGAGGTCGGTGTTGGGGAACGGGCAGAATATGCTGAAGGTGGGAACGGCGGCCTTCGCCTTCTTGGCGAACAGAAAGCTGTCCCAATCGTCCTGGAATGTGGTTCCCGGCAAGGCCAGGATGCTGTTCGCGAAGGCGTTCAGGCCGTATTGCCGGGCATGATCGAAGGCCGACAACACCATCTCGTCCGGCATGTTGCGCTTCATGATTTCGTTGCGCACCCGGGAGGTCCCCGCCTCGATGGACATGGCGATGGAGACGCATCCGGCGTGCTGTAGCAGGCGCGCCACCGGCTCGGTCAGGGCATTGCAGCGGATGAGGCAATAGAACGGAATGCCGATTTCCTTGCGATAACGCTCGGCGAATTCGTGCAGCCATTCGTCCTCGTGAATGACGAAGACATCGTCGCCGAAACGCAATACCCGCGCGGTGGGATAGCGCTCAACCACGCCGCGGATTTCGGTGAGAAGATTGTCCACCGACCGGCGGCGGATCAATTTGCGCCCCTCGCCCTTGAACATACGGTTGTACGCGTGGTTGAAGCAGTAGGTGCACTTGTGCGGGCAGCCGCGCTGGGTCATGAACGAGCGGATGCCATGCTTGAGCATGTCGGGGGCGCGGTCGTAGAGGAGGTCTCGGTCGGCGAAGGCAATCGAATCCATGTCCTCGACCACCTCCTTGATGAAGTCCGAGGCACCGGCGGGGACCACATTGGGGATGCCCGTCAACGGGCGCCCCTCCGCCAGGGCGTCGAGAATGCGCAGGATGGCGCGGTCGCCGTCGCCGCAGCAGATGGCATCCAGGCCGAAGTTCGTGAGCACGTCGGGGAAGTAGGTGGGATGGGGGCCGCCCATGACCCGCACCAGTCGCCGGCCGCGCTGCGCCGCCCAGGCCTGGGCGACCCGGTCGGCGTCGGCGAACAGGTGCTCGTCGGGGGTCATGGCGCTATAGGCCAGCAGGTCGGGCTCGAACGCGTCGAGATCCGCCGCCATGTCGCCGCCCTTCAACACGGACAGGCGGGTGACGTGCCCGGCCGCCTTGCATACGGCACTGAGGATCATCGCGCCGAGCGGCTCGCTGAAGAACAGGTCGGACACGACAAACAGCACCTTCATGTCGAACTCCTGATCGGTCCTCTCGCAACGGCCGGCTGACCCGTCACGACTCTCGCCAACGTCCGGAAATAGGCTTGTGGATTGAGAACGAAATTATTGATCTGAGCGCATTCGAATGTGCACCAGCATCGGTTGTCGCCGACGAATTCGCGAATCGCACCGGCCCGCGGGCTGTTGAGCATTCCATCCAGGTCGAAGTCCCACTCCCGCAGGTTGCCCAGACTGAAGTCGCCCAATTCCGGGGCGTCGGTCAGCCCCTGGCTGGCCAAGACCTTGAGGATTTCGCACGGCAGGACATTAGCCCGCTCGTCGATGATCAACAGCTTCTTGCCGGCCAGGCAGGGGTCGGCCATGCGTTGTTGCCGCAGGGTGTCGATCCGGCTCTGGGTGAGCTGATCGACGATCGCCTCGCCGACCCGGGCATCGGTCCTGGCCATGCGGCGGAGCAACAGCATGTTCTCGATGAACAGGTCGGTGGTGCCGGCCTCACCCTCGGGGGAACGGACCTCGCCACGGGCGAGCATCAGGCCGTGCGCGGCAATGCTCATGTTGTCGCGTACCCATTCGAGCAGCGCCGGAACCTCGTGGCTGTTGCTGACGGTGATGACGCTGGCGGTGGCGAGGAACAGCCGAGGATTGTCCCGCTGCCGGTCGCGGACGGCGCCGTAGCTCTCCTGCAGGCGCGCGAAGCTGCCGGGAACGCCGCGGATGCGGTCATGGGTTTCGCCGATCCCGTCGATGGACATGTTGATGGACAGGATGAGGTCGGGACAGCTCACCGACACCCGGTCCACCAATGCGGCGATACGGTCGGGGTAATAACCGTTGGTGGGAATGGTGATCCGCCGCACCCCCGCCCGCCGGTAGAAGATCTCGATGATGTCGGCAAGGTCCTGGCGGAGGGTCGGCTCACCCCCGGTCAGGGTCAGTTGATAGAGATCGGGAAGACGATCGGCCATGCGCTCGATCTCTTCCAGGGACCATTCCTCGCTCCGCTTGAGGGTGTTCAAGCTTCGCCAAAGGAAACACATATTGCAGCGCTGATTGCAGTGCGACGTCACATAAAGAACAACGTACCAGGGCTTCGAACTGAGCGCCCTGCGCAATAGCGACACTGGACGAACCTGGGCGAGCAGACTGCTCATGAAGACGCCTTCAATTGGTCGCCGGGCGATGTAAGAGGCTGTTCTGCCGAGCCATTCGGGCGCACGTCATCCTCAAATGCACGGACGCTGAAACCTCCGCGCTGCGGGTGCGCCACATTTGCACCGCCATGGGGGGGAGCACTACCACGGCCTGCCGATGAAAATCAACATCACCGGATTTAAGGCCCTTCGAACACACGGAGTCAGTCCGCAAATGGTCCGGCTTCGCAGGTCCAGGACAGCCAGGCACCCCTTGAATTCCCTGGAATCGCCGCCTATAGTGCGCTGCCAAGACGGCTGCGAACCACACAGCCCTCGGGCAATTTTTCTACTCTGGCTGGTCGGCATTCTGCTCATGAATCTGCTGGTTACTGGTGGCGCCGGCTTTATCGGCTCGAATTTCGTCCGCTATTGGACGGAGAAGTTTCCCGAAGACCGGATCACGGTACTGGATGCCTTCACCTATGCCGGGTCCATCGACAACCTGCCCCCCGGCGCCTACGAGGACCTGTGCGGAACGCTGCGCGTCTGGTACGGCAATGTCTGCAATGCCGAACTGGTGGACTCGCTGGTCGAGGATGCCGACGTGGTGGTGCACTTCGCGGCCGAGACCCATGTCACGCGGTCGATCTTCGACAACATGCAGTTCTTCCACACCGACGTCATCGGCACCCAGACGGTTGCCAACGCCATCGTCAAGGCCGGCGACCGGGTAAAGCTGTTCCTTCACATCTCGACGTCGGAAGTCTACGGCACGGCCTTGGATGCCGCCATGGACGAGGATCACCCCCTCAACCCCATGAGCCCCTACGCCGCCGCGAAATGCGGTGCCGACCGCTTGGTGTATTCCTATTGGAAGACCTACGGCCTGCCGGCGGTGATCGTGCGCCCGTTCAACAACTACGGCCCCCGCCAGCACCTGGAAAAGGTGGTGCCACGCTTCGTCACCAGCGTCATCCTGGGCGAGGACATCACGGTGCACGGCGACGGTTCCGCCGCACGCGATTTCATCCATGTGGACGACACCTGCCGGGCGCTCGACGCCATCATCAACGCGCCCTCCGAGAAGGTGGTCGGAGACGTGTTCAATCTGGCGTCCGGGGAACACCGGTCCATCGCCGAGATTGCGCAGGCGATGGTCGAGGAGATGGATTGCGACCCCGCCAAGATCAAATTCATCGGCGATCGCCCGGGCCAGGTGTTCCGCCATACCGGGGATTCCACCAAGATCCTCGACCGGTTGGGCTGGAAGCCGATCGTGCCGTGGAGCGAGGGGCTGCGAAGCACCATCGACTGGTTCCAGAACAACCGGCCGTGGTGGGAAAAGCAGATATGGCTGCGTCGCATTCCCATCAAGACGAAATCGGGAAAAGTCGAATTCCATTGAGCCGAGCCGGTTCGGTTCGTATTTAGGTCGCTGTCATGTCATTTGCTCGGCTCCAGAAGCATCTTGAGGACGAGGATCGGCGCCGGCAGCTTCTCGAAATCGAGAAGAACCTGGTCGAGCATCCTTTTCCGCCCCAGTTGGTCATCGAGAACACCTCGTGGTGCAACCTGACCTGCATCCACTGCGCCCACCGCGATCTACAGCGGCCGCACGCCCACATGCCCCGCGCCCTCTGGGACAAGCTGGTGGAGGAGGTCGGACGCACCTCCCCCGACTGCGAGGTCTGGCCGACCTTCTATGGCGAGGCGCTGCTGCTGGGAAACGAGCTGTGGGACCGTCTCGGCCATGCGGCCAGGGTGGGCTGCCGCAATCTGGTGCTCAATTCCAACGGCACCGCGCTGGGCGCCAAGGACAATATCGAGCGGGTGCTGGCCTCGCCCCTGCGGCGGTTCATCCTCAGCCTCGACGGCCTGTCGCAGGCCAGTTTCGAGAAGATCCGCCGCAAGGCCAAATGGCACAAGGTCTATCCCGCGGTGGAGGAGCTTTGCCGCCGCCGCCTGGAGCGCGGCATCACCTATCCCACCATCACGGCGCAGTTCTCGGTGATGCCGGACAACGCCCATGAAGTGGAAGACTTCCGCGCCTACTGGTCGGCCCTGGGGGCCGAGGTGAAGGTCAGGCCGATGATGGAGTGGACCGCGTCCGGGGCGGTGGCGACGGAGACCATCATCCACGGCCACGATTTCCGCATCGCCTGCCCATGGGCCAACAACACCATGGCAATCCATCAGGACGGCCGGGTGGTCACCTGCGCCGTCGATTACGAGGGCTTTTTCGTCGTCGGCAACGCCAGCGACATGTCCATCGCCGAGGCCTGGCGCCTGCTGCGCGACAAGGTGCGGAGTCCCCATCGGGAGCATCGCTGGGATGATATGCCCGAGGTCTGCCGGCGGTGCGGTGACTGGCAGACGGCCGGGGCGCAGTACGAGACCTCGACCGTCGAAGGCACCCGTCCGTTCTGGTTCAGGAATGAGTGAGATGACCAAGGCATCGCCGCCGCCCCAGACCTATGCCATGCGATCGGACGCGGCCGATTACCCGATGATGCTGGTGCTGTCCTTCGTGTTTCCGTGCAATGCCAAATGCCCGCATTGCCCCTACACGAATTCGGACATCCGCAAGGAATATGCCGACATGCCCTTCATGCCGGCCGAGACCTTTCGCAAGATCGCCGACGAATCGGGGCCGCATGGCGCCTTCCTGCGCATCTCGGGCGGCGGCGAACCCATGCTGCATCCCGAGGCGGTGGAGCTGTTTCTCTACGCCAAGGCCCGGGGCTGCCGCGTCGGCCTGATCACCAACGGCTCGAAATTCGATGCCGACAACAGCCGCGCCCTGATCGAGGCCGGCATCGACATGATCGAATTCTCCGTCGATGCCTCGACGGCGGAGGGCTATGCCGTGGCGCGGGCCGGGCTGGAGTGGGACACCCTGCTCACCAACGTCCGCCGCATGATCCAGTTGCGCAAGGCCGGCAACAGCACGACCAAGATCGTGGCGTCGGCGGTCCATCAGGCCGGCGTCGACATCGACGAAGTCGAGCGGTTCTGGGTCGAGGATATCGGCGTCGACTATGTCATCAAGCGCAAGTTCCTCACCTGGGGCATCAACACCAATCTCGACGGCGCCCGTTCGGGCGATCCCGGCGCCTATCTCGACACCGAGGTCGAACCCTGCCCGTTCCTGTTCGAGCGCCTGAACATCGACACGCGCGGCAATATCATGGTGTGCGGCTACGACATCTCGGCCAATACCGAGATGGGCAACTGCAACAGTCAGAACATCAGCGAGATCTGGCACGGGCCGGGCTTCGAGTGGTACCGCGGGATGCATCTCAAGGGGAAGGGCAAGGATATTCCCCTGTGCGCCGGTTGCCCCGATTGGCAATATCGCTCGTGGCATCACAACTACTGGAAAGTGGTGGCCAATGCCGAGGAAGCACGTCAGCGCAAGCTGACCGGCGTGCCCGCCCGACTGGAAGAGCAATGAGCCTCAAGATCTCCGGCCGCCTGTTTTCCGGCCCCTATCCGCTGGCCACCACGGCACTGAACAAGCGGCGCCCCCCCGTCGTCTTCGTCATCATCAGCAAGGAGGGGGTGCCGTGGAACCCGACCTTCCGCGTCCTCGACTGCGGTGACGGCGGCGAGGACGGGATCGACTTCGCGGCGCATCCCGACCGCCCCGCCTGGGAGAGCGCCGCCGAGGGGGCGGTGGGGGTCTATCTGCTGGAAATGCCGCGCGACCAGGCGAGCGTCGACGACCGGAGCGCCGTGGTCGCCGAGTTGCGGCAGCGCTATTCCCCGCCTCACGGCAGTGTCGCCATCTCGGGAATCTGAGCAACCCTGACCGACATGAGGGGCTGAATGTGCGGGATCTGCGGCTATATGGGCGATGGCCCGCCCGCCCTTCAGGCGATGAATGCCACCCTTGTCCACCGCGGTCCCGATGATGACGGCCATGTCGACCGCCCGCCTTGCCATCTGGCCATGCGGCGCCTGGCCATCGTCGACGTGGATGCCGGGCAACAGCCGGTCGCCAACGAGGACCAGACCGTCCTCGCGGTCTTCAACGGCGAGATCTACAACCACGTCGAGCTGCGTCAGCGGCTTCAATCGCGTGGCCACGTCTTCCGCTCCCACCACAGCGACAGCGAGACCATAGTCCACCTCTATGAGGAATACGGCGACGACTGGCCCGAAGCCGGCGGTGTCAACGGCATGTTCGCGGTCGCCCTGTGGGATTCCCGGCGCGGCCGGCTGCTGCTCTACCGCGACCGCCTCGGCAAGAAGCCGCTTTACTATGCCGAGGCCGGTACGGCCCTGATCTTCGCCAGCGAGCAAAAGGCGATCCTGGCGCATCCGGCTGTGTCCCGCGACGTGGACCACGGCAGCCTCTATCACTACTTCTCGCTCAAGAACGTCGGCGCCCCGGGCAGCGCCTGGGCCGCCATACGGCAACTACCGCCCGGCCACCTGATGATCCGCGAGAACGGCCGGACGGCGGTGCGGCCTTATTGGCGCCCCACCTTCGCGCCGGTTCTGCCCGACATCACCCCCGACGAAGCCGCCCGCGAAATCCTGCGCCTGCTGGACGATGCGGTGCGGCTGCGCATGCGGTGCGACGCCGCCTATGGCGCCTATCTGTCGGGCGGAGTGGATTCCTCGGCGGTCGTCACCCTGATGGCCCGCCACACCGACAAGCCCATCCAGACCTTCTGCCTCGGCTACGAGGACGGGCCGGGGGAGCAACTGGCGGCCAAGGCGCAGGATATCGCCATGGCCCGCGAGGTCGCCCGCCGCCTGGGAACCGAGCACCGCGAGCACATCATCCGCCCGGTCGACTTCATCGAGGCCATGCCGGCGGTCATGGCGAGTTTCGACGCGCCCTATTCGGGCACCATTTCGACCTTCTTCCTGTCCAGCGTCATGAAGCGCCACATCAAGGTCGCCCTGTCGGGAGACGGTGCCGATGAACTGTTCGGCAGCTACCTGGCTCATCGGTTGGCATGGCCGATCCACCACTTCCTGCGCCTGCGGCCGACCTCGCTGGAGGCCCTGAGCGATGCCGACCGTTCGCTGCTGCAGCCGTTCGATTTCGCCACCCTGTCGCGGCTGGCGCACCCGTCGCAGGCGCATTGGCGGATGGGCCTTGCCGTCTTCAACGACGCGGAAAAGTGCCAGCTTCTGACACCGGCCTTCCTGGCGGCCGCCGGGCAGGACGGCACCCGGGCCTATTACGACGGTCTGGAGCGCGGCGCCACCGCCCTCGACCCGCTCAACGCCGTGCTGGAGATGGACCAGCGCGAGCTTCTCGCCAATCAGGTGCTGCCATTCATGGACCGGCTGTCCATGGCGCATTCGGTGGAGGTCCGCTCTCCCTTTCTCGACCACCGCATCGTCGACTTCGTCAACCGCCTGCCCGGCTCGATGAAGATCCACAATGGCATCACCAAATACGTCCACCGCCTCGCCATGGAGCCGCTGCTGCCTCGCGAGATCCTCGACCGCCCCAAGGAAGGCTTCGTTCAACCGGTCTATTCCTGGATGCGGACCTCCCTGCGCCCCTGGCTGGAGGCGCTGCTGGCGCCCGAGCGGGTCCGGCGGCACGGGTTCCTGAGGACGGAGGGCGTGGCCGCCGTTCTTGCGGCCCATCTGGCGGCCGAACCGGGCAGCGATGCCAAGATCTGGAATTTGGCGTGCTTTCAGGTCTGGTGCGACACCGTCCTCGGCGGAGGCGGCCCGTGACCGGCATCGTGCTGTTCGCCGGCGGCGAGGCCGGCCGCATCGCCGCCGAGAGGCTGGCCGCAATGGCACCATGCTGCCTGTCGGCCATGGTGTGGGATCACCAGACCGGACCGGCGCCCGAGATCGAAGGGATCGGCCTCGTCGATGAAGAGCGGGCGGCGGATTGCGGCGACACCCTGTTCTGCTCCGGTTACGGCAGCATCATCGGGCCGACGGTTCTCGCCCATTTCGGGGCCAGGGCGTTCAACGCCCATCCATCGCTGCTTCCCGCCTATCGCGGCCGGCATGCCATCCAGTGGGCGATCGCCAAGGGTGAGGCCGTGATGGGCGTCACCATCCATCGCCTGACCAGCGCCATCGACCACGGCGAGATCCTCGCCCAGGAGGCATGGGAGTTCGGCGCCGAGACCTCGCTGCCGCAGGTCGCCGCGTGTCTGGCCTCGGTCGCCGCCACCATGCTGTGCGATCTGGCCGCCGCACTGGCGCGAGGGGAGGAGCCGGCCGCCCGCCAGACCCCGGCGGCGCTTCCCTATTGGCGCCGTCGTCGCGCCTCGGACAGTGCCGTCGACTGGGCCGCTCCGGCCGCCGCCATCATCAATCAGGTAAGGGCCGGAGGGCCGGGCTACTGGGCCAAGGCCCGCCGCCGCGACGGCAGCGAGGTTCGGTTTCTGGCCCACAAGGCGGGCGGTGCTCCCGGCACCGTCCTGCTGTCCACGCCGCAGGGATGCCTGGTCAGCACCGTCACCGGGGTCGTCTGGCTGGTTCCCGACCGTCCGCTGATCGAAGGCGAAGTCCTTGGCGACGGAGACGCAACCGCATGACCACGGTCGTCATCCTCCAGCCCAGCTACCTGCCGTGGCTGGGATTCTTCGACCAGTTCGACCGAAGCGACGTGTTCGTCTTCTACGACGACGTTCAATTCGACAAGAACGGATGGCGCAATCGCAATCGCATCAAGGGGCCGATGGGGGCCACCTGGCTGACGGTGCCGGTGCGGCAGTCGGGCCGGGCCGGCCAGGCCATCATGGACGTCGAGATCGACCAATCCCGCCCGTGGGCGGTCAAGCATCTGCGATCGCTACGGCAGTTCTATGCCCGCAGTCCGTTCCTCGGCCGCTATATGGACGGGATCGAGGAGGTCCTGTGCCGCCCGTGGTCGAGGCTGGTCGACCTGGACATCGAGCTTTCGCTACGCCTGTGCGGCATGATCGGTCTCGACCGCGAGGTCCACCGGGCATCCGCGCTCGGCATCGGCGGCGACCGCAGCAGCCGCCTCGTCAACATCTGCCGCCATTTCGGCGCCACGCGCTACCTGTCGGGCATGGCCGCCATCTCCTATCTGCAAGGCGATCTGTTCGCCGAGGCCGGCATCGAGATCCAGTTCCAGGATTATCTCCACCCGGTCTACCCGCAGCAGTTCGGCGAGTTCGTCAGCCATCTGGCCGTCGTCGACCTGCTGTTCAATGCCGGCCCCGACGCACTTCGCCTGATCCGCGCCGGGGCAGCCGCATTACCGGGATGACACCGCCCTATCGGGCTGTATAAGATTTGGGTGTATTCATCAGCTACGCGCCGGGATTGACGAGCGGCCCTTCCTATGCCAACCCTGATGCGCAACTTTCTCGGGGGAGAAATTTCAATGAACAAGACCGATCTCGTAAACAGCGTCGCCGAACTCGCCGGCTTGACCAAGGTCGACGCCGACAAGGCCACGGATGCCGTCCTTTCCGCCATCACCACCGCCTTGAAGTCCGGCGAGGATGTGCGGCTGGTGGGCTTCGGCGCCTTCTCCGTCAGCGCCCGGGCCGCCCGTGAAGGCCGCAACCCGCAGACCGGCAAGACCATCACCATCGCCGCCGCCAAGGCCGCCAAGTTCACCGCCGGCAAGGGGTTGAAGGACGCGATCAATGGCTGAAGCCCCGGCTGGCTTGGCAGCGCAGTGAGGGGGAGAAGGTGAGAGACCATGGATGAAGCTGATCTCGCGAACGACAGGGCAGAGCAGTTCACCGCCGATGCCGTGCTTGCGGCACGGGCCAAGATGGACACGGCGCCATCGACCGGGATCTGTCAGGCCTGCCATGAGGGCATCGAGCCCGAACGCATTCAGGCCAATCCCACCGCGCAACTGTGTCGGGATTGCGCCGCCGAGGCCGAGGCGGCGAGGAAACGATCCCAGCGCGTCGGCGGCTGAAACCGGTGCAGTGGCACGGCCGATTGAGGTGCGTGCCGCTGGACTCGGGGCCCGCGTCGCCCATATAACCCAGCCATGAACAATCATGGCCACCCCTTCGTCAAGATGCACGGGCTGGGGAACGATTTCGTCGTCCTCGACGCCCGCGCGCGCGCCGTTCCGCTCAGCCCGTTGCGCATCCGTGCCATCTCGGACCGTCGCACCGGCGTGGGCTGCGACCAGTTGATCGTGGTGGCACCGCCCACCAGCGCGACCGCCGACGCCGCCATGCTGATCTACAACGCCGACGGCACCGAAGTCGGGGCCTGCGGCAACGCCAGCCGCTGCGTCGCCTGGATGCTGATGCGCGAGAGAGGCTGCGACCGGGTGGTCATCGAGACCAAGGCCGGCCTGCTCGACGCCGAGAGCCGCGGCCCCAGCCTGGTGGCGGTGGATATGGGCCGCGCCCGGCTCGACTGGCGCGACATTCCGCTCGCCCGTGCCGCCGATACCCTGCACCTGGACCTCACGGTCGGCACGCTGTCCGATCCGGTTGGCGTCAGCATGGGCAATCCGCACGCCGTGTTCTTCGTCGACGATGCCGAGGCGGTCGACTTGGCGGCGTTGGGGCCGGTGCTCGAACACCACCCCCTGTTCCCCGAGCGCGCCAATATCGAGGTGGCGGAAGTCCTGTCGCGCGAGCGCATCCGCATGCGGGTGTGGGAACGCGGCTCCGGCATCACCATGGCCTGCGGCACCGGCGCCTGCGCCACGCTGGTGGCGGCGGCGCGGCGCGGTCTGACCGGACGCAAGGCCGAGATCGTGCTGGATGGCGGCATGCTGGCCATCGAATGGCTGCCCGACGACCACGTGCTGATGACCGGGCCGGTGGCGATGAGCTTCGCGGGGGAGTTCGATCCTTCGCTGTTCCCATGAGCGAGCCGCACATCCTGACCTTCGGCTGCCGCCTCAACGCCTATGAATCCGAAGTGATGCGCGCGCACGCCGCCGCCACCGCCTCGGGGGTCGAGACGGTGATCATCAACACCTGCGCCGTCACCGCCGAAGCCGAGCGCCAGGCCCGCCAGGCCATCCGCAAGCTCCGCCGCGAGCGTCCCGACGCCCGCATCGTGGTCACCGGCTGCGCCGCCCAGGTTCACCCGGAAAAATTCGCCGCCATGGCCGAGGTCGACCAAGTCCTGGGCAATGTCGACAAGATGCAGCCGGATGCCTTCCAGGCGCCGGCTTCCGACCGCCCGGCTTCCGACCGTATCGTCGTCACCGACATCATGCAGGTGCGCGAGGTGGCCTCGCATCTGGTGTCGGGCTTCGAGGGACGGGCGCGGGCCTTCGTCGAGGTGCAGCAGGGCTGCGATCACCGCTGCACCTTCTGCATCATCCCGTTCGGCCGCGGCCCCAACCGCTCGGTGCCGGTGGCGCGGGTGGTGGGGCAGGTGCGCGAGCTGGTGGCCCAGGGCTTCAACGAGGTGGTGCTGACCGGCGTCGATATCACCTCCTATGGCGGCGACCTGCCGGAACGGCCCGGCCTGGGAACCCTGGTGCGCCGCCTGCTGGCCGAGGTGCCGGAGTTGCCGCGGCTGCGGCTGTCGTCGCTCGACCCGGTGGGCGTGGACGCGGTGCTGCTGGCGGCGGTGGCCGAGGAGGCGCGGCTGATGCCGCATTTCCATCTCTCGGTGCAGGCCGGCGACGATATGGTCCTGAAGCGCATGAAGCGCCGCCACAGCCGCGACGATGTGCTGCGGCTGGCCGAGAGACTGCGGGACTTGCGCGGTGACGTGGCATTGGGTGCCGACCTCATCGCCGGCTTCCCCACCGAGGACGACGACATGTTCCGCCAGTCCCTCGACCTGGTGGACGAGGCCGGCTTCAGCCACCTGCACGTCTTCCCGTTCAGCCCACGCCCCGGCACCCCGGCGGCCCGCATGCCGCAGGTCAACGGCGCCGTCGCCAAGGAGCGCGCCGCCGTGCTTCGGACTCGCGGCGAGGCGACCATGGCGGCCTTTCTGGCCTCCCGCATCGGACGCGAGGCCCACGTGCTGGTGGAGGGCGATGGCGAGGGCTTTTGCGAGCACTATCTGCCGGTGACGGTGGCGAACGGCCGCCCCGGAGAGTTGATGACGGTACGAATTGGCGGGGTCGCGAACGGCCGGCTTGAGGGGCAAAGACCATGAGCGAGCCGCAGGCGAGCGCGCGAGCGTTGAGCGAGCCGGAGCGCAGCGCAGGAAAGCCAAGGGACGCGGATGCGCCCCGCCCGGCGCTTGAGGGGCAAAGATGATGAGCGAGCCGCAGGCGAGCGCGCGAGCGTTGAGCGAGCCGGAGCGCAGCGCAGGAAAGCCAAGGGACGCGGATGCGCCCCGCCCGGCGCTTGAGGGGCAAGAACCATGAGCAAAAAATTCTTCGGCCTGTTCGGTGGCAAGAATGAACCGGCACCCGAACCCGAAGTGCCGACCGAGGGCTGGTTCGACCGCCTCAAGTCGGGGCTGTCGAAATCCTCGGGCAAGCTGTCGCAGGGCATCGGCGACCTGTTCACCAAGCGCAAGCTCGACGACGCGGCGCTGGAAGAGCTGGAGGAGCTGCTGATCACCGCCGACCTCGGCGTCGCCACCGCCGGACGCGTCACCAAGCGGCTGGCCAAGAGCCGGTTCGGCCAGGATGTCGGGCCGGAGGAAATCCGCGCCGCCCTGGCCGAGGAGATCGCCGAGATCCTGGCTCCCCTCGCCCGTCCCCTGGCACCCGACTCCGGCCGCAAGCCGCATGTGGTGCTGGTGGTGGGCGTCAACGGCTCGGGCAAGACCACCACCATCGGCAAGCTGGCCAAGCGCTTCCACGAGGACGGGCTGGCGGTGACCCTGGCGGCCGGCGATACCTTCCGTGCCGCCGCCGTCGAGCAGTTGAAGGTGTGGGGCGAGCGCACCGGCTGCCCGGTGATCGCCCGCGAGACCGGCTCCGACGCCGCCGGGCTGGTGTTCGACGCCATGGTAGAGTCGGCGCGGCGTGGCGACGACCTGCTGTTCATCGACACCGCCGGCCGGCTGCAGAACAAGACCGACCTGATGGCCGAGTTGCAGAAGGTGGTGCGCTCCATCAAGAAGAACGACGAAACCGCGCCGCACGACGTCCTGCTGGTGCTCGACGCCACCGTCGGCCAGAACGCCCACAGTCAGGTGGAGATCTTCCAGGACATGATCGGCGTCACCGGCCTGGTGCTGACCAAGCTGGACGGCACGGCGCGCGGCGGCGTGCTGGTGGCGCTGGCCGAGAAGTTCAAGCTGCCGGTGCACGCCATCGGGGTCGGCGAAACGGCCGACGACCTGCGCCCCTTCGAGGCCGAAGCCTTCGCCCGTAGCCTGGTGGGGGTTGAGTAGGCCTCCCCTCTCCCCCATGTGAACAGTGCAGTCTTGGAGTGACCCGCATGCGTACGGCCATGCTTCTGTTCGGTCTGTTGCTGGGCGCGGCGCCCGCCCTGGCCCAAGCGACCTATTCCAACGTCGACAGCGCCGCTTTGCAGGCGCTGATGGATCGCGGCGTGGCGGTGATCGACATCCGCACCCCCGGCGAGTGGAAGGAAACCGGCACCGTCAAGGGAGCGCACCGCATCACCGCCTTCGACGACAGCGGCCGCCCGGTGCCCGACTTCACCGCCCGCCTGGCGGCGGTGGCCAAGCCCGGCGACGAGGTGGCGCTGATCTGCCGCTCGGGCAACCGCACCAAGGTGACCGCCGACGCCCTGACCCGCCAACTGGGCTACGCCCGCGTCTATAACGTGGAACGGGGCATGCGGTCCTGGCTGGCCGAGAACCGCCCGGTGGAGCGGTAGAATCTGGCGCGTGGGCGTCCCGCCTCATCCCCTATCTCGCGGATCGTAACCGATCAGCGAAGCCCTCAGGCGCCGGGCGGGATTCTCCGAATCCCTTGGCTGCCGCGCCACGAGGCGCGCGGCCGCAGTCGCGGCCGACCAAGCCTCGATGACTCTGGTTCATCAAGGCTTGGTATCAGTGCTGCTCGCGGATGGCGGTGAAGCGGATCTTGGGGAAGTCCTGCTCGGCGCGACCCAACTGCCACGAATTGCGGGCGAGATAGACCAGGGCACCGTCGCGGTCCTCGGCCATGTTGGTCTTGTTGGAGTCCATGAAGCGCTTCAGCTCGGCCTCGTCGTCGGCGGCCACCCAGCGGGCGGTGACGAAGGGCGCGTCCTCGAAGCCGGCCTTGATATTGTACTCGCTCTCGATGCGGGTGGTCAGCACGTCGAACTGCAGCGGCCCCACCACGCCGACGATCCAGGTCGAGCCATCCAGCGGTTTGAACACCTGGCTGACGCCTTCCTCGGCCAGATCCTCGATGGCCTTCCTGAGCTGCTTGGCCTTCATGGGATCATCCAGCCGCACCCGGCGCAGCACTTCGGGCGCGAAGGTGGGGATGCCGAGGAAGTTGAGATCCTCGCTTTCCGACAGGGTGTCGCCGATGCGCAACTGGCCGTGGTTGGGGATGCCGAGGATGTCGCCGGGAAAGGCCTCTTCCGCCAGCTCGCGGTCGCGGGCGAGGAAGAACACCGGGTTGTAGACCGCCATCACCTTGCCGGTGCGCACATGCTTCAGCTTCATGCCACGGCGGAACTGCCCTGAGCACAACCGGGTGAAGGCGATGCGGTCGCGGTGGTTGGGGTCCATGTTGGCCTGGACCTTGAAGACGAAGCCGGTGACTTTCTCCTCGTGGGGATCGACGACGCGGCTGGCAGCCTTGCGGGCCAGCGGCGTCGGCGCCACCCGGCCGACGCCGCGCAGCAGTTCCTGCACGCCGAAGGTCTTCAGGGCGCTGCCGAAATAGACCGGCGTCAGGTGCCCGGCCAGATAGGACTCCAGGTCGAACTCGGGACAGGCGCCGCGCACCAGCTCGATCTCCTCGCGCAGCTTGTCGGCGGCGGCGGCCCCTACCGCCTTGTCCAGCAGGTCGGAGTCGAGCTCGGCGTCGACGGAAATCTCGGCGATGTGGTCGCCGCGACCGGGATCGAACAGGATGATCCGGTTGCGGATCAGGTCGAACACGCCCTTGAGGTCGCGACCCATGCCGATGGGCCAGGTCACCGGCGTGACGTCGAGCGCCAGGGTCTTCTCGATCTCGTCCAGCAGGTCGAAGGTTTCGCGGCCCTCGCGGTCCACCTTGTTGATGAAGGTGGTGATGGGCATGTCGCGCAGGCGGCAAACTTCGAACAGCTTGCGGGTCTGGGTCTCGATGCCCTTGGCGGCGTCGAGCACCATCACCGCCGAGTCGACTGCGGTCAGGGTGCGGTAGGTGTCCTCGGAGAAGTCCTCGTGGCCGGGAGTGTCGAGCAGGTTGAAGGTCAGCCCCTCATGCTCGAAGGTCATCACCGCCGACGACACCGAGATGCCGCGTTCCTTCTCGATGGCCATCCAGTCCGAGCGGGTGCGGCGCTGCTCGCCGCGGGCGCGCACCGCGCCGGCCTGCTGGATGGCGCCGCCGAACAGCAACAGCTTCTCGGTCAGCGTCGTCTTGCCGGCGTCGGGGTGCGAGATGATGGCGAAGGTGCGCCGGAGCGCAAGCTGGTCGGTGAGCGCATTCATGGGCGCGGTTCTTCCCCGTATCGGATAAAGAATCAAGTGAATTGACGGAAGGAGGCCTCGCAATGCTGCGCATCGAGCTGGACGGAGAACTGGAATCGCGCTTGCGCATGGCGGCGGCCCGACTCAAGCGCGCCCCCGACGACTGCGTGCGGAGCGCCGTGCGGGCCTTCGTCGAGGACTGCGAGGAAGCCGTCCGTCACGCCCTGCAACTCAGCCAGGGCGAGAGCTTCGTGCGGAATGGCGACGAGTGGGGGGTGGATTGACTGACTCGTTCGCCGGCATCTCGCGGAGCGATCAAGGCATCAGATCATCAGCCGCACCGGCTGACGCTTGCGGCCCCAGGTGCCGGGCCGGGCCTCGAACAGCCCGGCGGGCCGGGCGCCGCACGTGCGGCAGCCTCCCTCGGGCGTCAGGTTCCACGCCGTCAGTTCATACCAGTCGCGGCCGATGACAAGGTCCCCGCAGGCGTGGCACCAGGTGCTGCCGCCGTTGGCATCGTGGACGTTGCCGGTATAGACATGCCTCACCCCGTTGGCCTTGGCGATGGACCGGGCGGAGACAAGTGTCGAAGATGCCGTGGGGGGCTTTTCGCGCATCTTCCAGTCGGGGTGGAAGGCAGAAAAATGCAACGGCACGTCGGGGCCGAGAGATTCGACCACCCACCGGCTGAGTGCATCGATTTCGGCGGCGGAATCGTTCTCTCCCGGAATGATCAAAGTCGTGATTTCGAACCATGTACTCGTGTGATGCTTGAGGTATTTCAGGGTGTCCAGCACGGCCTCCAGATGCCCGCCGCACAGCCGGTGATAGAAGTCCTCGGTGAATGCCTTCAGGTCGACATTGGCCGCGTCCATATGGGCGTAGAATTCTTCGCGGGCCTCCGGCGCCATATAGCCGGCGGTGACCGCCACCGTCTTCAGCCCCCGCGCCCGGCAGGCCTTGGCGACGTCGATGGCATACTCCAGAAAGATGACCGGATCGTTATAGGTGAAGGCCACCGAACGGCAGCCCAGCTGCACGGCGGCGCGGGCGATGTCGTCGGGAGCGGCGAAGTCGTTGAGTCGGTCGACCTCGCGCGCCTTCGAGATGTCCCAGTTCTGGCAGAACTTGCAGGTCAGGTTGCAGCCCGCCGTGCCGAATGACAGGACCGGCGTGCCGGGCAGGAAGTGGTTCAGCGGCTTCTTCTCGATGGGATCGACGCAGAACCCCGACGAGCGGCCGTAGGTGGTCAGCACCATCTGCTCGCCGGAGCGCGCCCGCACGAAGCACAAGCCGCGCTGGCCGTCGCCCAGCTTGCAGAAGCGCGGGCAGACGTCGCACTGGATGCGGCCGTCCTCCAACCGATGCCAGTGCCTCCCCGGGAATTGCGAGCCTTCGACCTGCATGGCAAGAGCCTAGACCTCCGGCCGGTGCCGTTCAACCGGGGCATGACCGCCCCTCCTCCCTCGACCTGGCCTAACCCTTTACATGGGCACCCGCGCGGGTCTTACCTATAGGGAGGTACAGAGCTTCGAGGCCGCCGCCATGACCGCCATCCGCCCCACCGCCGTGGCCGGGATGTTCTATCCCGCCGACCCGGCGGAACTGAAAGCCCAACTCGACCTTTTCCTCGGGCAGGCGCGCGCCGCAGCACTCGCAGGGCCGGCGCCCAAGGCCATCATCGCCCCCCATGCCGGCTACCTCTATTCCGGCCCGGTGGCGGCCAGCGCCTATGTGCGGGTGCAGCCGGCGGCGGCGAGCATCTCGCGGGTGGTGCTGCTCGGCCCCTCGCACCGGGTCGCCTTCCGCGGCCTGGCGGTGGGCACGGCGACGGCCTGGGCTTCGCCGCTGGGACCGGTGGCCATCGACCGCGAGGCGGCGGCCGGGCTGCTGGCCCGTGGCCTGGTGGCGCAACTCGACGCCGCCCACGCCCAGGAACATTCGCTGGAGGTGCACGTTCCCTTCCTTCAGGCGGTACTGGGCGAGTTCACCCTGCTGCCCATCGTGGTGGGCGATGCCTCGGCCGGCGAGGTCGCTGCGGTGATCGAGGCGGTGTGGGGCGGGCCGGAGACGCTGATCGTGGTCTCCACCGACCTGTCGCATTTCCTGGGCTACGAGGCCTGCCGCACCCTCGACGCCGCCACCGTCGCCGCCATCGAGCACCTGGAGCCAGCCCTGGGACGCGACAGCGCCTGTGGCCGGGTGCCGGTGGGGGGGCTGCTGGTGGCGGCCAAACGGCGCGGCATGGCCATCACTACCCTCGACGTGCGCAATTCCGGCGACACCGCCGGCAGCCGCGACCGCGTGGTGGGCTACGGCGCCTGGGCGCTGTTCGAGGGCGACGAGGAGTCCGGGATCCGCGCCCTCGGCCCCACCCTGACCGATCTGGCGTGGCGTGCCCTGCGTCTGGCGGTCGAGACCGGCCAGCCGCCCAAGGTGGGACTCGGCCCCAATGCGCCGGCCCGGCTGCGGCAACCGGGAGCGGTGTTCGTCACCCTGAAGAAGAACGGCAATCTGCGCGGCTGCATCGGCTCGGTCACCGCCTGGCGACCGCTGGCCGAGGATATCGCCGACAACGCCCGCAAGGCGGCGCTGAACGATCCCCGCTTCCCGCCGGTCACCGCCGCCGAGTTGGCGGCGCTCAGCCTGTCGGTCTCGGTGCTGACGCCGCCCGTGGCCATGAGCTTCACCGCCGAGGCCGACCTGCTGGACCAGCTCCGCCCCCGCATCGACGGCCTGATCATCGAGGATGGCGGCCGGCGCGCCCTGTTCCTGCCCTCGGTATGGGAGCAACTGCCCGACAAGCGCGCCTTCCTCGAACACCTCAAGGCCAAGGCGGGCATGCCCCCGGGCCACTGGTCCACCGGCTTCACGGCCAGCCGCTTCCAGGCGGTGGAACTCCAGTGACGCGCTGGGTCGACGAATTCCGCGCCGAGATCGCCGACGACCGCCGGGAATTGCTGCGGCTGGTGGACGGGTTGGTAGTGGCGACCATGCCGAACGCTCCTCTGGCCACTGTCGCCATGGAAAAAATTCTTCTCTATCTGCTCGCCGAGACCCATCCCGCCGGACGCAGCAAGGCCACCTTCTTCATTCGTCATGGCTTCAGCCCATCTTCGTGGCAGGTGTTGAAGGATGCATTGATCGACTTGGCACAACAGGGCACCATCGCGGCGGCGGTCGAAACCGAATTCGGGACAAAGTATATTGTGGAGGGTGGGCTGCGCGTTCCTCGGGAGGCTTCCCCCTGGGCCCGAACGGTGTGGTTCGTCTCCCAGGGCGAACTTCACCCCCGATTGGTGACCGCCTATCCGGCGCAAGGAGACAAGGGATGATCAAGGAACTGGACCCCGTCGTCCTGACCGAGAACCTGCCCGACGAGGGCCTGGAAGCCGGCGATGTCGGATGGGTGGTCATGGTCCATGGTGAAGGCGCTGGATTCGAGGTGGAATTCCTCACCCTGGCCGGCGAAACCGTGTCGGTGGTGACGGTGGCCGACCGATCTGTCCGCCCCGTCGCGCCGAAGGAAATCGCGCACGCCCGCAAGGTCGCCTGAGACATGCCCCGCTTCGGCCTCGGCCAATCGTTCACGCGCGTCGAGGACCGCCGCTTCCTCACCGGAAGCGGCCGTTTCACCGATGACATCAGCCTGCCCGGACAGGCCCATGCCGTGGTGGTGCGCTCGCTGGAGGCCCATGCCGACATCCGCCTCGACGTGGCGGCCGCCCGCGCCGCTCCCGGCGTGCTGCTGGTCCTCACCGGGGCCGACGATTTGGGCAGCCTGCCCTGCGACTTCATGCCCAAGAACCGTGATGGCTCGACCTCGACGCCGCGCCTGCGCCCGGTGCTGGCCTATGGCCGCGTGCGCTATGTCGGCGAGGCCGTCGCCTTCGTGGTGGCCGAGACCCTGGAGCAGGCCCGCGACGCCGCCGAACTGGCGACGGTGGACGCGGCGCCGCTGCCCACCATCGGCGCCACCGCCGCCGGTGAGACCGCCTTCGACTGGGAAATGGGTGACGCCGCCGCCGTGGCCGCCGCTTTCGCCGCCGCCGCCCGGGTGGTCGAGCTGGATCTGGTCAACAATCGCCTCGCCCCCACCGCCCTGGAGCCGCGCGGCTGCCTCGCCCGCCCGCTGGAGGGGGGGCGGCTGGAACTGGTCGCCGGCAGCCAGGGGGTTCACGAAGTCCGCGACGGTCTGTGCCGCGTGCTCGGCCTCGGCCACGACCGATTGCAGGTCATCACCCCCGACGTGGGGGGCGGCTTCGGCCTCAAGATCAGCCCCTTCCCCGAGGAGGCCATGGCGCTGGTGGCGGCCCGCCGACTGGGCCGCCCGGTGAAGTGGACCGCCGACCGCAGCGAGAGCTTTCTCTCGGACACCCACGGCCGCGACCATGTCAGCCATGCCCGGCTGGCGCTGGACGCCGATGGCCGTTTCCTCGCCCTCCAGGTGGAGACCACCGCCAATCTCGGCGCCTATGCCTCGCACTATGGCGCCTTCGTGCCCAGCTTCGCCGGCACCGCCATGCTGCCGGGCGTCTACGCCATCGGCGCCTTCCACGCCCGGGTCACGGGCGTCTACACCAACACCACCCCGGTGGATGCCTATCGCGGCGCCGGCCGGCCCGAGGCCAGCTACCTGATCGAGCGGCTGGTGGATGTCGCCGCCCACGACCTTGGCATGGCGCCCGAGGCGCTACGCCGGCTGAACTTCATCCCGCCCGAGGCGATGCCGTTCCGCACCATCGGCGGCAAGACCTATGATTCCGGCGAGTTCGCCCGGGTGATGGATGCGGCCCTGGCCCGCGCCGACTGGGCCGGCTTCCCCGCCCGCCGGGCCGAGGCGGCGGCGCGGCGGCGCCTGCGCGGCATCGGGCTGGCTTATTATATCGAGGTCTGCGGCGGCACCAGCGGCGAGGATGTCGAACTCGCCATCACCCCCGAGGGTGGCGCCCTGCTGGTGGTGGGCACCCAGTCCACCGGCCAGGGCCACGAGACCGCCTTCCCCCAGATGGTGGCGGCCGAATTGGGCCTCGCCCTCGACAAGGTGCGCTTCCTCCAGGGCGACAGCGACCGCATCGCCAGCGGCGGCGGCACCGGCGGCTCGCGCTCGCTGAGCCAGCAGGGCGGCGCCATCGCCCAGGCGCTGGACGCCATCATCGCCGCCGCCAGGCCCACCGCCGCCCGCCTGTTGCAGGCCGAGGACGGCGAGGTCGCCTTCGCCGCCGGCCGCTTCACCGCCGGAGCCCGTTCGGTCGACTTCTCCGAGGTGGTGAAGGATTGCGGGCCGCTGAGTTCGTCGTTGCGCTTCAAGCCCAAGGCCAACACCTTCCCCAATGGCTGCCACGTCTGCGAGGTCGAGGTCGATCCCGACACCGGCGAGCCCGAGATCCTGCGCTACACCATCGTCGACGATGTCGGCGTGGTGCTCAATCCACTGCTGCTGAAGGGCCAGATCGTCGGCGGCGCGGTGCAAGGCATCGGCCAGGCGCTACTGGAGCACGCCCGCTACGACACCGACACCGCCCAGCCGCTGACCGCCAGCCTGGTGGATTACGCCCTGCCGCGCGCCACGCATATCCCGCCCATCGACTTCACCACGGTGGAGATCCCCTGCCGCGCCCACCCGCTGGGGATCAAGGGCGCCGGCGAGGCCGGCACCATCGGTGCCGCACCGGCGGTGATCAACGCCTTGTGCGACGCGCTCCATCTCCGCCACCTCGACATGCCGGCGACGCCGCTGGCGTTGTGGACCCGGTTGCAAGGCGCCACGCCGTGAGCATCGACACCGCCACCATCACCGAGGCCGGACGCCTGCTGGCCGCGGGACAGCTGGTGGCGTTTCCCACCGAGACGGTCTACGGGCTGGGCGGCGACGCCACCAACGACCACGCCGTGGCCGCCATCTTCGCCGCCAAGGGCCGGCCGACCTTCAACCCGCTGATCGTCCATGTCGCCCGGGTCGAACAGGCCGAGGACCTGGTGGTGGTCGACCCGCGGGCGCGGCGGCTGATGGCGCGGTTCTGGCCGGGGCCGCTGACCCTGGTGCTGCCGAGGCGGCCCGGCTCGCCGGTATCGCTGCTGGCCAGCGCCGGGCTCGACACCATCGCCATCCGCCTGCCCGACCACGCCATCGCCCGCGCCCTGATCGAGGCGGCAGGACGCCCCCTGGCCGCTCCCTCGGCCAACCGCTCCGGCGGGGTCAGTCCGACGCGGGCCGAACATGTCGACGCGGACCTCGCCGCCCTGGTGCTGGACGGCGGCCCCTGTCGGGTGGGGGTGGAGTCCACCGTGCTCGATCTCTCCGGCGACCACCCCGCCCTGCTGCGCCCCGGCGGAATCCCGCTGGAGGAGCTGGAGCGCGAGCTGGGCCCCCTGCTGCGGACAGAGAACCCCACCGCCCCCAAATCCCCCGGCCAGCTGGAAAGCCATTACGCCCCCGGGCTGCCGGTGCGGCTCGACGCCGAGGAACCACATCCCGGCGAGGCGCTGCTGGGCTTCGGGCCGGGCGCCGCCGAGCTCAACCTGTCCCCCTCCGGCGACGTGGCCGAGGCCGCCGCCAACCTGTTCGCCATGCTGCGGGCGCTGGACCGCCCCGGCTTCAGCGGCATCGCGGTGCGTCCGATCCCCGAACACGGCCTCGGCCTCGCCATCAACGACCGCCTGCGCCGCGCCGCCGCCCCGAGGCTCCAGCCCCCGAAGCACCAGCCCCCGAAGCACCAGCCATGAGCATCACCGAACGTCTGGCCGCCATCGTCGGCGCCGGCAACCTGCTGACCGAGGCGGCCGACCTCGCCCCCTATCTCTCGGAGGAGCGCGGCCTGTTCCACGGCGCCGCCCTGGCGGTGGCGCGGCCCGGCTCGACCGCCGAGGTGGCGGCGGTGGTGCGCCTGCTGGCCGCGGAGGGAGTCGCCGTGGTGCCCCAGGGCGGCAATACCGGCCTGTGCGGCGGCGGCGTGCCGGCGGCGGGGGCGGTGGTGGTCTCCACCGAGCGGCTGAACCGCATCCGTGATGTGGACGCCATCGACTTCACCCTGACCGCCGAGGCCGGCTGCGTCCTGGCGACGGTGCAGGAGGCGGCCGCCGGGGCCGGCTGCCTGTTTCCGCTCAGCCTGGGGGCCGAGGGCAGTTGCCGCATCGGCGGCAATCTTTCCACCAATGCCGGCGGCGTCAACGTGCTGCGCTACGGCAACACCCGCGATCTGGTGCTCGGCCTCGAAGTGGTGCTGCCCGACGGCCGGGTGTGGAACGGGCTGAAGCGGCTGCGCAAGGACAACGCCGGCTACGACCTGAAGCAGCTGTTCATCGGCGCCGAGGGCACCCTGGGCATCGTCACCGCCTGCGTCCTCAAGCTGTTCCCCCGCCCGCAGGAGGTGCAGACCGCCCTGGTGGCCATCGCCGAGCCCGAGGCCGCCGTGGTGATCCTGGCGCGGACCCGCCGGGCCAGTGGCGACGCCGTCACCGCCTGCGAGCTGGTGCCGCGCATCGGGTTGGAGCTTGGACTGAAGCATGTCCCCGGCGTACGCGATCCCTTCGCCAGGCCCCACCCGTGGTACCTGCTGGTGGAACTGTCGTCGTCCCGCCCCGGTGGCCTGCGCGAGGCACTGGAAGGCGTACTGGCCGAAGCCCTCGACGAAGGACTCGCCATCGATGCGGTGCTGGCCGAGAGTGGCGAACAGCGCAAAAGCCTGTGGCGCATCCGCGAAGGCGTCCCTGAGGCGCAGAAGAAGGAAGGCGGCAGTATCAAGCACGACGTGGCGGTGGCGGTGTCACGCGTCCCCGAACTGATCGCCCGCGCCACCGCAGCGGTCGAGGCGGCGCTTCCGGGAGTGCGGGTGGTGGCGTTCGGCCACCTCGGCGACGGCAACATCCACTTCAACCTGACCCAGCCCCACGGTGCCGACAAGCAGACCTTCCTGGCGGAATGGGAACGGCTCAACCGGGTGGTCCACGACATTGTCGTCGCGATGGAAGGCAGCATCTCGGCCGAACACGGCATCGGCCGGCTCAAGCGGGGTGAACTGGCCCACTACAAGGACGCGGTGGACATCGACCTGATGCGCCGCATCAAGACGGCCCTCGACCCCCGGGGGCTGATGAATCCGGGCAAGGTAGTGCCGTAAGTTCAGGTGGGCTTGACGCCATCCCCGCAACGTCCTTCACTTGGCGGCACAAAAAAGAATCGCCGAGGAACGCCCCCATGCCCGTCTTCACGCCGCCCGTCGTCGACATGCTGTTCGCCATCGAGGAAGCGGGTGAGCTTGCCCGGGTCTCCTCCCTGCCCGACTACGAGGAAGCGACGCCCGATCTGGTCACCGCCGTGCTGGCCGAGGCCGGACGGTTCGGGGCCGAGGTGCTGGCACCGCTGAACGCCATCGGCGACCGCGAGGGCTGCCACCTCGACAACGGCCGCGTCACCCTGCCCAACGGCTTTGCCGCCGCCTATCGCCAATTCGTCGACGGCGGCTGGAACGCGGTGCCGTTCAATCCCGACCACGGCGGCCAGGGGCTGCCCTGGCTGGTGGCGACGGCGGTGCAGGAAATCTGGCACGCCGCCAATATGTCGTTCGGCCTGATCCCCATGCTGACCCAGGGTGCGGTGGAGTGCCTGAACGAGCACGCGACGCCCGCGATCAAGGCGATGTTCCTCGACAAGCTGGTGTCGGGCGAGTGGACCGGCACCATGAACCTCACCGAGCCCGCGGCCGGTTCCGACGTCGGCGCGCTTCGCTCCAAGGCCGAGCCCGACGGCGACCGCTGGCGCATTCGTGGCCAGAAGATCTTCATCACCGGCGGCGAGCACGACGCGCCGAGCAACATCATCCATCTGGTGCTGGCCCGCGTCCCCGACGCGCCGACCGGAGTGAAGGGCATCTCGCTGTTCGCGGTGCCGAAATACCTCGTCAACCCCGACGGCTCGCTGGGCCGGCGCAACGACGTCAAGTGCATCAAGATCGAGGAGAAGCTGGGCATCCACGGCAGTCCCACCTGCGTCATGGCCTTCGGCGAGGACGAGGGCGCGGTGGGCTGGCTGCTGGGCAAGGAGAACCAGGGCCTCACCCTGATGTTCACCATGATGAACAACGCTCGCCTGGCGGTGGGCCTCGAAGGCATCGCGGTGGGCGAGCGCGCCTACCAGAAGGCCGTCGCCTACGCCCGCGAGCGGGTCCAGCACGTGGCCATCATCAACCATCCCGACGTGCGGCGCACCCTGCTGACCTCGCGGGCGCTGGTGGAGGCGACGCGGGCGCTGGCCTACTACACCGCATCGCGCATCGACATCTCCAAGCGCCATCCCGACGCCGACCTGCGCGCGCACACCCATGCCCGCGTCGAGCTGCTGACCCCGGTGGTCAAGGCCTGGGGCACCGCCTCGGGCATCCAGGTCGCCGACATGGCCATACAGGTGTTCGGCGGCATGGGCTACATCGAGGAGTCGGGGGTCGCTCAACACCTGCGCGACGCCCGCATCACCGCCATCTACGAGGGGACCAACGGCATCCAGGCCATGGACCTGGTCAATCGCAAGCTGCTGCGCGATGGCGGCGCCGCCTTCCGCGACCTGTTGAATGAGATCCGCACCCTCGACGCCGAGCTGGCGGCGGCCGGGAGCGAATCCTGCACCGTGATCCGGCACGCCCTGGAGCAAGCGGTATCGGCCGCCACGCGGGCCGCCGATTTCATTCACGCCGGCCACGGTGGCGACGCGGCACTGGCCGGCGCCGCGGCCTCGCCCTTCCTCGAACTGGTGGGCATCACCTGCGGCGGCTGGATGATGGCCCGGCTGGCGCTGGCGGCACACCGGCGCATGGCGGACGGCGCCGATGACCCGTTCCTGCCCGCCAAGATCGCCACCGCCCGCTTCTTCGCCGAGGCGCTGTTGCCGAAGACGGGAGCGCTGCTGGCCGCCGTCCAGGCCGGTTCCGGCAGCATCCAGGCCTTCCGCGACGACTGGTTCTGAACCCTCCCCGCCCCAACGGGGGAGGGAGGTTGCCGCCGGGCATAATGGATGGCTATAATCCGGCCGCAATGAACGGGATCACACGCTACATTTTGCGCCAGCTGACAGTGGGGATGCTACTCGTCTCCATTGCGCTGACGCTTGTGCTGTGGCTGACCCAGTCGCTGCGCTTCATCGAAATGATCGTCAACAAGGGACTCTCGATCATCGGCTTCCTGACGTTGACCATGCTGCTGATGCCGACCTTCCTGGTGGTGATCATTCCGATTTCCCTTTTCGCTGTGGTGCTTTTCACCTACAACAAACTCAATGCCGACCGCGAACTGGTGGTATTGCGCGCGGCGGGTTTGAGCCATTGGGCGCTGGGCCGGCCGGCCCTCATCCTGGCCTTGGCAGCGACGGTGCTGGGCTTCATGTTGACGACCTGGATCATACCCAACACGGTGCGCTCGTTCCGCGAGATCCAGTGGACGGTCCGCAACGACCTCACCAACGTGTTGCTGCAGGAAGGCACCTTCAACAAGTTCGGCGAAGGCCTGACCATCTATGTGCGCTCGCGCAGCGCCAGCGGCGAACTGATGGGCCTGCTGGTCCACGACCGCCGCAACCCCACCAAGGCGGTGACCCTGATGGCCGAGCGCGGCGCCCTGGTCTACACCGATGCCGGCCCCCGCGTGCTGATGGCCAACGGCAATCGCCAGGAGGTCACGCCGGGCACCGGCAAGTTCTCGCTGCTCTATTTCGACAGCTACACCGTGGATTTCGCCACCGCCTCCGGCACCAAGGCCGACCGCTTCCGCGATGCCCGCGAGCGCAGCATCGGCGAATTGATAAGTGTCGATGAGCGGGAGGTCGGCAGCAGCGAATACCGCCGCTTCAAGGTCGAGTTGCACCAACGGGTGACCTCGCCGCTCTACAATCTCGGCTATACCCTGATCGCGCTTGCCGTGCTGCTGACGGCCTCATTCAGTCGGCGCGGCCAGGGCGCGCACGTGATGCTGGCGGTGGGGCTGATGATCGCCACCCAGGCCGCCGCGCTGGGAGCGTCCAATCTGACCACCTCCAGACTTGCCTTCCTGCCGCTAATGTACCTGAATGCCCTGTTACCGGTCTGTGCCGGCATCTGGGTGTTGTTGAATCCGCCGCGCCGACGTTCCCGGGCGCCGGCCGTCAACCGTCCCGTCGAGACCTGAGCGAGAGCGAGAGCCCATCCCGTGCCCCGTCCCCCCCGCCTCCTGGTTGCCACGCTTGCCGCCACGGCCCTGTCTGCCGGAACAGTGCGGGCCGAGACCCTGTTCGGCGAGCACTGGCCGGAAAGTGGCGGCTGGGGCCAGGCCTGGGTCGACGAGGCAGCACCCGGCCGCCCCGCCTCCGGCCAGACTCTGCCCCCGGCGCCCACCGGGGTGGAAACGGTGTTCGGCCAGTCCTGGCCCGAAGTGGGTGGCTGGGGCAATGCCTGGGGCGACGACGAAGCGCCGGCCGCTCCGATACGCGACCGCCGCGCCCCCGTGCCGGTGCCCGTGGCGGCGGCGCAGCCCGGCGCGGCTCCCGTGGCTCAGCCGGCTCCCCAGCCGGTGGCCGCCGACGATCGCGCCGCCGCTGCCCAGGCGCCCCGGTCCGCGCAAGCGGACGGCGAGCGCCCCGACGCCGCCCGTCAGCAGCCCCCGGGCATGCGCAAGGGTAAGGCGCGGAAATTCGACACCGCTACGGAAGATTCGCCGATCCAGCTGACCGCCGACCAGGTGGTGCACGACCGCGACCTGGGAATCGTGACGGCGGCGGGCAGGGTCGAGATCATCCATGAGGGGCGCACGCTGACGGCGGACAGCATCAGCTACAACCTCAAGCAGGATGTGATGGCCGCCTCGGGCAGCGTCACCCTGATCGATCCGACCGGCGACGTCACCTTCACCGACTATTTCGAGATCACCGGCGATTTCAAGAACGGCGTCGCCCAGGAAATCCGGGTGCTGCTGGCCGACCATTCCCGCATCGCCGCACTTTCGGCCCAGCGGATCGGCGGCGAACGCACCGAATTCAACCGCGCGGTCTACACCGCCTGCGAGCCGTGCCGCAGCGACCCCAAGCGCAGCCCCATCTGGACCGCCAAGGCCGAGCGGGTCGCCCATAACCAGTCGGAACGGACCATCGAATACCGCGATGCCTGGATCGAACTGGGCGGCGTGCCGATCATGTACACGCCATACCTGTCCCACCCGGATCCCACGGTGAAGCGCCAGACCGGCTTCCTCGCCCCCACGGCGGGAATGAACAGCAACCTAGGCGCCTCGGCGACCATCCCCTATTTCTGGGCCATCAGCGATAACGAGGACCTGACCGTCAGCCCCCGCTTCTTCTTCCCGCAGACCGCGACCACCCAGCGGGTGGGCGTCGAGGACACCGACACCACCATCATGAAATCGGTTCTGCTGGCGGCGCAGCATCGCTGGGTCGGTAACGGCGGCGAGACCAAGACCACCGCCAGCCTGACCGGCGACCGCAATTCGGGCGACATGCGGGGCCACATCGACGCCCGCGGGCAGTTCGACCTCAACCGCACCTGGCGCACCGGCTACCAGCTGCAGCGGACCAGTTCCGACAATTATTCGAACCTTTACGGCATGCGGTTCGAATCCGAGCGCCCCTGGCTGACCACCCGGCCCTACCTGGAAGGGTTCGGGCGCCGCAACTACGCCATGGCCGAGGGCTATTCGTTCCAGGGCCAGCGCAACACCGACGATCCCGGCAACTCGCCCTTGGTCCTGCCGCACGCCCTGTATTCGTACATCGGCGATCCCGGTTGGCGGGGCAGCTTCTGGACGGTGGACAGCGACGTCCTGGCCTACAGCCGCGCCGAAGGCACCGATGCCCAGCGGCTGTCCATGGAGAGCGCCTGGAACCTGCCGTGGACCACCCGGTTCGGCGAGGTCTATCTTCTGCGCGCCTCCATGCGCGGCGACGGATACCACGCCAACGACCTGGACAGCACGGTCGCGGGCTCGCAAAGCGCCACCAGCGGCCGGGCGGTGCCGCAGGTATCGCTCAATTGGCGCATGCCGTTCGCCAACTCCAGCGGCATGCCGCAGACCATCGAGCCCATGGGAATGATGGCGGCGGGACCCAACGGCGGCAACCCGGCCAAGATCCCCAACGAGGACTCGCTGTCGTTCGCGCTGGATGAGAACAACGTACTGCGGCCGAACCGGCTGGTTGGACTCGACCGCGTCGAGGGCGGTGTCCGCGGCGGCTACGGCCTGCGCTGGGTCGGCTACCCGGCTCGCGGCGGGGCGATGACGGCGCAGGTGGCACAGGGATGGCGCGGCCATGCCGACAGCACCTTCGGCCGCAACTCGGGGTTCACCGAGAATTTCTCCGACTACGTCGGCCGGGTGGGCTTCATCCCCAATTCCAACCTGTCCCTCAACAGCCGGGCGCGCCTGGACAAGGACACCGGCGAGATGCGCAGCAATGTGAGCTCGATGAACCTGGGGCCGCCGGCGCTGCGGGCCGGCCTTTCCTACGCCTGGGTCGATCAGGTCCGGAGCGATGTGGGCGTCATCTACCCGAAACGTCAGTACGTGCTCTATTCGCTGTCATCGGCCCTGTCCCAGTATTGGCAGGTGAGCGGCACGACCAATTACGACCTTACCGATGAGGGTGGAAATCTCGGCTGGACGGCGAATATGACCTACAATGACGAGTGCTTTGCCTTCGTCACCCGCATGCGCCGTTTCAATACCACCGACGAAACGCTTCTCTCAGGCTTCGACGTGACGTTCAACCTGGTATTCAAGACCCTCGCCGACGTCCCGATCAACTTGTTCTAGCCCTCCGCCACACCTGCGCCGTGTGCGGGGTTCAAACCGGGCGCTCCGACGCCCATGGGGATTTTAGGATGATGCTCCGCTCCGCCGCAGTTGTGGCCTCGCTGTGTCTTACGCTGCTGCTTGCCGCGGCGCCGACGGGGGCCCAGGAGGTGGACCGCATCGCCGCCGTCGTCAACGACGAGATCATCTCCGTTCAGGATGTCGATATGCGCGCCCGGCTGGCGCTGATCATGTCGAAACTGCCCGATACCATCGACGCGCGGCGCCGGGTGGTGCCGCAGGTCATTCGCAAGATGATCGACGAGCGCCTGCAGATGCAGGAGGCGGGCCGCCTCAAGATCAGCCTCACCACCGCCGAACTGGACAACGCCATCGCCAACCTTGAGCGGCAGAACCGCATGAACAAGGGCCAGTTGATCGGTCAGTTGCAGCAGACCGGCATCGATCCCGAGGCGGTGCGTGCCCAGATCCGGGCCGACGTCACCTGGATGAAGCTGTCGAGCCGGGTGCTGCTGCCGGCGGTGCGCATCGGCGAGGAGGAAATCAACGACCGCCTGGAGACCATCAAGAGCCGCCAGGGACTGCCCGAGTTCCTGGTCTCGGAAATCTTCCTGGCGGTGGATAGCCCGCGCCAGGACGAGGAGGCGCACCGCCTCGCCGACCGCCTGCTCGAACAGTTGCGCTCCGGAACCCCCTTCCCCGCCCTGGCCGGCCAGTTCTCGCAAAGCCCCACGGCCGCCAGCGGCGGCAGCATGGGATGGGTGGCGGAAGGCGCCCTCGAAGACGAACTCAACGCCATCCTGGCGCGGATGCAGCCGGGGACGATTTCCAGCCCGATCCGCACCGCGAACGGATACACCATCCTCGCCCTGGCCGACCGGCGCATCGCCGGGGCACAGACGGCGGCCGACACCACCATCGAGCTGTCGCAGATTCTCTTCCCGGTGCCGCCCAAGGACGGGCCGCCGCGGGCGGTGCTGGTCCAGAAGGCGGCGGACATTTCTCGCGGCGCCCGCAACTGTACCGAGCTGGAGAACCTGGGCAAGCAAATCAATCCCCAAAAATCCGGCCGGATCGGCACGGTTCGGCCGAGCGATCTTCCCGGTCCCATCCGTAAGGCCGCCGCCGACCTGGCGGTCAATGCGGTCAGCGCTCCGGTGGAAATCGCCGAGGGCATCCTGGTGCTGATGGTCTGCAACCGCGAGACCACGGTTGCCAAGATCGAGGCGCCATCCCGCGAGACGGTGCGCCGTTCCATCGAGGACGAGCGCGTCGAGATGATGGCGCGCCGCTATCTGCGCGACCTGCGGCGGGCCGCCTTCGTCGACGTCCGGATGTGAGCATGACGGCGGACGGAGTCCCCCGCCTGCCGCCACTCGCCCTGACCATGGGAGAGCCCGCCGGCATCGGCGGTGACATTTGCCTTGCCGCCTGGTCACGTCGAGCCGAGGGCATTCCCCCATTCTTCGCCATCGACGATCCGGCGCGGCTGGCGGCCCTGGCCGAGCGGCTGGGGCTGGCCGTTCCCATCCACACGATTTCCGCCCCCGCCGAGGCGGCCGAGGCATTTTCCAAGGCGCTGCCGGTGTTGCCGCAGCCGCTGGCCCATGCGGTGGTCGCCGGGCGCCCCGATCCGGCCAACGCCGCCACCGTGGCCGCCGCCATTGAACGCGCCGTCCGACTGGTCATGGCCGGCGAAGCGGCGGCGGTGGTGACCAATCCCATCCACAAACAGGCCATGTACGAGGGCGGCTTCCGCTTTCCCGGCCACACCGAGTTCCTCGCCGAATTGGTCGGCCTCGGTGGACGCGAGGTGATGATGCTGGCCTGCCCGGGGCTGCGGGTGGTCCCGGTCACCGTCCATGTGGCGCTGGCCGAGGCGGTGCGCTCGCTGACCACCGCCGCCATCGTCGCCGCCGGCCGCACCACCGCGGCGGCACTGGGGCGCGACTTCGCCATCGCTTCGCCGCGGCTGGCGGTGGCGGGACTCAACCCCCACGCCGGCGAGGGCGGCGCCATGGGCGGCGAGGAGGCCGAGATCATCGCCCCGGCGGTGGCGCAACTGCGGGCGGAGGGCATCGACGCCTTCGGGCCGCTGCCGCCCGACACCCTGTTCCACACCGCGGCCCGAGCCGGCTATGACGCGGTGCTGTGCATGTATCACGACCAGGCGCTGATCCCGCTCAAGACCATCGATTTCGACCGCGGCGTCAACATCACCCTCGGGCTACCCTTCGTGCGAACCTCACCGGACCATGGCACCGCCTGCGACCTCGCCGGCAGCGGCACGGCCAGTCCGACCAGCCTGATGGCCGCCCTGACCACCGCCGCCGTCATCGCGGCCAACCGCCAAGGCGCGGCATGACCGGGTTGCCGCCGCTGCGTGAGGTCATCGCCGCCCACGGCCTCGCGGCCCGCAAGTCGCTGGGGCAACACTTCCTGCTCGACCTCAACCTTACCGGCCGCATCGCCCGCTCGGCGGGTGACCTGACGGAAGGCAGCGTCATCGAGATCGGCCCCGGCCCCGGCGGCCTGACCCGCGCCTTGCTGGATGCCGGCGCCACCCATGTGGTGGCGGTGGAGCGCGACGATCGCGCCGTGGTCATCCAGCACGAGATCGCGGCGGCTTATCCCGGGCGGCTGGAGATCATCGCCGCCGACGCCCTTGAAGTTGATTGCGCCGCACTGGGTTCGGCACCGCGCCGGGTGGTGGCCAACCTGCCCTACAACATCTCGACAGTGCTGCTGCTGGCCTTCCTGCGCCGGATCAACGCCTTCGAGACCCTGGTGCTGATGTTCCAGAAGGAGGTGGTGGACCGCCTCGGTGCCGTGCCGCGCAGCCCCGATTATGGCCGGCTGTCGGTGATCACCCAATGGCTGTGCGCCGTCCGTCCCCTGTTCAATGTGGACCGGCGCGCCTTCACCCCGCCGCCGACGGTGACCTCGACGGTGGTGCGGCTCGATCCCCGGCCCGAGCCGCTGGCGCCCGCCCGGTTCGCCACCCTGGAACGAGTCACCGCCGCCGCCTTCGGGCAACGCCGCAAGATGCTTCGCTCCAGCCTGAAGTCGTTGGGCGATTCCGAAGCCTTGATCGACGCTGCCGGCCTGCTTCCCACCGCGCGCGCCGAGGAGATCGATGTCGCCGGTTTTTGCGCCCTGGCACAGGCGCTGGACGCAGCCGAGGCGAGTGCTTTACGGTGATGGAATGAGCCTGCATCAGCCCGATATCATCGATCTTCCCAGCGACCGCTTCGCCGACATGCTGGGCAAGGTGCTGGCTGCCCAGGCACGGCTGGCGCCGCCGCCCCGCGATGTGGCGACCAACCCCATTCTTCCTTTCGACATCGCCCCCGACCTGAAACCCACCGAACACTCGCCGAGTGACGAGGCGCCACTGACCCTGGGCGATCCCGAGGCGCTGCTGACCCTCGACGACGCCGATCCTACCGACAACACCTGGCTGAGCGAGGCCATAGCCGCGCCGCCGGATGCCGCCGTTCCCGACGACGACGAGGACGACGTTCTGGTCCTCGACGACGAATACCTGCCCGGGCCGCAGGATGTCGCCACCGCCGAAGATGAACCGGTGGGTGGCAGCGTCAGCACCCTGCTCCAGAGCATTCTTGAAAAAATGGCGGCGCTGGACAGGCCTGAGGCAACCGACCTCGAAGCCACGGCATCCGTGCCGGCCGATGAGACGGCCCTCGCCCTCGACGACACCTACGAGGCCGTCCCCCAGCCCGATCCGATCGAAGACGATGCCGAAGCGGTCCTGCGCGAGGTGCTCGACCAGATGGCCGCGCTCCATGACGCGGAAACGGTCGCCGCGGCGCTGCCCCACCTCGACACTCCCGATTCCACCGACAACGCATGGCAGGGAACGACCGTCCCGGACTTCGAGCTGCCTGTGCTCGATGATGCCCCTTTAGACCTCAGCGAGGCTGAGCCCCCATCATTGGTTCAACAGCCCACCGAGAGCGACGTTCGCTCCTTGCTGCGCAATGTCCTCGGCAGGGTGGCGACGACCGAGGAGCTCCCGGCCGCTGCCGAGCCGGCAGTCGAGAGCCCGGCGGTGGACATTCCGATTCTGGAGGACAGGGTTCCGGCCTTGGAACCGGTAATGGTCGAAGACGAACCGGCGCCCCCCCAGGTGGCCGTGACGGCGCCTGAACCACCTCCAGCTGTTCCGAAGGCAGATCTGGCACAGTTGTTGGAAGGCGTTCTCGCCGAGATTTCGCTTCCCTTGGCCGAAGACGTCTCCCAGCCGGAAGCGAAGACGGCGCCGCAGCCGCAGCAGAGCGGTGAGGGCGGCGCGGATGACGACGGTCTCAACCAGTTGCTCCAGGGCGCCTTGACCAAGATGACGGCGCTTCACAGCGAGCCCGCCGCCGAAGAGCCCCCGCCGCCCGCGGTCAAGGCCACCCCGCTCCCGCTTCCGCCACCCGCCCCTGTCGTGAACGCGATTTCCGATGAGGACCTGACTCCTCTGCTTCAGGGAGTGCTGAGCAAGTTGTCGGCGCTGGACGATGGTGCGGCGCCGCCGGAGGCCGAGGACGTCCTCGTGCTCGAAGAATCGCAAATTGTGCTGCTGTCCCCTCCAGCGCCGGAGATGCCCATTCAGAAGCCGGTCGCCGAGTCTCGCGACATCGGGGCGTTGCTTCAGAACGTCCTGTCGGCCATGACCACGCTTCAGGACGACGCCATCCCTCACCCCGAGGCTGCGGCGCCGAAGGCTGCGGCAGCCGCCGCCGTTCCAGAGCCCGAGGCTGATATCCTGATTCTGAGCGAGGATATGGCGGCCCCGGCTACCACCCCGCCATCCCCTGAGCCGGTTGCGCCGCCGCCGCCTGAGCCGGTTGCACCTTCCCCGCCGGCCGCCCATACCGCCGAGGACCTCGAACGGTTGGTCTCGGTGACCACGCCGCCGGGCAGCGGCTCGCTGGAGTTGCCGGCACGGCTCGATGCGCTGGCGACCCTGCTGACCGCCACCCCCAGCGATGACTTCCAGTGTCTCGACCTGCTCTACGCCTGCTGGCCCAAAGGCACCCTCAACTGCACCAGCCGCGCCCTGCTGGCGGTGGCCGGCAAGCTGGCCACCAAGTTCGGCCTGCCCGGCGAAAAACTGCCGATGGCGACGTCCAAGGCGTGGCGGATGCTTGATCCGACCGTGTTCGAGTTCTCTCTCGCCACCCACCTGGGGGCGATCGGCGACTTCATCGTCAACTGGCAGAAGGCGCAGAAGACCTTCCTCGTCCTGGAATTCGCCGAGATCGAACTGATCGAATACCTGTTCGAATCCCTGCATCCGGCCGACCACCAGGCACAGCTTGTGGCGGTGATGAATTTCAAGGTGCTGTCCAATCGCCGCCTCGGCCTACTGCGCCGCATTCCCGCCCGTGCCCGCAAATCGGCGGAGCGGTTCCTGCCCGCCGACCGCCAAGGGGCGCTGGTTCAACTGGCGCACTACAAGGCACTGCTGGAGCGCATCGGCGATCCCAGCGGCTTCGCCCCCATCGTCGAGGCGGCCGAGCGCGCCATCGAGGAGGTCGACAAGCACATGAAGCAGGTGGCCGGCCCACCGCCCGGCCCGCCCGGCGGCGGCATGCCGCTCGGCCGCATCGGCGGCTAGGGTCCTTGAGCGGCTGGGGCTGCCCGCACGAGACTGGCGGCACCTGCGCCCGGGTGGCGGACAAGCCTTGCGATCCCGGGATGAAGGGCTGCAGTCTGGCGGGACGTTTCCGCTTTTCCGACGAGGCCAAGAACCGCCCGCCGCGCGTCCGGCGGCCACAGGACTTGCCCGCCGATTCGGCCGATCCGCCACCCAAGGACTGAACCACCACTCACCCCGGACGGCGGGCGGAGCGGCACGCCATCAACCTTGACAGCCGACGCGGCGACTGGCTTCATGCCCCCGGCAAGGGGCCGCCCATATTCCGGGGCTATCCTTGCATTCCAACAGGTTAGGCGCTGTTTTTATGTCCAAAGGAAAGTCGGGCGGCACGCTTGAGACCGTCAAGACGGTGTTCTACGCCATGCTCATCGCCGCGGTGGTCCGCACGGTGGCGTTCGAGCCGTTCAACATCCCCTCGGGCTCGATGATCCCGAGCCTGCTGATCGGCGACTATCTGTTCGTCTCGAAATATGCCTACGGCTACAGCCGCCACTCGCTGCCCTTCAGCCTGGGGCCGGCGGGCGGCCGCATCATGGAGAAGATCCCGGCGCGCGGCGACGTCATCGTCTTCAAGAAGCCGCCCGAGGACAAAATCGACTATATCAAGCGGCTGGTGGGCCTGCCCGGCGACCGGATCCAGGTCAGCGGCGGCATCCTGCACATCAACGGCAAGGCGCTCGAACGCAAGCGCGTCGAGGACTTCATCGAGCGCGATAAGGACGGCAACATCCTGCGCGCGCCACAGTACATCGAGACGCTGCCCGAGGGCCGCACCCACCGTATCATTGAGTTCTACGGCGACAACGGCCCGGCCGACAACACGCCGGAATACGTGGTGCCGGCGGGGCACTACTTCATGATGGGCGACAACCGCGACAACTCGGCCGATTCTCGCTTCCTCTCGGAAGTGGGCTACGTGCCGGCGGAGAATCTGGTGGGCCGCGCCGAGATCCTGTTCTTCTCCGGCGACGGCAGCGCCGCGTTGTGGGAAGTCTGGCGCTGGCCGTGGGCCATCCGCTACGGACGATTGTTCGAGAAGATAGGTTAAGCATGACGGAGCCCACGGTCCGGTTCGGGGAAATCCTCGGGCATCGTTTCGCCCGCCCCGAACTGCTGACCCAGGCGCTCAGCCATCCCAGCCTCGGCCATGGCCGCCAGCACCGCCGCGTCACCCCCTACGAGCGCCTGGAATTTCTCGGCGACCGGGTGCTGGGGCTGGTGGTGGCCGACATGCTGTTCCATCGCTTCCCCGACGAGCCCGAGGGCTGGCTGGCCCGCCGCCACGCCGCCCTGGTGTGCCGCGAGACTCTGGCCCGGGTGGCGGTTTCGGTGGGGATCGACGCGGCACTCCAGATGTCACGCGGCGAGGAAGAGGCCGGCGGGCGCGGCAATCCGGCGACCCTGGCCGATGCCTGCGAGGCGGTGATCGGGGCGCTCTATTCCGACGCCGGCCTCGATGTCGCTGCCGCCTTCGTCCGCGCCCAATGGGAACCGCTGATGGAAGAGGCGACGGGGCCGCCCAAGGATGCCAAGACGGCGCTGCAGGAATGGGCGCAAGGCTCGGGCAAGCCGCTGCCGGTCTATCGCACCATCGGCCAGGAGGGTCCGCCGCACGACCCCATGTTCCTGGTTTCGGTGGAGGTGGAGGGCCTGGAGCCGGTCTCGGGCCGCGGCTCCTCGAAACGCACCGCCGAGCAGGCCGCCGCCACGCTGGCGCTGGAGAGACTTAAGGGATGAGCGGCCGTCTTGAATCTCCCTCTCCCGGCTTCGCCGGGGGAGGGAGTCACTGTTGCAGAGGAACGATTTGTCATGACTAAGTGTGGCTACGTCACCGTCGTCGGCGCGCCCAACGCCGGCAAGTCGACCCTGGTCAACGCCCTGGTGGGCACCAAGGTGTCCATTGTCTCCCCCAAGGTGCAGACCACCCGCTTCCGCGTGCTGGGCATCGCCATGGTGGGCGAGACTCAGGTGATCCTGGTGGATACTCCCGGCATTTTCCAGCCCAGGAAGCGGCTTGAACGCGCCATGGTGGCCGCCGCCTGGGGCGGCACCACCGATGCCGAGGTGATCTGCCTGCTGGTGGACGCCGAGCGCGGCTACGACGACGACAGCCGCGGTATCGTCGCCCGCCTCAAGCAAGCCGAGCGCAAGGCCGTGCTGGTGCTCAACAAGGTCGACCTCGTCAAGCGCGAGATCCTGCTGGGCCTCGCCGCCGAACTCAACGCCGAGGGCGTCTTCACCGATGTCTTCATGGTCAGCGCGCTGAAGCAGGACGGCATCGCCGACCTGATGGCGCATGTGGCGGCACAGTTGCCCGAGGGGCCGTGGATGTTCCCCGAGGATCAGGTGTCGGATCTGCCGCAGCGCCTGCTCGCCGCCGAGATCACCCGCGAGAAGGCCTTCCGCGTCCTGCACCAGGAGTTGCCCTATTCCCTGACGGTCGATTGCGAACGGTGGGAGGAACGTGACGACGGCTCGGTCCGCATCGACCAGGTGATCTATATCGAGCGCGAAAGCCAGAAGGCCATTGTCGTCGGCAAGGGTGGTCGCCAGATCAAGACCATCGGTGCCAATGCCCGTACCGAGCTGGAGGCGCTGCTGGAGCGCCGCGTCCATCTGTTCCTTTTCGTCAAGGTCAAGGAAGACTGGGCCGAGAAGCGCGGCTTCTATAGCGAGATCGGGCTGGAGTTCGATTCCTAGAGCATGATCCGACCACTCGGATCACCCTCAGCGGCCATTACGGCGGCGGCCAAGGACGCGGATGCGCCCCCCCCGGCGAGGGGCAAGATAAATTAGACCGATCCGACAGGGTCGGATTCCGGTCGAGGGAGGACCCATGACCCTTCGCGATTGGGGGTTCGTGCTGATCTGGCTGGGCACCATCGCCCTGGTCGGCGTGCTGCAGCACCGCGTCCGCAACGGGGCTTGGCGCATCGATGCCGAGTCGGTACACCCCATGGGACGCTGGGCGGTGAGCATCTCGGCCGCCGGAATGGTGGCGGCGCTGGCGGGTGTCGTGATGATGATGCTCTGACCATGGACTGGGAGGACGAGGCCATCGTACTGGCGGTGCGGCGCCACGGCGAGAACGCCGCCGTCGCCAGCCTGTTGACCCGCTCGCACGGCCGC
The DNA here is from genome assembly GCA_903941105.1 of uncultured Rhodospirillaceae bacterium. GTDB lineage: Bacteria > Pseudomonadota > Alphaproteobacteria > Rhodospirillales > Magnetospirillaceae > CAJANL01. The sequence goes on from CAJANL010000099.1 coordinate 69,505, forward strand.
CATCCCGGCCTGGTCCACGGCGCCGCCGGCAAGGGCAACCGGGGTGTTCTGCAACCCGGCAACTGCGTCAGGGCGTGGTGGCGGGCGCGATTGTCCGAGCAGCTCGGCACCCTGCGCTGCGAATTGCTGCACGCCCATGCCGCCTCCGCCATGGCCGACCCCACCCGGCTGGCGGCGCTGGCCTCGGCCTGCGCCCTGTGCGAGGCGGCCCTGCCCGAGCGGCAGCCGCATCCCGCCGCCCATGCCGCCCTGGTGGCGCTGCTGGGAGCCCTGGCCGCCGAGTCTTGGCCCAGCGTCTATGTCCACTGGGAACTGGCGCTGCTGCGCGATCTCGGCTACGGGCTCGACCTCACCGCCTGCGCCGCCACCGGCGTGACCGGGGGACTGGCCTTCGTCAGCCCCAAGAGCGGCCGCGCCGTCTCGCTGGCGGCCGGCCAACCCTACCGCGACAAGCTACTGGCGCTCCCCCGCTTCCTCGCCGAGGGGGGCGAGGGCGACCGCGCCGCGGTGCTCGACGGCCTGACGCTGTCCGGCTACTTCCTCGACCGCCACGTCTTCGCCCCCCACCACCAGGACCTGCCGGCGGCCCGGGCACGGCTGGTGGAGCGGCTGCGCGGGTAGCCTACCGCCCCTCGGCGCCGAAGAAGCGGCCCAGGCCCTCGCCCACCGAGGAGGGAATATTGCGGGCGCCATCGAAATCGGCGTTGAGCAGATCGGCGTGGGTGAAATCGGTGTTGGCCAGGTCGGCGCGGTGGAAGCGGGCGTGGCGGACGCTGGCGCCGGTCAGCCGGCTGCCGGTCAGGTCGGCATCACTGAAATCGCAGTTCTCGGCATGCACCCCGGTCATGTCGAGCGAACGCAGGCGGGCACCGCGGAACGTCCCGCCGGCGATGACGCCGCGGAACATCACCGAACCCTCCAGGGTGGCGCCGGTCAGATCGATGTCCTCCATCAGCACGTCCTTGAGGAAGGCGCCGGTGAAGTCGGCGCCGGCCGCCTTGGTGCCGATCAGGTTGGCGCCGAACAGGTTGGCGTTGACCAGCCTGGCCCGCGTCAACACCGCCTCGTCGAGGATGGCGTGGAATAGGTCGGCGCCGGTGAAGTCGGCATCCTCCAGCCGGGCGCCGGTGAAGTTGGCCCATTTGAGATTGGCGCCGCGGAAATCGGCCCGCGACAGGTCGGCGCCGCGGTAATCGACGTTCTCCAGTTTCTTGCCGGCAAAGCTGCAACCACGACAAACGTCCGCCGCCATGGCGGGGCCGGACAGGAAAAGCACCACCACCGTCGCCAGGAGAAAGCGCATGTCGCACTCCGCAAATAGGCATCATCGGCAAATAGGCCTTATCGGCACAGCATATCAGCAGTTGAGATGACGCGTCAGTGTTTCGTTGGGCTAGTCCCACACGACCGGTTGACGTGATCCGGGGGTTGGGTTCTATATCTAGCAGCTTTTTTTGAGGACCCTGATGACCGAACCTGCCGTCACCGGCGACATCCGCGATACGCCGCTCGCCGAGGCCCTGGGCGAGCGATATCTGGCCTATGCCATGTCCACCATCGTGTCGCGCTCGCTGCCCGATGTACGCGACGGGCTGAAGCCAGTGCACCGCAGGTTGCTGTTCGCCATGCGCCAGTTGAAGCTCGACCCCGACGGCGGCTTCAAGAAGTGTGCCCGCGTGGTCGGCGACGTCATCGGTAAGTACCACCCGCACGGCGACACCTCGGTCTACGACGCGCTGGTGCGGCTGGCGCAGGACTTCGCGGTGCGCTATCCGCTGGTGGAGGGGCAGGGCAACTTCGGCAATATCGACGGCGATAACGCCGCCGCCATGCGATACACCGAGGCCAAGCTGACCGAGGTCGCCGCCGCCCTGATGGAAGGCCTCGACGAGGACGGCGCCGACTTCCGGCCCACCTATGACGGCACCGAGGAAGAGCCGGTGGTGATGCCGACCGCCTTCCCCAACCTGCTGGCCAACGGCTCGGCCGGCATCGCGGTGGGCATGGCCACCAGCATCCCGCCCCACAATGCCGGTGAAATCTGCGCCGCGCTGATCCATCTGATCGCCCATCCCGACTGCGACATCGACTCGCTGATCGACCGCATGCCCGGCCCCGACTTCCCCACCGGCGGCACCCTGGTGGAGACCCGCGCCGCCATCCACGAGGCCTACCGCACCGGGCGCGGCTCGTTCCGGGTGCGGGCCAAGTGGGCGGTGGAGAAGCTCAGCCACGGCCTCTACCAGATCGTCATCACCGAGATCCCCTATCAGGTCCAGAAGGCCAAGCTGGTCGAGAAGATCGCCGAACTGCTGGGCGACAAGAAGCTGCCACTGCTGGCCGACGTGCGCGACGAATCGGCCGAGGACGTCCGCCTGGTGCTGGAGCCGCGCAACCGCACCGTCGAGGCCGAGCTGCTGATGGAGCAGATGTTCCGCCAGACCGACCTGGAGAGCCGCTTCCCGCTCAACATGAACGTGCTCGACCGCGACGCCACGCCGCGGGTGATGAGCCTCAAGGAGGTGCTGCGCGCCTTCCTCGACCATCGCATGGACGTGCTGGAGCGCCGCTCGCGCTATCGCCTCGACAAGATCGCCCGCCGCCTCGAAGTGCTGGCCGGCTTCCTGATCGCCTTTCTCAACCTCGACGAGGTGATCCGCATCATCCGCGAGGAGGATGAGGCCAAGGCGGCGCTGATCAAGCGCTTCACCCTGACCGACCTCCAGGCCGAGGCCATCCTCAACATGCGGCTGCGCAGCCTGCGCCGGCTGGAGGAGATGGAAATCAAGGGCGAGCACACCAAGCTCGCCGCCGAGCAGGCCGATCTCGAAGCCCTGATGGCCGACGAGGGCCGCCGCTGGACCACCATCGCCGCCCAGACCGCCGAGATCGGCCGACGCTTCGGCGGCGACACCAAGCTGGGCCGCCGTCGCACCGAACTGGGCGAGGCGCCCTCGGCCGTGGTGGTGCCCATGGAGGCCTATATCGAGCGCGAGCCCATCACCTTCATCCTATCGGAAAAGGGCTGGATCCGGGCCGCCAAGGGGCATGTCGACAACTTCGAGGCCTTCAAGTTCAAGGAGGGCGACCAGCTCAAATTCGCCTTCAAGGCCGAGACCACCGACAAGCTGCTGCTGTTCGCCACCGACGGCCGCTTCTACACCATCGGCGGCGACAAGCTGCCCTCGGGGCGGGGCTTCGGTGAGCCGCTGCGCCTGATGATCGACCTGGCCAACGATGCCGAGATCGCCACGGTGTTTCCCCACCGCCCCGGCCGCAAGCTGCTGGTGGCCTCCGACGCCGGCCGTGGCTTCGTCATCAAGGACGAGGCCGAGGTCATCGCCCAGACCCGCGCCGGCAAGATGATCCTCAACGTCGAGAAGGGGGAGAAGGCCGTCTTCTGCCTGCCCTTCGAGGGCGATGCGGTGGCGGTGATGGGCAACAACCGCAAGCTGCTGGTGTTCATGGCCGAGGAGATCCCCGACATGACCCGCGGCCGCGGCGTCATCCTGCAGAAATACCGTGACGGCGGCATGGCCGACATCAAGGTGTTCAACCTGGCCGACGGCCTGTCGTGGAAGATGGGCGAGCGCACCCGCAGCGAAACCGACCTCACGCCCTGGCTGGGCAAGCGGGCCTCCATCGGCCGCCTGCCGCCCACCGGCTTCCCGCGCAGCAACCGATTCACCTAGGGCCATCGGGTAAACACCCCCCTCGTAAAGGTGGACACCGCCCCACCCACAAGGATAGATTTCAAATCTTGAGCTTGGAGGAGGCGGATGAGGCAGCGGTCGGTCTGGCGAACGCCCGAGGGCGCGCCGGTCAGTTGCGCCGAAAAGCTGAAGGTTCTTGATCAGAACCTGGCGGAATTCAAGGCACTGGCGCAGGACATGATGGAGGACGCGGCCCTGATGGGCTGTGACATCGAACAGGTTCGCGACGTGCTCAAGACGGCGGTGGCAAACCTGTCCGTTCGCTACCCGAATAAGTAACACCAAGATTTAGTACCATTTTCACGTATATTAGAAGTTATATCTAGGACGTGGGTCATAGAGCATATTGCACGGGCACTGTTGACCCGTAGTGATGCGGCGGGTAGCTTCGAGTTGGAACCGGTTCGAAAATGACGCGACAAGACGTCATGGTGCAATAATGAAGGGTTCCCAAGGGAGGAGCAGATGGCATTAAGCGAGAGCGAGGGGAACCTCGCTTCGTCCAAAGGCGATGCGTTCGCCGGTGATGTTCTTGAGAAGATCGAGAGCCTCAGCCTTGAGGTGGCCGACGTAGCCGGCACCATCGACGGGCTGGCGAAGTTCGTCAAGCATCAGGAAGAGCTGTTCGGCAACCTCAAATCGATCGCTCACACCATGGCGGAAGCCATCCGGAGCATCGACGCGGCCGGGCGCGAGACGCGCGACATCACCGCCCAGGCCGGCCACCAGTCTTCGGAATCCCTACGCACCATCGAGGAGGCGCTGTCGGACATCAACCGTCTGGTGGGCTCGGTGCAGGGTATCGAGGAACGGCTGGAGGGGCTGGAGGGGGCGCTCGGCGAGGTTAGCGGCGCCTCGCGCAACATCCAGAAGATCGCCCGCCAGACCAACCTGCTGGCGCTGAACGCCACCATCGAGGCGGCGCGGGCCGGTGACGCCGGCAAGGGCTTCGCCGTGGTGGCCACCGAGGTCAAGACCCTGGCGCGCCAGACCGCCGACGTCACCAGTGGCATCGACAACACCGTTCAGAAGCTCTCCGGCAGCGTCAACGATCTCATCGCCACCTCCACCGACACACTGAAGATGGCCGATTCGGTCAATGCCGGCGTCGGCGTCATCAACGGCGCGGTGTCGGTGTTCGGCCAGGCCATCGACACGGTGGAAAACCGGGTGGGCGACATCAGCAGCGCCGCCTCGACCTCGCTTCACCAGTGCAACGACGTCATCACCGAGATCGACAAGTTCTTCGAAGGCGTCTCCATGACCAGCGCCAGCCTGAGGCGCGCCGATGAACGCATCACCTCGCTGCTCGGCCTGTCCGAGGAACTGATCGGCTTCATCGCCGCCTCGGGCTTCCGCACCGGCGATACCCCCATCATCGAATTGGTGCAGAAGACCGCCGCCAATATCTCGCGCTGCTTCGACGACGCCATCAAGAGCGGACGCATCACCGCCGCCGACCTGTTCGACGAGGATTACCGGCCCATCGCCGGGAGCAACCCGCAGCAGCACACGACCCGCTTTGCCACCTTCACCGACGAAGTGCTGCCCGACTTCCAGGAGCCACCGCTGGGCTTCAACCCCAAGATCACCTTCTGCGCCGCGGTGGACCGCAACGGCTACCTCGCCACCCACAACCGCAAGATCTCGCAGCCCCAGGGCGCCGATCCGGTGTGGAACAATGCCAATTGCCGCAACCGCCGCATCTTCAACGACCGCACCGGCCTGCGCGCCGGCCACAACACCGAGCCGTTCCTGCTGCAAACCTACCGCCGCGACATGGGCGGCGGACAGTTCGTCATGATGAAGGATATTTCGGCGCCGATCGTGGTGCAGGGGCGCCATTGGGGCGGATTGCGGATCGGCTACCGCATTTAACAGGGTGCGGAAAAACGCTTCCCGCCGCCCTTCATCTCGTCACCCCCGCGAAGGCGGGGGTACATGTTGGGGCAAGGACTGCAATTTGCCCCCATATGCTGTGTTGCCGGACGCATGGAGTCCCGCCTTCGCGGGAATGACGAAAGAAAAGTTGAGTTTTTCCGCACCCTGTTTAACATTCGCGCACCCCACCCC
>CAJANL010000100.1 GCA_903941105.1 uncultured Rhodospirillaceae bacterium
GCGCTCCTCAGGATGAGGCGGTATCAAAGAGAACGCCTCATCCTGAGGAGGCCCGCAGGGCCGTCTCGAAGGATGGCTCCCCCCAGCCAGGGCTCCGAGAACTCGGCCGCGTCCCAACGCGTGGTGTAGGAGCACTTGCCGGGGGATGGCCTCGCAGGGAGCCGTAGGCGACCGGAGAGGCCATCCCCCGGCAGCGCCCGCGAAAAGCGGGTGGTCATCGCGTCGTATTCGTTAGGCTGGGGTTGCAACACCAACGCAACTTCACGGAGACGATTACGATGACCATGGACAGAATGGCGCTGAGCGAGCTGGTTGAGAAGGGCTCGGATGCGGATTTGGTGCGGGCGATGCTGGCGTTTGCCGCCGAGCGCCTGATGGGGGTCGAGGTGGAAGCCCTGTGCGGGGCCGGCCCCGGCGAGCGCGGCCCTGACCGCGTCAATCAGCGCAACGGTTACCGCGAGCGGCCGTGGGACACGCGGGCGGGACGGATCGACCTGAAGATTCCGAAGCTCCGGAAGGGCAGCTACTTCCCCTGCTTCCTGGAACCGCGCCGCATCGCCGAGAAGGCGCTGACGGCGGTGATCCAGGAAGCCTATGTGCATGGCGTCTCGACCCGCGCCGTCGATGATCTGGTCAAGGCGCTGGGCATGACCGGCATCTCGCGCAGCGAAGTCAGCCGCCTGTGCGCCGATCTGGACGTCAAGGTGAAGGCTTTCCTGGATCGCCCCATCGAAGGCAACTGGCCCTATCTGTGGATCGACGCCACCTACGTGAAGAGCCGCGAAGACCGCCGCATCCGCCCCATCGCGGTGATAATCGCCGTGGGTGTCGCTGCCGACGGCCACCGGGAAGTGCTGGGCATGGCCACCGGCCCGTCCGAGGCCGAGACCTTCTGGACCGACTTCCTGCGCAGCCTGACCCGGCGAGGCTTGCGCGGCACCAAGCTGGTGATTTCGGACTCCCACGAAGGGCTGAAGAAGGCCGCCGCCACGGTGCTGGCCTGCACCTGGCAGCGCTGCCGGGTGCACTTCATGCGCAACGCCATGGCCCATGTCGGCGCCAGCCAGCGCCCGATGGTCTCGGCCCTGCTGAAGACCATCTTCGCCGAGGAAACCCAGGACGCCGCCAAAATCCGCTGGCGCGAGGTCACCGACCGCCTGCGCGAGAAATTCTCGCGGCTGGCGGCGATGATGGATGATGCCGAGGACGATGTGCTGGCCTACATGACCTTCCCCAAGGCCCACTGGAGCAAAATCCATTCCACCAACCCCATCGAGCGCCTCAACGCCGAGGTCAAGCGCCGAAGTGACGTCGTCGGCATCTTCCCCAACGATGCCGCCCTCGTCCGCCTCGTCGGCGCCGTCCTCATGGAGCAATCCGACGAATGGCTGATCCAGCGCCGCTATATGCCTCTGGAAGGACTCGCCGCAATCAGCGATGATCCAAACCGGCTGTTGCCGGTCGGCGCAGTCTGAACCGGCACCCTCACGCCGGCGGATGCGACAAAAATGACGTCGCTCCTACACCACGTCCTGGGACGCGATCATCGACTGACTGGTGATCGGCGGCGGCCCGGCCGGTCTCACCGCCGCAGTCTATCTCGCCCGCTTCCGGCGCCGCGCCCTGGGATAGGGCCGGCGCGTGGAAGGGCTGGTCCACCCCAACGGCGCGCAACCCGTCCCATCTATGAGGAATGGAGGTTAGCGACATGCCCACCAGCCTTCACCTCGTTTTCGAAGTTTCATCGGTTCCGATGGCCCTGCCGGCCGAAGCGATCGCGGAAGTCGTGCTTTTGCCGCGCCTCAAACGCTTCCCCGCCCAGCCGTCGCTGCTGGAGGGGGTGATGAATCTGCGCGGCCGCATGGTGCCGGTGGTGACCATGGCACGCCTGCTGGGGATGGGCGCCCCGGCTTCTGGACCCTTTTCCCCGGTGGTCGTCCTGGGCGGGTCGGAGCCATGGGGTGCCCTGGTGGACCGGGCCCTGGCGGTGAACTCCCTTCGGCGCTCGGGTGAGCCGCCGCCGCCCGACCTCGCCTTCAACGAC
>CAJANL010000101.1 GCA_903941105.1 uncultured Rhodospirillaceae bacterium
CCTTCGCGCCTTCCCACCGCGCCAATCAGAGCGGACAGTTTATGTGCTACTAAACCGGACAGTTCTATTTGTTGCCAACAGTTTTAAATAGATTAATAGACATATTTCCAGTCGATGGATGTTCCTTTGGCCAAATCCTGGTTCACTCTACGGCCGATCAAAATTTCATAAAACTTTGGTTCAAGCCCATAACCAGGTCTGATGATGCGCAAATTCTTCGACGTTAGTACATCGCCCGCCTTGACATCCTGGGCAATGTAGATGGAGCGCCTATAGCGCAGCGAGGGTTTTTCCGCCTCCGTCGGCCCGTACTGGATACCACCCAGCGCCTGCCAAGCGCGCTCGGTCTCGGTCACCAGGGCGGCCATCTCGGCCGGTTCCATGGAAAAGGCGCTATCGACGCCCCCCTCGGCGCGGCTGAGGGTGAAGTGCTTTTCGATCACGGTCGCGCCCAGGGCGACGGCGGCGACGCTGGCGCCGATGCCGTGGGTGTGGTCGGACAGGCCCACCTCGCAGCCGAACAGGTCGCGCAGATGGGGGATGGTGCGCAGGTGGCTGTTCTCCGGGCTGGCCGGGTAGGTGCTGGTGCACTTGAGCAGCACGATGTCCTGGCAGCCGCCGGCGCGCAGGGTGCGCACGGTCTCGTCCAGCTCGGCCAGGGTGGCCATGCCGGTGGAGACGATCACCGGCTTGCCGGTGGCGGCGACCTTGCGGATCAGCGGCAGGTCGGCGTTCTCGAAGGAGGCGATCTTGTAACAAGGGCTCCCCAGGTCTTCGAGAAAGTCGATGGCGGTGTCGTCAAAGGGTGTGCTGAAGGCGATCAGCCCCAGCGCCTGGGCCCGTTCGATGAGGGGGCCATGCCATTCCCAGGGCGTGCTGGCGATCTGGTAAAGCTCGTACAGGCTTTTGCCGTGCCAGAGGCTACGCTCGTCGTCGATGAAGAAATCACCAGTACTGACCGGCAGGGTTATGGTGTCGGCGGTGTAGGTCTGGAGCTTGATGGCATGGGCGCCACTGGCGGCGGCGGCCTCGACGATGGCCAGCGCCCGGTCCAGGGATTGGTTGTGGTTGCCCGACATCTCGGCGATGACGAAGGGCGGGTGGCTAAGACCAATGGGGCGCCCCCCAAGTGATAATTTTGGTTGTAACGTGTCCATGATCGTCTGAAACCGAAGCACCGGATTAAGCGATTAAATCATGACCGACCAGTAGCATCGCGCTTTTTCGCAAACATAATCTCCGATCGTTAGTGATTTTCTCTTTAACACGGCGTTCAACTTGATCCCGATGAGTTTCCGAGTAGTAGGTTGTCGAAGCATATAAAGTCATAAAATCTTCCGCGTTATCGAAAACCAATGTACTGTTGAAATAATAAACGTCGACTTCGCCAAAGTGATCTCGAAACAGATCAACTAATCTATCTTCACCGAATCGAATGCCAAAAATAACCGAATCTGGCATGTCATACACTGACTGGACTAATCGCACCATATCATGCGGATCGCAAGGGACAGCGATTGCCAACCTACCAAGAGGACGCTGGAGCACCTGGCAGAGTCTATTAAAAACGAGCTCAGGATTGGAGGCATATGGTAACGCGAAAGAGCAGTGTGCAAACGTGTATTGCTGATCCGTCAGATACCTATCGAAGTTCATC
>CAJANL010000102.1 GCA_903941105.1 uncultured Rhodospirillaceae bacterium
CGCAGCCCCGATGCCGTGAAATCCCCGCGAAGCCCAATTGCAGCCGCCATGGCAAACCTCCCGATGTTTGCCATGTTGAATCAGATCGGCGCCGTCTTGGGAATCCCCCGCGTGAGTCTGATTCACCGGGACTTGGTATTACGAAGAGCACGACAATACGCCTGAAATCGCCAGGAACCTGGTCGCCTGTTGGCCCAATCCAGCGAAAGATATCGCGACCGCAGCCGGGATCACCCTGCGCCAACTCCAATGGTTTACCTCAAAACGTGCGACGCTCGACCAGTCGACCCACTATTGCCTGAGGCATGTATTGGGTATCGAGTACGATGAGCGGATGGGTGGCTATACGCCTGCAGGACCTTACGTTCTCATCCTCAGGAAAGCCCAGGCGATCGAAGCAATCTATCAGGAGATTTCCGGAGGCGGGGATGCCTGCCCTTGTGAGCTCGTTCCTGCTCAAGGACAGGCCGACCCGAGTTGGAGGTACGTGTTGATCAATGCGCATAGCACACCGCCGACGATTGTCATGGCCCCACGCGGCGAGGCTATCACGGAACGCCTTCCTGACCTGATGATGAACTACGAAGGTATCCGGCTGGTTTCTCAAGCCTTTTACCGCGATGTGGTTACCACCTGCGCCCATGCCTGCCAGACACCTCAGGCCAATGTTCGGGAGATGACGGCATTCGCGGGACGATATGAGCAACATTGGGCCAGTTGCGCATGGCTTCCGGATTGAAGCCTCAGGTAGCAGCGCCATTCCTTTGACGGCCCGTCCCGGCAGCATCGGAGCGTCTACGCGAGCGGTTAAGGTTGCCTCAAATGGTTGCGGTAACCAACCGGCTTACGATCCTTCTGTTTTCCTCACCCCCACCTTCGCCGCCATGCCCACCGCCGCGCGGGCGTGTTCCAGCACCGCCTGGCGGACGGGGCTGGGTTGCTCGCGGGTGATGTGGATCACCTCGCGCAGCTCGTCGGGCAATTCCTCCACCAGCAGGCCCTTGGCATCGTCGCGGATCAGCTCGAACGGCTCCACCGACAGGGCGCGGGCGATCTCGATGATGGTCTCCAGGCGGGTCAGCGTGGCGCCGCGTTCCAGGTTGGAGATGGTGTCCACGCTGCGCCCCACCGCGTCGGCCAAGGCTTCCTGGCTCATGTTGCGCAGCCTGCGGAACTGCTTCATGCGGCGGCTGAGGATGGCGCTGATGACGGGGTCGATCATGCTCTGAGTGTGGTTGAGAGAAACACTCTGGACCATCGAACTGGGTTCGTATAATGCTCGGTCCGCGCGCATACGTTTCTGAACTGGATTCACAGTGATGCTCCGGATTGCCCGCGACAGCCGAAACAGGGTCGGAGAACGGGCATGGCGGGGGAGGACGGACAGGCGGCGACGGCGCGCGATCTGGCCCTGGTCGCCGGCTGGCGGCCCGGCTGGGATTTCCCCCTGCCCGAGGCCGACGCGGCAAGCCTGCTGCGCTCGCCCGCCCTGGCCTCGCCGGCCTCGCTGAAGGGCGATCTCGCCGGGCTGCCCCCCTTTCCGGTTTCCCCTGGACTGTCTACCGGCTACGGCGATCCCGGTGTCTTCGGCCCGCTGTGGCCCGGCCACGGCTTGGCCCAGGGGCGCGGCCTGACCTGGGGCGAGAGCCTGACCGAGCCGCTGCTGACCCGCCGCCTGGCCTTCTTCCTGTCGCCGCACTTCACCCCGGCTCCGCTGGCCGAGGCCCGCGCCGCCGCCTTCGTCGCCGCCCTGCTGGCGGCCTGCGGGGAAGGCAAGGCGCCCGGCATCGCCGCCGGTACGTTGGGGGTGGTCACCGAACTGGGCCTGAAGGACCGGGCCGGCGGCCTCCGCCGCGCCGATCTGTGGCTGGAATGGCGGGCTCCTAAGGGCGGCCCCTGCTTCCTAATTCTTGAAGCCAAGCTCGACGCCCCCGACCGGCCCGGCCAGTTGCGGGCCTATGCCGACCATCTTCGCCGCCACGTCGCCCGCTCGCGGGCCGCGCGGGGCTGGTGCGTCTATCTGAGCCCCGAGGGCCGCACCCCGCCGCGCAAGGAGCGGGGCGGGTGGCTGGTCGCTTCGTGGGCCGGATTGCTGCGCCGCTGGGAAGCCGGGCTGGCCCGTGATCCCGTCCACCGGGGCCACGGCGATTTCGACAGCTTCCGCGCCGATCTGTGGGAGCACGCCGCCGAGAAGGACTGACCATGACCGAACTGATCCTGCCCGAATCCCTGACCTACCATTCCATTCCCGCCCACGCCGCCGCCCTGTCGCGCATCGGCCGGGCCGAGCACATTCCCGCCGACCTGGCCCTGCCCGAGGTGCGGCAGTTCCACCTGGCCCGGCTGTCCCTGCTGAAGATCAAGACCGATTACTGGTGCCTGCTCCACGACATCTGGAACGCGGTGTGGGGGCCGCTGGTCGGCGGTTTCGACCCGTTGCCCTTCGGCAGCCACCTGTGGGACGACGGCGCGGGCGAGATCGACACGGTGTGGATGGAGGCCATGCTGTCGGCCTCGCACCGCCTCAACGCCCGCAAGCATCTGTGGAGCGCGGTGTGCCTGGACCATGCGGGCCGCTCGCTGTCGCTGCGCATGGCGGTGGAGACCAAGGGCGCGGGCGCCGATCCCGACTGGCTGGCCTTCGACGCGCCCGAGGGCTGGGTGCTGGTGGACGACGACAAGGTGGACTACGCCCCGTTCTGGCAGGCCGATATCCCCGCCGCCACCGAGGCCGAGGGCCGCATCCGCCCCGAGCCTGCCGTTGCTGCCGCCTACGAGGCTTACGTCCCCGTCATCGCCACCCTGGAAGTGTGAGGCCGGCCATGACGGGAATGCGGATCATCCGGGCGGCCCTGGTCGCCCTGCTGCTGCTGGCGGGACCAGCCCGTGCCGGCGAGCAGGCCGTCACCATTCCGGTGCGGGGTGAGGTGACGGAAAGCTTCTACCTGACCCTGCCAACCGCCGCCCCGCCCAAGGCCATCCTGATCCTGTTCCCCGGCGGTGGCGGCGCCATCGAGGTGCGCGAGCCGGTGCCGCCGCCCGAGAGGGCCGGTAACTTCCTGGCCCGCTCGCGCGCCCTGCTGGCCGAACGCGGCTTCGTCGTCGCCACGCTGGATGCGCCGTCCGATTCGGCGGACGGCATGCCCGAGCATTTCCGCGTCTCCGCCACCCATGCCGAGGACGTGGCCAAGGTGGCGGCCTGGCTGCGCCAGCGCCATCCCCTGCCGGTGTGGCTGGTCGGCACCAGCCGGGGCACCCTGTCCGCCGCCAACGCGGCTCTGCGGCTGGGGACCGGGATCGACGGCCTGGTGCTGACCTCCTCGGTCACGCGGACCAGCAAGCAGGGGCCGCATTCCCTGCTGAGCATGGACCTGGACCGCATCACCGTCCCCACCCTGGTCCTCAGCCACACCGCCGACGGATGCAGCCGCTCCCCCGCCCTGGACGGCCCGCGCCTGACCGACAGGATCGGCGCCGCACGCAAGGCATACGTCGAACTGACCGGCGGCGCCGAACCCCAGTCACCGCCCTGCGAGGGGCGGTCGCATCACGGGTACATCGGGCAGGAAGAGGAGGCGGTGGGGGTGATTGGCGGGTTCGTGGTGGGAGAATAAACTGCGCCAAGATTGTGGTTCAACATTCTCAAAGCGCTATTTACTATTCCAAGGCAGATCATGGGCATATGAACCCGCTCGCGAGAACGGGGCCGGCGCCTCCTTGGCGCGGCTCTCAGCAAATGAGCGGATAGACCGCCTGCATTTAGGTGCGCCAACTTCACCCGCAAAAAAAACGACTCGCATCGTCGGCACAATTAAACAAGCAATAGCGCCAAGGAGAATAGCGTGGGAATTGTCGGACATGGTGTCGACATCGTCGATCTAAAACGATTAGAAATATTTATCGACGATCTTTGCCGCCGATGCTTTACGCAATCGGAATTGCAGCGTGCTGGGAATGATTCGCGGCGCACTGCCCGGCTTGCCGGATGTTTCGCTGCCAAAGAGGCAGTCTTAAAAGCCATGGGTAGCGGATGGACGCAAGGTATTGCCTGGACCGACATAGAAGTGGGGCACCTTGCCTCTGGGGCGCCGACAATTGAGTTAAGAGGCAGGGTAGCTCAGCAGGCCAAGGCGCTCGGCATATCAGGCTGGATGGTTAGCATAAGTCATGATGGTGATTATGCCATCGGCAGTGTCATTGCCATATCTCAGTGACAAGCGTCAACAAGCCTCACAATGCTCTTCACCAAGTCTGATTTTCGGAGTTTATCCTTCCCAATATCTAGGTCAGCAGCTCCGACATAGACGGTCAGACCGACCAGGGGCAGATCCATTTCATGCGCCATGAATGCCGAGAGGCGAGCCAGCCCCAAGTAGTTCCCATAGGCCTTCTTAAAAAGGTACTGACTGGCGTAGAACGCACTTGCGAGTAATCCGCCCGATGTCGGGAAAAAGCTCACATGTTGCAAGCATGGAAACCCCAGCATGATCGAGCCAACATGGTCATGGCGGGGATCGAATGTCGCCGCCTGAAGCATTGATGGGCGGACGTGCATTCCATGTTCATCTCGGTACCGCACATGTTGCGAAATGATAAATTCGAGCTGATTGATTGGTCCTTCGGTACCTTCGTACATCGTCAGGCGCTGGAAATAATTTCCGCGCTTATTCAGCTTTGACATTTTCTGGATGCGAGGCCAATCCCGGGCGAAATCTCTGAACATGGCGCCCCGGTCGCCACCTGACAGTTTCCAATATTTCTGTGGGAAAATTGTAAACGCAACATTTTCAACCGATTGTTCTTTCGATTCCGTCAGCATCACATCGACGTGATGGCGAATATCATCATCCTCTTCGATCAAGCCATCCTGGTCGAATCCGGAGAGGCAGATGATGAGCGGTGCAATCCGCTCGGTCCCCGGACTCAGAGACTTGAGGATCGCCCTGCCCCACGCCCGAGAGAGGTTGGTATCCTCAATAACAACATTGCGATTTTCCGCTGTGGGTATATTAGTCATCGTCCTCGTCCTCAAGGTGACGAAAATGCGAGAGCCCGACGAACTGCCGAGGCGCGATCCGGACATCTATCCGGCGGAACGTGGTTGGGCAGAGAATTGTGGCAACGCCACGCCTTGAAGCCCGAAAAAGCCGACCTTTACCTGAGTATTCGTGCGAATCGAGAAAATCGGTCGCAGCCACGCTTCCGCTGGGCATGAGCAGCCAATCCCCAATTTCGGCCTCGACCGAACTGGCCGTCGAATAGCGGTCGCAGACAATCAGCGCCTCGGATGCCGGTTTCCCCAAAAAGGCTGTGCGGAGATCCTGGGGTGTCTTGCGCAGAAGCGACTTCATTCGCTGCTGGGTGATGTGCCGCAACCCATTGGCCAAGTGTGTAACGAGGGTTCTATATCCGACCCCGAAGTTGCAGGCGGCCACGTATATCTGGCTTGGCGTCGCCGATTCAGGTTGCCACCCACGAACGGAGAACGCGCTTCGAAGCCCCAGAGTTGGCATGAGCAAGTATGAGGCGAAAGCATCTGCCAAAAATTCGTCTGGACTAAATTCCCTGTGCTGCCGCGCTTCATTCTGCAATTCATCAATCGTGGAGCCGTGACCGAAACGATGATGCCCTAGCTCGTGAGCACAGTTGAATGCCCGCCTAGGCATTGGCCTCAGACTCGAAAGATGAATGCGGGGGCTTGGCCCCTTCGCGTACATGCCCTCCATGTTTATATCGTGGAAGCGCACGGTAACCCCCAGCCGCTGGCAAAGGTCGTAGATGCAGACCGGGGACTTTAGGTCGAGCCCGGCGTCTTCGCGGGCGCGAATCGATTCATTCAGCGCGACCCGAGCCAATTCGCGTGTACAAGAGGACATCGGCGCGCTCCGAAGAAGGGCGGTCATTGCTCGCCCTCGCCATCGTCTCTCATCGATGCAAGGACTTTCAGAAGACGATCAAGGTCCTCGGACTTAAGTTTGCTGAGCTCTCGGGCTGCCAACTGAACGCGAGGATCATCAGCAGCAATGGTGTCGGGAGCACTCCCATGCAGCCACGCCAAACTCACGTCAAAAATCTCTGCCATCCGCGCAAGTTCCTCCGCGGATACCTTACGGTTCCCCGCCTCTATCTCGGAAACCGATGGCCGGTGCAGCCCTAGCATCTGTGCGACCTGTCCCTGCGACAGCCCAGCCATTTTCCGGGCCTCCCGAACTCGCTTCCCAATTTGAAGGCGCTTCTCGGCCTCGCTCATTTGCTAGCCTTTTGCTTAGGCTGCTTTTCGATGATCTCCATGAGCGCCCCAACCGCCTCATCGATCGAACGGATATTCTTGTCCCTGTCACAAAAAACCAGTTCCTCTAGCGGAATGGGCACCTTCAGCTTTTCCGAGATGCGGCTGATCGCCACTGGCCAGAGCTGGCTATCGAATTTTTCCAGTTCTTTGACGCGGGTCTTTTTGTCGATCTTGGGACACTCAACCTCAAGATCGGCATGGATCCCGACAATCACCTCAATAACGACCTTCTCGACATGACCACGATCCATCGCGCGCCCCCTCTTACTACAGGTAAGATTATCTTACATAGCGGCGCAGATGCGTCAAGGCCCTTATCGTATTTCGACCTCGGGTAGGGTATCGCTTGCCGCTAGCGGCTTGGAGCGCGACGCCTGGTCTCCCAGCCAATCCAGGCGGCCTTAATGGCTGGATTTGAGCATTGGTTAGCGGCGATCTCCGCCTCCTCATGCCACCCGCTGGAAACCGGCGTGCAATTTTGACCCCCTAACCGGGGAGATCGGCGTCGAAAATTGACCCCCCTACCCTGGTGATGGCCGCCATCATCCGATGTTGAAAAGCATCGGAGCAGACCAGGGGATGACATTCGTGGAATCGA
>CAJANL010000103.1 GCA_903941105.1 uncultured Rhodospirillaceae bacterium
CGATGATCTGCTCCTCGGTGAACCTGCTGCGCTTCATAGTCCGTCTCCCCTGTGCGACGGACTCTACCTCAAACTGGAGGAGTTTTCGGGGGGCAGGTCACTGCCTTTGGTTATATGATGCATATCATAGGGCCTTATGAACCGCGCCGTGTCGCTTGGGCGCCGCCCCACAAGCAGGTTCCGCGATGCACTTGGATATCCCGACGCTGTTCGTCACTTTGGTGCTCGTCTCCTCCATGGCGGGGACGTTCCTGTGGCTGCAGTATCATTACAACCGGGAAATTCCCGCCACCCTCATAGCCGCCCAGGCGGAGGGCTGCTTGGCAAGTATGTCGAGCGTGAGTTGGAGCAGCCGGTCTATGGGCCGCGCTCGGCCAAGCCCTGCCGGATCGATCCCTACCGCGACTACCTGCACCAGCGCGTCGCCGACTATCCCGATCTCAGCGGCACCCGCCTGCTGCGCGAGGTCCGAGAGCTCGGCTACGGCGGCGGCTATACCCGGCTGAAGGATGTCCTTCGGACGATCCGCCCCACCGCCACGGCGGTGTTCGAGCGCCGCTTCGAGACGCCGCCCGGCCGGCAAGCCCAGGTGGATTTCGCCCATTTCCGCACCACCTTCGCCGACGAGCCGGGGGTGGAGCGCGTCGTCTGGCTGTCTTCCATGGTGCTGGGCCACAGCCGCATACTGTGGGGCCGGTTCGTCGCCCACCAGGATCTGCAGACGGTGTTGCGCTGTCACCGCGCCGCCTTTGAGGCATTCGGCGGGGTGCCCGAGCAGATCCTCTACGACCGCATGAAGACCGCCGTGCAGGGCGAGGGCGACGAGGGCATCGTCTACAACAAGACCATGCTGGCCTTCGCCGCCCATTACGGCTTTCTGCCCAAGGCGTGCCGGCCCTACCGGGCCAAGACAAAGGGCAAGGTCGAGCGCCCCTTCCGCTATGTCCGCCAGGATTTCTTCCTTGGCCGGAACTTTCGCAACCTCGACGACCTCAATGGCCAATTCCGGCAATGGCTGGACGGCGTCGCCAATGTCCGCACCCACGCCACCACCCATCGGATCGTTGCCGAGCATTTCCTTGAGGAGCGGCCGCGGCTGAAGGGCTTGCCGGCCGGTCCCTATGGGGCCGTGCTGACGCTGGATCGCCGGGTGACGCGGGACGGTATGGTCTCGGTCGGCGGCAACCTCTACAGCGTGCCGGACAGCACCCGGCGCCGCACGGTCGAGGTCCACGGCATGGCCGACGAGATTCACATCTTCGAGGACGGTCGGATGATCGCCGCCCACCCCGTCCTTGATGGCCGTGGCCAGCGCCGCATCGCCGCCGGGCATCGCACCACGCCGCCGCCGCCCAACAGCGCCACCCCGCGCGAGGGTCCTCCGCCCATCCGGCGCGCCGGCGAGGTGGTCGCCTGCCGGCCGCTGGAGATTTACGACACCATCGGGCGCCGCCTGGCCGCCGAGGTGCGGCCATGACCGCCGCGACCACCCTCGACCGCGTCCGTCATCACCTGGTTGGCCTGAGGATGCCCCGCGCCCTGGAGGCCCTCGACCACACCGTGCGGCAACTGGAGCAGGGCACCATCTCCGCCGTCGAGGCCCTCGATATCCTGCTGGCCGAGGAATTCACCATCCGCGAGGCCAGGCGGGTCAAGGCGGCGCTCCAGATGGCCCGACTGACCACGGTCAAGACCATCGCCGGCTTCGATTTCGCCTTCCAGCCGTCGCTGGACCGCAACCGTATCCTGACCTTGGCCCAACTGGGCTTCGTCGATCGCTGCGAGGTGCTCCACCTGCTCGGGCCCCCCGGCACCGGCAAAAGCCACCTCGCTTTGGCCTTGGGCGTCGAGGCGGTCAAGGCCGGGCGCAGCGTCTATTTCACCACCCTGGCCGAGATCGTCGCATCCCTCGCCAAGGCCGAGCGGGAAGGCACCCTGCGCGACCGCATCCGTGTCCTGTGCCGGCCGGCGCTGCTGATCGTCGACGAGATCGGCTATCTCCCCGTCATCGACGGCGGCGGCAACCTATTCTTCCAGCTGGTCAACGCCCGCTACGAGCGCGGCGCCATGATCCTCACCTCCAACCGCGGCTTCGTCGAATGGGGCGAGGTCTTCGGCGACCCGGTCGTCGCGACCGCCCTGCTCGACCGTCTGCTCCACCACGCCGTCGTCGTGCAGATCGAAGGCGCCAGCTATCGCCTGCGCCAGCATGCCGCCCTGATCCCGGAAAACAGCATGGTCAGGCCGTCAACATCCCATCAACCCAACCCGCCACGACGTCGCGGGCGATCACCGAAAGACCGCAGCAACGATCCACACACCGGCTGATCACCGAAGCCTCCACCTGGGGAATTTTCGTCCGCCCGAAATGGGGAAAATCAGGTCGCCGTTGACACCATCGCCAGCGCATCCTCGAACGCTGGACATCAACCCACAGCAACGCCCGCCTGGAGGGCTTCAGCGGCCTGTTCCAAGCCGCTCGTGCCCGTGCCAGGGGCTACCGTAACACCACAACCTTCGCGACCATGATCTACCTGATCGCCGCCCCGCTCGGCGACCTCTTAAAATCCATTTGAGGCGTCGAAGAACTGTATTTCTGGACCGGCTGGAAGGTCGGGCCTTGCCGCCATTCGGTACGGTTGCCCGAGATGCCAATGCCCTAAGTGCGGGCTCACACAGGCCCAGCATTACTCAACAGCCCTAGGCACAGCCAGAACGGCCGCCAAATGGGCCGGCGAAAGGGGAGCGTCAAACCGGCACCCCACGGCACTGTAGTTGGGCGTTGCCCAGGCGATGGTCGCGGGGATGATGCTGCTGCCAATCGCCACCTTAATCGGCAGCCCTGGGGGCATGCCCCAGGCAGCCAACGTCTCAAGCTGGAACGGCATGAACTTGCTGCCGCCGGCGGAGATATCGACGACCTGACCGCCCTCTTCCATTTCCGGAAACAGAAGGCGGGCGGGGCGGCCGCAGGACAGCCGCGGAAAGGCCCGCAACTCATGGACTGCCATTGGTCTCGCCCCGAGACGAGTGTCATGCATAGCAGGAGGCTACCCCCGAGCTTGCGCTGCCGCAAATCGATCGATCCTGGGGTCTATCCAGCGCCTTCAGAATGCCCGTGTACAGGGGCTTCAGGGAGATCGGCTTGACCAGATAGACATCCACGCCGGCCTCGACGGCATCCTCAATGCTGTCCTCGCCACCGTGGCCACTGACCATGACGATGGGGGTGGCGGGGTTGCAGCCATGGGCGCCGCTCCGAATGTGACCGGTACATTCAATGCCGTCCATGCCGACCATCGTCCGATCCATGATCACAAGATCGGGGTTAAAAGTCTTCAATGCCTCAATGGCTTTACGGCCATTCGCGGCCTCGACAATGTCAGTGACTCCGAGGGAGTTCAGCACGATCTTGATCAATTCGCGGAAACAGTCGTTATCCTCGACGATTAGTGCCTTTTGAATTCCGATCGACATGCGTCCCTCCACCGAATACACAGCCATTAATGTTCAGTTAAGCACATCGGCCTGCAGGCAAAATTTGTTAAAGGTATATATACGTGTGGATATCAGGCGCTGACCCGATCCAAGAATAGATCGATATATATGGCGCTCTGCCACACCCCCGTGACGGATGGCATATATCATTCGTCTCGGGGCGCTGCGGCCAATTGATCTCAATAAGACTTTTGTGCAATCTCCGGTCGCGGGGCTTGCATTGTTCTGCTCAGTGGATTTGGCCATTTTTACCATAGCGGTATCTTCGATATTAGCCTGGAGGAGGGGGAATTGGCCAAGTTCGGAATCGGCGCAAGACTTGGTATTGGCTTCGGCATCTGCGTGCTGTTCACCCTGATCGTCAGCGTGGTGGGCATCCACGGCAACAACACCCAGAGCAGGTTCACCGAAGACCTCCACACCCATCCCTTCGCGGTGACCAACGCCTTGCGTGCGGCCAACGGCGACATCATCGAGATTCGCGGGGCGGTGAAGGATTTGCTCTCCCTCGCCGATCCGAAGCCCTCCCCGTCTTTCCTTGCCGTCATCAGGGACCGTGAGCGCGACGCCGAAGCTCGGCTCGCCCTGGTCAGGGAGCGCTATCTCGGCGACCCGGCCGACGCGGAACAGGCGATCCGGGATTTTGAAAAACTGCGGGTCGTCAGAGACCGCATCATCGCCCTGACTCTGGAGGGCAAACTCGAAGCGGCCCGAACATTGTCCAATGACATGGCGGCGCCGCTGTACGCGGCGCTGCGCGCCGACATGGGGTCATGACACGAAAGTGATCAAATTGTCCGGTTAGTTAGAACATTGAAAGAACTCACGCGGCCAGAAGCGACATCAGACGTCACAATGGCCGCAGGGAACCACCAATCCCGACGCCATGCTCAAGTCAAGCGCGTTGAGGAAGCCTTTCGCTGTATCAATCCCTTCGATCGGTGGCGGTGCGTTGGCGCGCCATCTCGTACAGCCGGTTATTGCCTCGGTCAGCAATCGTCGTTGTGCCATGCTCGCCTCCTGCGTCCAGAAAACGCCCATCACATTTGTGGACAGGCATCAATAGCGGGACGTATTTTATGGACGGATTTGTGGTGCCCCGCCAGAGCATGGCGAGGCCGTCCACAAAACGGTCGTTTGGGGGACGGTGAGAATGGGCGACATCCTCGGCTACGCGCGCGTCTCCACCGGTGATCAGGATGTCGCTGGCCAGACGTTGCGTCTCGAACACGCTGGTGCCATTAAGGTCTTCACCGACGTGCGCTCGGGCAAGTCGATGGATCGGCCTGGGTTGGAAGCCCTTCTCGCCTATGCGCGCAAGGGGGACACGCTCGCGGTGGTTCGCCTTGACCGCCTCGGCCGGTCGCTTACCGAGTTGCTGGCGACGGTGGCGATGCTCGGCCAACGCGGCATTGCCCTGCTCAGCCTCGAAGAGAAGATCGACACGTCATCAGCAGCGGGCGAATTGATCTTCCATGTGTTCGGCGCCATTGCCCACTTTGAGCGCCGGCTAATTGCCGAGCGTACCAAGGATGGCATTGTCGCCGCCCGTGCCCGCGGCAAACTTCCCGGCCGTCAGCCGTTGGATCAGGAAAAGGTCGCCGCCGCGTTGAAGCTGGTGGAGGCCGGCCTGTCGCCGACAGAGGCCGCGAAGCAAGTGGGGCTCGGTCGATCCTCGGTCTACCGCGAGATGGCGCGGACCGGCACCCGAAGAACGGAGCGTTCAGCCTGAGGGGCCTTGTGCCACAGGGGCCGCTCCCGCTGAACGGCGGCTGTCGGGGGCACAGCGGTCAGAGGCAGCGCCAGGGCCAATCGGCTGTACCTGACCCGAAGTGGACGGATGGCGATTGGAGGTTCGGGGACCGCCTCGGGCCCGTCTACGTCATTCCGGGGCGCGTCGCCCTGCCGAACCGTACCGGGCGTCAGGGCCGTGCTTGCCGGAGTGGGCGGCGTGCGGCTACAGTTCCTCCTGCGATTGACGGGGGGCGGCCATCATGAACTGGGTGTATCTGCTGGTTCTGGCGGTGGGGCTGGCGTTTGCGAACGCCCCCGCCCATGCCGACACCGAACGCCGGGTCGCCCTGATCATCGGCAACGACGCCTATAAGGGGCTGAAGCCGCTCGACAACGCCGTCAATGACGCCCGCGCCATGGCGGCCGAGTTGAAGGGCTTGGGCTGGGCGACGACGGTCAAGGTCAATGCCGGCCGGCGCGAGATGAACGGGGCGATGGCCGACTTCTCGGAACAATTGGCCGGCGGCGCGGTGGGGCTGTTCTACTATGCCGGCCACGGCATCGAGGCCGGCGGCCAGAACTTCCTGGTGCCGGTGGACGCGGTGCTGGAGCGCGAGGCTGACCTGTCCTCCGAGGCGGTGGATGCCGGGCGGTTGGTGCAGGCGATGAAGACGGCCAAGAACCGCCTCAATATCGTCATCCTCGATGCCTGCCGCGACAACCCGCTGAAGGGGCGTTCGGGCAGCCGCGGCCTGGCGGTGCTGCCGGCTTCGGGGGCGGGGCTGTTCCTGGCCTATGCCGCCGGTCCCGGCGAGAAGGCCGAGGACGGTGCCAAGGGCGCCAACGGCGTCTTCACCGCCGAGCTGGTCAAGGCGCTGCGCGAGCCGGGCCTTAGGATCGAGGACGTGTTCAAGAAGGCCACCACCGGGGTGCGCGCCCGCACCGCCGGCAAGCAGGTGCCGTGGGTGCAGGCGTCCATCGAGGGCGACTTCTACTTCCGGCCGGGCAGCGCGGCGCGGAATGAGGCTGGCGGGGCTGGTGGTGGCAATGACGGCCTGTTCTGGTCATCGATTAAGGACAGCCGAGACGCCTCGGACTTTCAGGCTTACCTGGATAGGTATCCATCTGGCGACTTCGCCGCGTTGGCGCGCACGAGGCTGGACAAGCTGAAGGGCACCACCCAGACCGCCGCCCTGGTGCCTCCGCGCCCCGAGCCGGTGCTTGACGCGCTGGACCGGGAACTGGTGGCGGGGCGCAAGGCCAGTCTGCGCGATGCGCCGGAGGCGAAGGCCAAGCTGATCGCCAGCCTGTCCGAAGGCGACACGGTGCAGGTGACGGGAAAAGTGAAGGGGGAAAACTGGTACGCCGTCAACCGCAAGGGCCAAACCGCCTATGTGGTGACGGATACGCTGGAGGAACCTGCAACCTACAAGGAGCGCAAGGCTCGCGAGGTGCGGGCGGCGGCGGAAGAGGAGGGACTGCGCCAGCAGGCGGCAGCGGCGGAGGAGGAGGAGCGGCAGCGCCAGCAACTCGCGGCATTGGCGGCGGCGGGACAGGAGCGGCAACGCCAGCAGGCTGCGGCGCGGTCGCCGGGCTCGGTATTCCGTGACTGCCCCGACTGCCCCGAGATGGTGGTGGTCCCGGTGGGCAGCTTCATGATGGGCTCGAACGACGGGGAAGCGGACGAGAGGCCGGTGCATCCGGTGACGATCTCTCGGTCCTTCGCGGTCGGCAAGTACGAGGTGACGCAAGCGGAATGGCAGGCGGTGATGGGAACCAACCCGAGCAAGTTCTCCGGGTCGCGCAATCCGGTGGAGCAGGTGACCTGGACCGACGCGCAGGATTTCATCCGTCGGCTGAACGACAAGGTGCGCAGCGTGGTGTCGGTGTCGACGGGGGGCGACGGTCCGTACCGCCTTCTGACGGAAGCGGAATGGGAATACGCGGCGCG
>CAJANL010000104.1 GCA_903941105.1 uncultured Rhodospirillaceae bacterium
AAGAAACGAGATCATGCAGTGCCGCTATCTAAGGAAGCAATCGCATTACTAGAGTCGCTAAAAGAGTTCGATGAGACTGATTTGCTATTCCCATCACCCACCCTTAAGAAAATGAGCGACTCTACTATTAGCAAGCTGATGCGTGAGATGAGGGATGCCAAGGAGTTTAAGGGCGAAGGCGTACCGCACGGATTCAGATCTACTTTCTCCACTTGGAGACTGGAGCAAACCACTTACTCGCAAGAGTTGGGCGAGTACGCGCTGATGCATGAAGTAGGAGATTCAGTCTATAAAGCCTATCAACGCAGTGATGGTCTAGAGAAGCGTAGAGCCATCATGCAAGACTGGGCAACATTTATTAATACGCCATATGTTGAGGTTAAAACTGCCGACAATGTCGTAGATTTAAAGTCAAAAAGAACAAAAGCGTAAACGATTATTTTGCGTTATTAATACTTCCTATTTATTGTTGACAGACAAAGGATGCTTAATTAAACTAATGTGAATCTATTTAGATTTTCATGGCTTTTCACGCAGGCCATTCAATACACTCCAGTAAATTAAAGTACAAGCACCAGCGTAGCTTTACCCTGCTCGCCCCTTAACTAAACCAAGGCGCTCAGGAAAAACTGGAGAGTAATAATGTCGCATGACAAATTTCTTAGGCTGAATCGCATTATTAATGGCGACCCTAACGC
This sequence comes from uncultured Rhodospirillaceae bacterium, assembly GCA_903941105.1. Taxonomy (GTDB): domain Bacteria; phylum Pseudomonadota; class Alphaproteobacteria; order Rhodospirillales; family Magnetospirillaceae; genus CAJANL01. The sequence goes on from CAJANL010000104.1 coordinate 699, forward strand.
CGAGCCCCCTATCGACCCTATAGTTCCCGTATGCCGAGCAACCTTCTATGCAGGCATCAAGAAAGGGATCTATCCCGCGCCCATTAAGTTATCCCCTAGGGTATCCGTGTGGCGGGCATCTGAAATCTACGCCCTTGTTAATGACAAACAGTCCAACTTAGAAAAGTAAAAGCCAGTCGCTTTGCAGGCGAACTGGCTTTCAAAATCAAATCTCGGCTAGAGATGATTTTAAGACTTTGTCCCAACGCATGCAAGTGGCTGGCTTTCGCTTAGAAAGCTAATCATGTATCAAGTTACAAACAACGAATTTTTAGAAGTTATCTTCTCATCAAAGGAGAACGAAGATTATCTATGGGTAAATCACCACGCGGGTGACCCAGCCGAATATAACGAGAATGGCAAAGGTGGACAATTCTGGGCGGGAAAACGCATCCAACAATTTAATGACTGCCCGCCAGATACCAAGAAGGAGAACGCCTATTTCAGCGTTAGTTTATTAAGAACTCAAGCACGAAGAATCGCAAGAGCAAAACAATACGCATCTCAATTACCCTTAGTTGTCCTTGATGACGCCAACAATGTTGAGTTCACACCAACTTATCAATTAGAAACATCAGCGGGAAATTATCAAGTCGGACTCAAGTTAGATCAGCCAATTAGGGATCTAGAAGTCAGCTCACGACTAATGAATGAGCTGGTGCGTCAGAACCGCGTAAAAAGCGATAAGAACGGCAATAATGTAGTGCGTTACGCTCGTCTGCCCGCAGGATCAAACGGCAAATATGACCCGCCCTACCGCCACCAAATGATTCAATGGAATCCAGAAAGAACATTCACTCTTCGAGAGGTTTGCGACTATCTAGAACTCGATTTCAATTACATCACTACAAATGCACCAACCAAGGTAAATAACGAACCCATAACGCCTAAAAACCCGCTTATAGGTCTTGGCAACATCCTTGCGAGTGATCGCGCAGTAAACGATCTGGCGATGGCTAACTTTCCTGCATGGGTAGGCGAGTTATTTCAGAAAGCAAAGGAGTCTGGGGGCAACTATCGAGTTAGCAGTCAGTCATTAGGTCGACCATTACAAGAAGATATTTCTATTCATGTAGATGGTATTAAAGATTTTGGAGTCGCAGATCAAGGC
>CAJANL010000105.1 GCA_903941105.1 uncultured Rhodospirillaceae bacterium
CGAGCACAATCTCGAGGAACGCATCATCGCCGAGCAGTTCCTGCCTTAAAATGTGGTTCCCTCCGTCCCGCCTGCGCGGGGGTGACGGAGTCTTGGGACCCTAAGCCAGAAAGCGGGCCACGGTCTGCAGGAAGTTGGCGACCGAGATGGGCTTGGCGATATAGCCTTCGCAGCCGCCCTCGCGGATCTTCTCCTCGTCGCCCTTCATGGCGAAGGCGGTCACCGCGATCACCGGAATGGCCTTCAACTCGGCGTCTTCCTTGAGCAGCTTGGTGATCTCCAGGCCGGAAATCTCCGGCAACTGGATGTCCATCAGCACCAGATCGGGGCGATGCTTGCGCGCCAGGTCCATGGCCTCGCGGCCGTCCTTGGTCTGCAGCGTGGCGTAACCGTTGGCCTGCAACAAATCATTGAACAACTTCATGTTCAAGTCGTTGTCCTCGACGATCAATACGGTCTTGGCCATGGTCTTCCCCTTGGGTGCGGTCGGCACCAAAATGATGTGGGCATAATCCCCAAAAAACTCACCTAAGTCAAACTGCAGGGCGGCCCTCAGCCATTCCTATACTTAAGAGACATTCCAGCCAAAGCTAGCCAACCAAGGATGAAGGAAATGCCGCCGGCCGGGGTCAGAACGCCGGGCAACACCGGCCCGGCCAGCGCCTTGACGTAGAGCGTGCCCGAAAACAGCACGATGCCCAGGACGAACAGCGCGCCGGCCAGCCTGGCCAGACGGTTGCCGTCGGCGTCGAAGCGGTCGATGGCGAGCAGCACCAGGGCATGCGCCATCTGCATCTGGCTGGCCCGCTCCACCAGCGGCGCCAGGCCGGACAGGCCGTGGGCGGCGTAGGCGGCGAAGACCACCGCCATCAATCCATTGACTGCCGCAAGCAATATCCATGGGCGCATGTCGTCCTCCGTGATGCAACTTGGCACCGGCCTCCCCATAATATGAGAAACAGCCGACACCGCGAGAAGACTGCCATGCCTTGCCGCCTCCTTTTCATCCTTGCCATGTTGGCGCTGCCCTGGGGAGCTTCAGCCCAGACGGTGGGATCGGTGACGCGGCAGCAGGGACATGTGACGGCGGTTGCGGGGGGGGTCTCGCGCAACCTGGCCCCCGGCGCCGCCGTCGAGCGCGGCGACACCCTGCGCACCGGCGACCAGGCCCGGGTCGAGGTGACCTTCGCCGACGGCACCGACCTTGTGCTGGGTGAAGACGCGGTGATGGCGGTGGAACGCTATGTGTTCGACCCCGCCGCCAAGAGCGGCGACGCCCTGCTGTCGCTGGAGCGCGGCGCCTTTCTTCTGACCAGCGGCGCCCTGGCGAAGCTGCCGGGACGGCCGCTGGCGGTCAAGACACCGGTGGCCTCCATCGGGCTGCGCGGCACCCGCTTCTGGGGCGGGCCGCTGGACGAGACCTACAACGTGCTGCTGTTCGATGGCGCCGTGACGGTGAGCAACGCGGTCGGCGGCGTCGATCTCGTGGTGCCGGGGGCAGGAACCAGCCTGGCCCGCCCCGACCAGCCGCCCTCGATCCCGCTGCAATGGGGCGACGAGCGCATCAAGCGCGCGGTGGCGACGGTGAGCTTCGCCCGGTAGCGGATGGCCCTTCAGGTTGAAAGAAACCGCCGGTCGCTGCCCTCCAGCACCAGGCAGGTGAGGTGGCCGGTGCGGTAGGCGCCGGTGTCGATGGCGATGCGGTTCGGCCGCAGGTCGGGCACCGCCACTACGGAATGGCCATGAACCACCACCTTGCCGAAATCGTCGTCGCTCCACAGGAAGGCGTCGCGGATCCACATCAGGTCGTAGCTGTCCTGGCGGTCGAGCGGCACG
>CAJANL010000106.1 GCA_903941105.1 uncultured Rhodospirillaceae bacterium
ACCGTCGCCGCGCAGGACGATGGATAGTGCCCGCAACGCTTGCGCCGACTTTGCATCCTTTCGCAGCACAGTGATCTTGGCCTCGGTCCTATTCATCAAGTCTTTCGTCACTGCCTGAAATTCTTCGATATTCCGCACGGGAATATCCGCCACCTTGACGACGATGTCGCCGCCGCGCAGCCCTGACCGCGCCGCCTGCAATGTGACCTCGCCCAACAAGACCCCGGTGCTGTCGAGGGGATAGCCGAGTTTCCGTGCCAGTTCCCGGGTCATCAGCCGACCATCCATGCCCTGCCAATGGGCTTCGAACAGCCTCAGCCTGTCGGACATATAGTTTGGCGCCACGGGATCGCCGACAGGCCCAACCTCAAGCGGGGCCGCCATCTCCATCGGTGCGGCGGCGGTCTGAATGGCCGGCATGGCCGCCGGGGTCGCCAGAACGGCGCCCCCATCGGTGCGGCTTACGCCGGGCACCGCGCCACCATCGTGTTTCCAACCGCCACCGATGACGACGAAGCCGGCTGCCGCGAGCACGATCACCGCCGCCAGAATCTTCTGGTTCATCGCACCCTCCCTTCCGTCGGTGTCGCCATCAAGACGCGAACAGCATCTTGATGGCGATAGCCGCCATCGTCGCCGCGTAGACGCCCTTGAGGACCGGCACCGGCAACACATGCATCAGTCGGGTGCCCAGCAGCCCGCCAAAATAGGCGCCGGGAATCATCACGATCGCCAGGAAGACCGGCGCCTCCCAATGGATCAGCCCGCTGGCCAGTCCGTGGGTGAAGGCCACCACGGTGCCGGCCACCGACGCCCAGAACACAAGAACCGAGCTGTTGGCGATGGCATTATGCAGCGCCACCTTGCCGATGTAGCGCTGCAACGGCACCTCAACGACGCCACCGCTAATACCCAGGATGCCGCTGATGAGGCCCATGGGCAGCCCCAGCACCGCCGAACGCATGCGGCCCTCGGGCAGTTGGAGCCCCAGCAACGGGGGAACTCCACCGGCCTTGGCCGAGGGCTCATCCTCGCCCAGGGCATCATCGATCTCGCTGCGCTCCCCCGGTGCCACGCTCTTCACACCGCAATCGGGGTCGGCATAGGCGATTTCGTGGATGGCCTTGGCGGCCATCAGCAAGGCGAACAGACCGAGCAGGACGCCAACCGTCGTATCACCGATGGCGTTGCCGAAGAAGTATCCAAGAATGACGCCCGCGACTCCCCACGGGATCAGCGGAGTGACCTTGTCCCACTGCACCAGGCCCGCGTTGTTGTTACGCCAGGCTGCGGCGCCGTAAACCGCCACATTGGTCAGGAACGCCACCGGCCGGATCAGATACATGCCGTATCCGAAGAAGACCATCATGCCGGCGACTTGCAGGACGCCACCACCCATGGTCATCATGCCGCCGGTGATTCCCGCAGCCAACGCCAACACGATCAGGCCGAGTGTGTCGGTGAGGGAATACCCAGCGATCCGCCAACCGCCCGCGTGATCGACATCGACGATTCCGGGGCGGGGAGCGGTGGCACCCGGCCCGGCCGCACCCACTGGCCCGCTTTGGACCACGTTCATTCCCAGGCCGGATGTCGCGGGGGTTCCCGCCTGAGCCCGCGCCTTGGCCCACCACGATGCCGCCCCGGCCGCCGGAACCATTTTGGTCGGCCCCGCGGCGGCAGCGGCGGCGGCCGCCGGAATGCCGGTGTTGAAACGTAGCACATCGCGGAAATGAGCAATAAACACCTGAGACGGCACCGTGAACCCTTCCACTCGGCCTCCCGGCCCCGTGGCGGTAATGTTGATGCCGAGCAATTCGCCCTGAACGTTGACCAACGGCCCCCCGTTCTGCTCCCAGGTATAGACGGCGTCCGAGCGCAGCAGATGGGTAATCTGATTGCCACCGATGTCCAGCGGAGCATTGGAGGACAATACCGTGCCCTGACGCACCACCGCCGAGCCCTGAACATTGCGGCCGAACGCGAACACCGGCTGCCCCGAGGCGATCGACGCACTATCGGCCATCTTGAAGAACAGAAACCGCTCACGCGTCAGCATCTTCAGCAGTACCAGGTCGTGGCTGGGCACGCTCTTGACCACCTGCGCCGGATAGCGGCGAATGCCGGTCGGCGTCGACACCTGGACCTCTATATCTGTGAAATTGCTCACCGAGTGCAGGGTCGTAACCACATAGCCATTGGCGCCGACGATCGCGCCCGCCGCCACCGGCCCGGCATTGACGCCACCGCCCACCACCCCGACCACCGCCGGAGGCACAGTGTAATAGAGCCGCTGCGTGTCGGGCATGGCCGCGTTACGGAATAGAAAGGCGGAAACGGATGAATCATCGGAGGCGCTGTAGTCGTCATCCTCATAGGTGTTGACGATGTAGACGCCCCACATGAATGTGAGAACGACAAGCGCGGAAAGGATAGCGGCTGGCCATTTCCACGGCCTCCCACAGAATACGATCGTATTCGTCGGAAGGTCAGTCAGTGTTTCGCCAGATTCTATCATATTCATCACTTACGTTCTTGGCGTGAAATGGAAAAATGAGACCGCACCAAAGCCCAGCCCTATCCCGCAATAGCCGCGATGTAGATCGTGGATGCCAGCAGAAACAGCCCGGTCAACGGCATCGCCCACCGCATGTATTCGCGATGCGTTAACCCCTGTCCGGACGGGATTGCCTTCAACATTTCCGGATGCCGCGCGATGAACCGGGTGTAATGGCTCATCACGAGCGAGCCCGACGTGGCACCGCTCAGCGCCCCCGAGGAACCAGCCATGATGCCAAGGGACACGGCCCACCATGACGCCTGGTTCTCGTAGCCCAGCGACAACGAGGCGGCGACGGGGGCGAACACAGCCGCCGTAGTGCCGCCGCCAACGAACAGGGTCAGGCCGGCGACCACCCACATCAATACCACCGCCCGGGTGCCGTCTTGGCGTGAGCCGACACTTTCGATCAGCCAGATCATCCATTCCAGAATTCCCGCGGCCATCAATCCGCCGACCATGACGAACAGCCCGATGAAGAACAGGATGTCGTGGCCGCCGTAAGCGTGGAAGGCGTCCTCATCCTTGAAGCGCCCCACCGCCATGGCCCCGAGGCCCGCGATGAAGGCGATCCAGCCGGGCCGCACATTCAAGATGCCGGCGAACACGAATCCGGTCACTGCCGCACCGAAAATCCAGATCCCGGTCCAAAGCATCGCCTTATCGACGGTTGGCGCCAACACCTCGTCTTGGTCAAGGACCTGCGCGTATCTGGCGCTCACAGCCCCACTCCACCGGTCCATCCTCGTCTCGAAGAACAACAGCGATCCCGCTAAAAGCACCAGACACGGAACCATCATCCCCGAAATGAAGTCGTTGAAGTGGAGATTGCCGGCGGAAGCGATGATCATGTTCGGGAAGTCACCGATCATGGTCGACGCGCCTCCGAGATTGGCCGCGAAAAGCTCGGCGACGATCAGCGGTACCGGGTTGATCTCCATCCGATAGCAGATATTCAATGTGATCGGCAGGACCACCACCATCGTCGCGATGTTGTTGGTGGTCAGCGAAATGACGTAGGTCACCAGCGACATCATCACCAGGACCCAGGTCACATTGCCTTTGGAGTGCTCCGCCGTCCCCGCCGCCAGAAAGACGAACAGGCCCGAGCGGGCGAGCAGCGTGGAAATGGCTGACATGCCGAAAATCAACGCCAGCGTCTCAAAATAGATCGCGTCCACCGCCATGCGCAGCGAATAGGTGCCGCTCATCGTCCCGATCATCATCACGGCCGCCGCCCCAGCCAGGACCGCCACGTGGCTACCCGCCGACGCGCGATACATGGCGGTGAAGGCCGCAATGAAGACCAGAATCGTGAGGGCGGCGGTCATCAGGTATCCGCCTTGGCCAACATCACCTCATCGTAGTGAAGCGGCTCCTCGATGATGCGTGTCCCCTCGTCCTTGTAGTGCTCAATGGCCTCGGCGCTGACGTGCAGGGAGGCTACATGGCGGAGTCTGCGACAGACTTCGGCCTTTACATCCTCACAAAGCTGATGCGCCCCCTCGACCGTCAACTCCGGGTCGACCACGATGATCATGTCGGCCCAGACATCCTGCCCCACATAGCGGGCACGCAACTGGACGACGCCCTTGACGCCCTCCACCGCCTTCGCCGCACCGATCAGGCGGTTGCGCACCGCCTCCCCCACGGTGTGATCCATCAGGCCGCGATAGGCATCCATGAAGATGTTCTTGCCCAGCAGCAGCAGATCGACGGTTTCCCACAGCGCCACCGCGGTATCGATCCACGGCATGTTCAGGTAGTGGGCGCCGATGATGCCGAGCGCCACCGCACCGGATGCTGTGGCATCGCCATGGTGATGCTTGGCGAGCGTCTTGATGATTGGGCTGTTGGTCTCGATGGCGACGCAGCGTGAGTAGAAATACATGCCAACATGGACGGCCACGGCGATCAAGGCTGCCCACAGCACGATCAGGTGCGGCGTCCGATGCTGCTCGCCGTCGAACAGCAGCGTCACCGCATGCACCATGAGATAGGCGGTTAGGCCCATGAAGACGACGCTGACCACCATCGACAGAATGAACTCGACCTTGCCGTGACCGTAAGGATGTTCCTGATCCAACGGCTGATTGGAGATGGTCATGCCGATGACCACCATGAGCGAGTTCAACATGTCCTTGAGCGAATACATGGCATCGGCAAGCATCGCCTGCGACCCGCCGACCAAGCCGACGAACCCCTTCATCACCATCAGGACGGCATTCACCGCCAAGCCGAGCCAGCCGATGCCCCGGGCGCAGTTGGCGCAATTACTCTTCCTCATTCCTCACTCCTGGCCCCGACCGCGCTCGTCAGCGTCGAACGACGATGCCTTTTCCGGGAACTGGCTTGCCGCGTAGCGACTTTTGGCCGTTTCCTCGCACCACTCTTAAAATAAAGGCGAAGACGGCCGTTGCGAATCCCATAAGAAAGCAGACGGCCATCGTCACGAATAAGGGCGTGGTCACCTTTACCAGCCCAAATGAAACCTCCACCAAATTTGCATTGGATGAGGCGAGGAATACGATGATTGCCCCAAAGATGAGCGATATCAGCAGCGTTAGCATAACTCGCCTCTTGCCCAATCAAAATCGGTGAGCGCCCCCCTCTGGTCGAGAGGATCCACCACGGTCCCCCGGCCCCAGATCAGGACCCCGCCACGTCACCGAGTTGCCGCCAATATTGCGGCGGCAGTTCCTCGGCCAAACGCAACGCCCCACGGCATCCGTCGAAGGTCGGATCGCTGACGCAAGTGATTTCCGCCTCGCCATAAGGTCGCAGTGCATCCTTGAGGTAGGTGCCAAGCCCGCGAATCCGCGAACCGCCGCCCGCCGCTATGATGTTCTTGAGTGCAATCGGCTGGTATTCCGGCTGGAAGGTTCGCAGCAAAATCTCGACGCTCTCGACGATTTCCGGCAGCAGGGCTTCACAGGCGGACTTGACTGCGTCGGTGACATCGACACGAACCGGCTTGCCGGCCGCCCGAAGATCGGCGACGACCGGGCCGGGGGTGGGGCCGACGAACGAGAACGCTTCCTTGATGGAGCATGCGATGTTGAGGTTCATCTGCAGCTCGGGATGGCGCTCCAGCAAGACGGTCTGCAGACGCTCGTCCACATAGTTGCCGGCCTTCGACAGCGTCACCTGGTCCTCGGGCATTGGCACCGTGCCCTTGAGAGCGCAAATGTCCGTGGTGCCGGCGCCGATATCGATGACGATGGAATTGACCAGCTTATTCATGCCGTAGCCGACCATGAAGGGCTCGGACACCACCAGCGCGGTGTGGAGAACCTCCTGGGCCATCTTGAGCAGCAGCCCCTTGTTGGCCCCCGTTGCGCGGGCTGGCACGCCGATCACCGCGATGATCTCGTCGTTGGGTTGCGGCTTCACCATTTGAATGACGTGGGCCAGCAGATGGCGCGCCACCAACTGGTCGCGCTCGCCGGTCTCGCTGAGGACGCCGTCCTGCAGCGGATAGCGAAGGTCGAGATACGACCGCATGTCGAACGCCTCGTCGCCCACCACATAGGGGCGCCCCAACAGCTTCAGGCCGATGACGTCCTTGGGGTAGCCGACCACCGACCTCAATAGAACCTTGTCGCCCCGGTTCGACATGACCGCGGTGTGGGATGTGCCAAGGTCGATCCCGAGGATGAGTTTTCCCTTACCGCTACCCTCACCGCTGTCGCTCATAGGTCACTCCCTTGATGTGCCGGTGCGTGTTCTGCGACCGGCAAGACTTGATACTTAGGCCAAACTTGGGACGCTTCCGCCCCTATGAGCCGGTCACCTTACGCAGGCCGCTCTTCATCGCACGACCACCACGACCGATCCCCTGAACCAGCATCGACCCCAGGTCGCGACCGCCGTGAATCAGGCCACCAATCCCGGAAGCCACCACGCTGACGACGCCCGGGAGCAAATCCTCGACCGGCACCACGGACACCACGTCCGCCGGGCGACAGGGGCTGCAGACACTGGCGGCACATGCCGCCTTGGCGGTTGCGCAGGCGCTGCGATCAACCACAGCTGCAGGAACGGGAGGCGGCGTGTTGGCCGCCGTCGATTCTACAACCAGTTGAGCCAGCAATGGGCCTGTCGCAGCCGCGACCTCAATCGGTACGGGCGTTGGCTCGACCACCTGTCCGACGGCCGCGTCCTCAGGGGCCGGGGCATCCTCGCCAACCGGCTCGGCGGCGGGCGCTTCGACCCTGACCACTTTGATTTCGCCCGCCTCTACGACCAAAGCCTCGACGACCGGGGCTTCGACGACCGGAACTTCGTCGACCGGGGCTTCGTCGACCGGCGCTTCGACCGCAGGAGCGGCGATGGAATGGGCCTCGATGGCGGGGGCTTCGATGACCCCTTCGGCTACCGGCACTGCAACCACCGGCGTGGCGGTTTCCATCACCAGATCCGGCATCGCGACCTCGGGCGTCCGGGGCGCAGTACCGCGCTCGCCCTCATTGGGCGCGAGCGGAGCGCCGACCGCATCCCCCAACGGTGCCGATGCCGGGGCCTGGACGGGCGCCGGGCGAGACAAACGCT
>CAJANL010000107.1 GCA_903941105.1 uncultured Rhodospirillaceae bacterium
AGCATTGGCCCTCGTGTCCACGCCCGTCCTCGCAGCATGCGGGTCAAGTTCGACCTCGTCCGAGGGCTCAGCGGCAGGTAGTGTGCCGGCCTCGGCAGCGGCATCTGCCGCTGTTGGCGAATGCCCGGACAACCCGCTTTGCGGAAGTGACGCGACGAACATGCAGGGCAAGACCATCGACTTCGGCTACTCGCGCATCGGCGGCTGGCCGCCCAGCGCAGCGCCTGAGGCAATGTGGCCGGCATTCCAGGCATATGCCAAGGAGAAGTTCGGCTACACGGCGAACCTGACTTTCGCTGAGGCCCCGTTCGGGGAGCTCTTCCAGAAGATTGCTCCGACGCTGGCCTCGGGCTCGCAGGAATTCAACCTGATGATCGTCGACAGCCAGTGGCTGGGTGCGCTCGCAGAGCCCGGCTGGATCGTTCCTGCCGACCAGATCTATGCCTTGAACCCGGACCTGGACAAGGAGCCGTACTCAAGCCTTGTTACTAGCACGTACCAGGTGTACCCGGACGGCTCCGGCCAGCGCTGGGGCTTCCCGCAGATGCCGGACACCCAGGGTGTGGCACTGCGTCTGGATATGCTCCAGGACCCGGCCAACCAGAAGGCCTTCCAGGAGAAGTACGGTCGGCCGCTCGGAACGACGTTCGCCGACTACGAGAACATCACGATGAAGGAATTCACGGATGTCATCGCGTTCTTCAACAATCCTGATCAGGGCTTCTACGGCACCGCCCTTCAATACAGCAAGGATTATGACTTCTTCTCCTGCGCCTACTACCCCTTCGTGTACTCGCAGGGTGGCGAGATCTGGGATCCGCAGACGAACAACGTCGAGGGCATCCTCAACACCGATCTCAACGCCAAGGCGATGGAGGAGTTCGTCGGACTGAAGGAGTACCAGGCTCCGAGCTTCGCCACGCAGGGCATCGGCGAGGTCATCGACCTGTTCACCAAGGGCAAGGTCTTCTCGGCCTTCCAGTGGAACGCAGTGGGTGCGGCCATGATTACGCCTGAGCTTGAGGGCAAGGTGCTCTTCAGTCCGCTGCCGAAGTTCCCCGGCCCCGACGGCCAGCCGAAGATCATTGGCGCCATGGGCGGTCAGCCGTGGGTGGTCAATGCGTTCAACGATGACGAGCACATGCGCGTCTCGATTGACTTCCTCAACTGGTGGTACCAGCCCGAGACCCAGAGCACCTTCATCAATGAGAATGGTGGCCTGCCTTGGGACAAGGAAGGTGTGAACAACCCCGAGTACATGAAGAACATCCCGTACATGGGCTCCTTCAAGTACATGCTCGAAGAGGGTCGCTCGAAGGACTTCTGGCACGTGCCTGAGTACTCCGAGATGCTCGCTGTTCAGCAGGAGGCGTTCAACGCCTACGCAACTGGCCAAATCAAGAGCGCGAAGGCAGCGCTCGACTATGTTGCTGCCAAGCAGCAGGCCATTCTGTTCGACGCCGGGCGCACCACGACCCCGCCGCCGGAGGGAACTGCTGAGATGACCCTGCCGGTCGGCTGATCGACTCGCAGTAGTTGC
>CAJANL010000108.1 GCA_903941105.1 uncultured Rhodospirillaceae bacterium
CCATATGCTGTGCTGCCGGACGCATGGATTCCCGCCTTCGCGGGAATGACGAAAGGAAAGTTGAGTTTTTCCGCACCCTGCTAGGGTGACTTTCCCTCTCCCGCTGGGAGAGGGAACTTCGACAGATGGCAAGGGGCCACCATGGCCGAGTATGATTTCGACCTCATCACCCTGGGCGCCGGCTCGGGCGGCGTTCGTGCCAGCCGGCTGGCGGCCCAGGCCGGCAAGCGTGTCGCCGTGGTGGAGGAAAGCCGCGTCGGCGGCACCTGCGTCATGCGCGGCTGCGTGCCCAAGAAGCTGCTGGTCATGGGCGCCCATTTCGCCGAGGACCTGACCGACGCGCAGGGCTACGGCTGGGACATCGGCCAGGTATCATTCGACTGGGCCCGCCTGATCGCCGCCAAGAACGCCGAGTTGCACCGGCTGGAGGGGGTCTACACCCGCATCCTGCGCGACAGCGGCGTCACCCTGCTGGAGGGGCGCGGTCGTCTGGCGGACAACCACACCGTCGAAGTCGCCGGGGTGCGCTACACCGCCGCCACCATCCTGGTGGCCACTGGGGCGCGGCCTCATCTCCCCAAGGTCCCCGGCATCGAGTACGCCATCACCTCCAACGAGGCTCTCGACCTGATGCAGCTTCCGGAGCGGGTGGCGGTGGTGGGCGGCGGTTACATCGCGGTGGAGTTCGCCGGCATCTTCAACGCGCTGGGAGCGCATGTGGTGCAAGTGCTGCGCGGCGACACCCTGCTGCGCGGCTTCGACCAGGACGTCCGCATCGCCCTGGCCGAGGAGATGATCGGCAAGGGGGTGGAGATCCGCCGCGAGACATCGGTGCGCTCCATCGAAAAGGGCACCAAGGGCTATTCCCTGCTGCTGTCGGACTCCGAGTCGCTGCATGCCGATCTGGTGCTGTACGCCACCGGCCGCCGGCCCAACACCGATGGGCTCGGGCTGGCGGAAGCCGGCGTCGGCCTCGACGATCAGGGCGCCGTGACGGTGGACACCTTCTCGCGCAGCTCGGTGGACAACATCTGGGCAGTAGGCGACGTCACCAGCCGGCTCAACCTGACCCCGGTGGCGCTGGCCGAAGCGCAGGCTTTCGTCGCCACCGCCTTCCTGGGCCGCCCCACCGCCGTCGACCACGCCAACACCCCCTCGGCGGTGTTCAGCATGCCGCCAGTGGGCACGGTAGGGATGACCGAGACGGCGGCGCGGCGCCACGGGCTCTCCATCGACGTCTACCTGTCGCGCTTCCGGCCCATGCGCAACACACTGGCCGGCCGCGACGAGCGCACCCTGATGAAGATGATCGTCGAGCGCGGCAGCGAGCGGGTGCTCGGCATCCACATGGTCGGTCCCGACGCTCCGGAAATCATTCAGGGATTTGCGGTGGCGCTGAAATGCGGCGCCACCAAGTCCCAGGTCGACGCCACCATCGGCATCCACCCTACCGCCGCCGAGGAACTGGTGACCCTGCGCGACCGCTGCCCCGATCCGGCGTCGGAACTGGAGGAATAGGACTACCGCGGATAGACGTGCACCTCGACCCGGCGATTGAGCGCCTGGTTCTCGGGATAGGGATTGCCATCGGGGCTGCGGTTGGGGGCGCGCGGCGCCACGTCGGCGAGGGCGGCCAGCCGCATGCGCGACGTCGGCATGCCCAACTGGGCGAAGGCCTTCAGGGTTGCCAGGGCGCGCGCCGAGGACAGGTCCCAGTTGGTGGGAAATTGCGGCGTTTTCACCGGGGTATCGTCGGTATGGCCCTGGATTTCGATGGTGTAGGTGGCGAAACGCGGGTTCGACAGGGTCTCGGTGATCTCCTTGAGCACCGGCAGCATCTGCGGCTGGATGTCGGCCGATCCAACCTTGAACATGGCCCCGGCGGCGAGGTTGAGCACCAGCCCCTTGTCGTCGCGGCCGATATCCACCGCTTCGTCGGCGCCCATTCCGGCGACCATCTGATCCATCTGGGTCTTGAGATCCTGCAGCGGCTTGGCCACCTCGCGGTTGCCGATGTCCTTGGCCATGCCGGCCTGCACCTGCTCATAGAGGTTGGCGTCGGGCTTGGAGATGGCCGCCAGCATGATGAAGAAGGCCATCAGCAGCGTGATCATGTCGGCATAGGACAACAGCCAGTCTTCGGCGGCCTCTTCATCCTTGACGGCGAACTTGCTCATTTCTTCGGCGCCCTATCGATGTCGAAGTGGATGGCAGGATCGAGATAGCTGTTCATGGCGTCCTGGATGAAGCGCGGGCTCTTGCGCTCGGCCAGCAACGCCATGCCCTCGGACACCAGCATGTTGCGGAACCGCACGATGGCCTCGCGCTGGTGCGCCTTGCTGGCCGCCGGCATGATCACCAGGCGGGCGAACAGCACGCCGTAGAGCGTTCCCAGCAGGCCCACCGCCATACCCGGCCCCAGCTGCGAGGGGTCGGAACCCATGTTGTCGAGCATGATCACCAGACCGACCAGGGTCGCCATCATGCCGAAAGCGGGCGCGTTGCTGGCCATGTATTTGAGAATTTCCGTCGGCACGGTACGGCGGTGGAACGAGGTTTCCACCTGATTCTCCAGCAGTCGCCGAACCTCTTCCCCGGTATAGCCGCTGACCACCAGGCTCATGCCGTAGGCCAGGAAGGCATCCTGGCTCTTCAGGCTCTTGACGTCGCCCTCCACCGCCTGGATGCCGTTCTTCTGCATCATGTAGGCCCAGCGGATGACCCGCGCCACCTCGTTGGTCAACATGGCGCGATCGATGCGGGGCTGCACGAAGATGCCCTTGATCATCTTCAAGGCACCGATGACATAACGAGCCTCGAAGGCGGTGAAGCTGGCCGCCAGCGTGCCGCAAATCACCATCACGAAGCCGGTGGCGTGCAGAAATATCTTAAAATTCGTTGTCGACTCGACGATGGAGGCGAGGAACAGGATCAGGCTCAGCACGAACCCGATGATTGTTGGCAATGACATGCCGCTTCTGGCCTCCCTCTCCCCCCTCCCCCATCGGCGGCGGGGCACCAAGAACTTTCGCATGGCATCTTGGTACAACTCGTGGCGGCGGGCAACACCATTGGCCGGTAAAGGCCAGCCGAATGCTTGTGAGCCGATACGAATTCGGTAGACTTTGGCCGCGCAGCGAAAACGGCAGCACTACTAGCGGAGAATCATGGTGGTCACCGTTTCCGCCTCGGTGTTCTGGGCGCTGATGGCCGCGACCGTCCTGGCGGCGGTGATGGTGCTGGTACTATTCGCCGAGCGTCTCCGCGCCCGGACACGCGATGTCGAGCGCCGCCGCGCCGAGGAGCGCATCCGCTTCCTCTCCAGCCACGACGCGCTGACCGGCCTGCCCAACCGCCTCAGCTTCCGCGAGCACCTGCACAAGGCCTGGGAAAGGGCCGAGGCAGAGAACGGCCGTCTGGCAGTGCTGCTGCTCGACCTCGACGACCTGTCCAAGCTGAACGATTCCATGGGCCACGAAGCCGCCGACCGCTTCCTGGTGGTGCTGGCGGAACGCCTGGCGGTGTCGGCTCGCGGCGCCGAACTGCTGGCCCGGGCCGGCGGCGACGAGTTCGCCATCCTGCTGGCCGGCGGGCAGGCCACGGTGGCCGCCGCCGCTGCCATGGCCCTGACGCTGGTGGAGACGGCGGCGCTGCCCTGCGAGATCGACGGCCACGACGTCCTGCTGGGCGCCAGCGTCGGCGTCGCGGTGTATCCCGGCGACGGCCCCGATGCCGATGCCCTGTTGAAGAACGCCGAAATCGCCATGTACCGCGCCGTGCGCGAGTCGCCCAACGGCTTTCGCTTCTTCACCGCCCGCATGGATATCGAACTGGCAGAGCGGCGCCGCCTCGAACACGACCTGCGGCGGGCCCTGAGCAAGGACGAACTGGCGCTGCACTACCAGCCGCAGGTGGACATCCGATCCGGCCGCATCGTCGGCTTCGAGGCCTTGGCCCGCTGGCAGCGCGACGACGGCCCGGTGCCACCCGGCCGCTTCATTCCGGTGGCCGAGGAGGCTGGAATGATCGGCCAGATCGGTGAATGGGTGCTGCGCGAGGCCTGCCGCCAGGCCCGCGCCTGGGACAAAGCCGGGCTGCCGCCGGTGCCGGTGGCGGTCAACCTGTCGCCGGCCCAATTCCAGCGCAACGACCTCGCCCAGCTTGTCCACGACATCCTGCGCGAGTTCGAGCTTCCCGCCGGCCGGCTTGAACTGGAGCTGACCGAGGGCGCAGTGATGGAGGACCCGGCGGCGGCCGACCGGCTGCTCACCGCGTTGCGCACCATGGGGGTGCGTCTGTCCATCGACGATTTCGGCACCGGATATTCCTCGCTGGCGCGGTTGAAGCTATTCCCGGTGAATGCGCTGAAGATCGACCGCTCGTTCGTCACGGACATCACCACCGACCCCAACGACGCCGCCATCGCCCGCGCCATCATCCACCTCGGCCATGCCTTGGGCCTGTCGGTGGTCTCGGAAGGCGTCGAGACCGAGGCCCAGTTGGCATACCTTCGCACCGAGGGCTGCGACACCGTGCAGGGCTGGCTCTACAGCCCGGCGGTCCCGCCCGAGCAGGCCGCCGAACTGCTGCGGAAGGGTCGATTCTAGGCGGCCCGCCCGGTGAGGGCAGGCGAATCGAAAGGGGCACACCCTCCGCCTCCATCGACGAATTCCCTCCCCGCCCCCACCTTCTCGTGCATGGCGAGCGCGGCCGTCCTGCTGATGACGCACTTCCTCGACGACGGCATCGTGGCGCAGTACCGGCGCCTCAAGGCCGAGGCTGTGGGACTCGACGTCTTCCTGCTCTACAACCGCAGCGACGACCCCGCTCCCGGCTTCCCGGTGCCGGCCGATGTGGAGGTGTCGAGCCTCTGTGCGGACAAGATCCGGGCCCTGGGCTACCCGCGCAAGGGCCTCCGACTCAACGCCCGCGACGTCGAGCTGTTCGTCATGCTGTTCCGCCGCCGCCATCCCGACTACGCCCACTATTGGATTGTCGAGTACGACGTCGACTTTTCCGGACGATGGTCGGTGCTGTTCGACGCCTTTGCCGCCAGCCCCGCCGACCTGCTGGCCACCACGGTGCACCGCTTCGCCGTCAACCCGAAATGGCCCAACTGGAACACCGTGGAAGGGCCGCTGGGGCCGCTGCCCACCAGTTGCCTGCTGCGCGCCTTCATGCCGTGCTGCCGCCTGTCCGGCGATGCCCTGACGGCCCTCGACCGCGCCTACGCCCTGGGCTGGAGCGGCCATTACGAAGCTACCGTGCCCACCCTGGTGGCCGATGCCGGGCTGTCCATCGAGGACATGGGCGGCGAGGGCGAGTTCGTGGCCGCCGGCAACCGCAACCGCTTCTATACCAATACGCCGGCCAACAACCACCTTGCCCCCGGCAGCTTCGTCTTCCGGCCGGTGCGGTCCTCCCCCGGCATGCAAGCCAACCTTCTGTGGCATCCCGTCAAGCCCACAATTGCCTCAACCGGATGGGAGACCGGCAAAATACGACGCCT
Organism: uncultured Rhodospirillaceae bacterium; assembly: GCA_903941105.1. Taxonomy (GTDB): domain Bacteria; phylum Pseudomonadota; class Alphaproteobacteria; order Rhodospirillales; family Magnetospirillaceae; genus CAJANL01. The sequence continues at coordinate 5,510 of CAJANL010000108.1, forward strand.
TTCGCGGTGGATAAATCGCCGCATGGCTAGTCTATAGAAGTAAATTATGGTTATGCTGCGCATTTTGTTTAATCAGTCTTCGACCCATTTGCCACGATTTATATCCTCATGACCAAATTGACCATAGCGCATGGACAATGTTGTTATATGCCGTGACGCTATGACTGCCGTGAGGTATTTGCCAAATCATTCAGACTCCCCCTGATCCCTATTCTCACGTCAGCCGGACGACATCGAGACCTGGCGAAACACCGCGCCCCATCCCGGAGCGCGCTCAGACGGAGCATCGGAGCATGGTGGCCGACGAATCCGACCCCCGCGCCAATATCCAAGCCCTCTCGGTGCTGTGGCAGCGCCGCGGCCTGATCGCCGCCGTCGTCGCCGGCACCACCACACTGGCCGCCATGGCGCTGGCGGTGATCGAACCCCGCTACACCGCCGATGCGCTGATCGCGCTCAACACCCGGGCCAGTTCGACCGGGCAGGTACTGACCACCAAGCCGACGGTGGCGCAGCCGCCATTGGCGGTGGTCCTGGTCAGCACCGAGAAGGACATCCTGGAATCCCGCGAACTGGCGGCCAAGGTGGTGGACGCCCTGGCGCTCGACCGCGACCCCGAGTTCAACCGCCAGCTTCGCGAATCGCGTCTGCCACCGCGCCTGGCCGATGGCTGGAAGGACCTCAAACGCACCCTGCGCGGCGGCGCCCCCGAAAAGGATGTCCGCACCCTGACCATCGACGAGGTGCTGGACAGGTTGACGGTGAAGAACGGCCCCGACTCGTTCGTCATCCGGCTCGCTTTCGAGTCCGAGGACCCGCGCAAGGCGGCCTTGGTGGCCAATGCCTTCGTCGACCTCTACGTGCATGGGCAGAGCGAGGCCAAGCTGGCCGAGATGCAGGTGGCCACCGACTGGATCACGCGCCAGATCGCCTCTCTGCGCGGCGAACTGGCCAAGGAAACCGGCGCCGCGGTGGCGCTGCGGCGGAAGAACGGCCTGTCGCCGGTCGACGCCCGCGAAAAGGGGCTGGTGGCGGCGCAGCATATGATCGCGCTCAATACCGAGCTGGCCCTGGTCGAGCGCGAGCGCGCCGAGACCGAGGCCCAGTTGTCCCAGGCGCGCAAGGTGCTGGGAAGCGGCGGCGGCAACCTGTCGTCGCTGACCTTCGTCGATCAGTCGCCCTTCCTGGTGGAGATGCGCAAGGAAGAGGCCAAGGTGCTGGGCCGCATGGCCGAGCTGTCGGTGGGCTATCGCGACGACAGCCCGGCGGTGGCGGCGATGAAGGGCCAGTTGACCGCCCTGCGCGGCGAGATCAACCGAGAAATCGGCAAGCAGGTGGACACCCTGGCCCATAAGGCGGCCCAGGCCAAGGCCCGCGAGGACGCGCTGCGGAACCGCATCTCCCAGATCAGCAGCAGTTCGACCGCCTCCGACGGCGCCATGGCCGAGATCGAGCAGCGCGAGCGCGAGATCACCGCCAAGAACCTGATGCTGGACAGTTTCCTCACCCGCTATGCCGAGTTGACCAACCGCGCCGACCTGCAGGAGGCCGATGCCCGCATCGCCTCGCGCGCCACCGCACCGGCCAAGCCGTCCTTCCCCAAGCCGTTCCTGTTCCTGGGAGTGGCATTCGCCGGCTCGGCGAGCCTGGCCATGTCGTTGGCGCTGCTGCTGGAACGCTTCCGCCACGGCTTCCTCACCACCCGCGAGGTCCGCGAGTCATTGGGCCTGCCGACGCTGGGCATCATCCCCGACCTCGGCGACCATCATGGCCGCGTGGCGGCCGGCGACTATCTGGTGGAGAAGCCCGAATCGGTTTACGCCGAGGCGGTGCGCTCGGCCCAGCTGGCGGTGATGAATGCCCGCACCAAGGACAGCGGCAAGGCCATCGTGCTGACCTCGTCGCTGCCCGGCGAAGGCAAGACCGCCCTTGCCGTCAGCCTGGGACGCAGCCTTGCCCTGGCCGAGAAGTCGGTGCTGCTGGTGGATGCCGACCTGCGGCGCCCCTCGGTGGCGCGCCAGCTCGACACCTACGACATTCCCGGCCTGGCCGACTATATACGGCAACAGTCGTCGCTGGAGGAGATCCTGCGCCACGACTCCCGCACCGGGCTGCACTTCATCGCCGCCGGAGCGCGCATCGGCGAACCGCAGCGGCTGTTGGCCGATCCGCGGACCCGCCAACTGCTGACCGAATTGATCGGCCGCTACGACGTGGTGCTGATCGACACCCCGCCCACCATGGTCGCCTTCGACGCCTCGCTGCTGGCGCCGATCTGCGACGTCTGCCTCTACGTCGTCGAATGGGACCGCACCCCCAAGCGCGCCGTCGAGGCCGGCATCGAGCACCTGAAAAGCTTCGGCATGACGGTGGGCGGCGTGGCCCTGACCAAGGTCGATCTCGAACGTCAGCGCCAGTACAGCGACTACGTCGACTTCTGCTTCCGCAGCTCCGAGTACTACGGGAAGTAGCACAAGAGCCCCCTCGCCCGCGATGGGAGAGGGCTGGATAGGGAGACCGTGGCGTGTCCAAATCCGTCCTGATGATCGTCGAGAACCTGCCGGTGCCCCGCGATCGGCGGGTATGGCAGGAGGCGCAGGCGCTGACGGCGGCGGGGTGGGAGGTGTCGGTGATCTGCCCGGCCACCGCCGCCTTTCCGCGTGGCCACGCCGTGCTGGACGGCATCCACATCTGGCGCCACCCGCTGCCCACCGAGGGCGAGGGGCCGCTGGGCTACGCCGTCGAATACCTCGCCGCCCTGTTCTGGGAATTCGTGCTGGCCTGGCGGGTGTTGCTGACCCGCGGTTTCGACGTCATCCACGCCTGTAATCCGCCGGAAACCATCTTCCTGATCGGCGGCTTCTTCAAGCTGCTGGGCAAGCGCTTCGTCTTCGACCACCACGATCTCAGCCCGGAGCTCTATGTCGCCAAATTCGGCCGGAAGGACCTGTTCCACCGCCTGCTGCTTCGACTGGAGCGCCTCACCTTCGCTACCGCCGACGTCTCCATCGCCACCAACGAGAGCTTCCGGCAGGTGGCACTGGAGCGCGGCCACATGGCGCCCGACCGGGTCTTCGTGGTCCGTTCGGGGCCGGACGTGCGCCGCCTCAAGGTCACGCCGCCCGACGAGTCGCTGAAGTTCGGCCACCGCTTCCTGGTGGCCTATGTAGGCGTGATGAATGCTCAGGATGGTGTCGAATACGTGCTGGAGGCCATGCGCCACATCGTCATCGACCATGGCCGCGACGATGTCGGCTGCGTGCTGATGGGCGACGGGCCGCGGCTGGTGCCGCTCCAGCGCATGACGGCGGAAATGGGCATCGAGCGGCATGTGCGCTTCACCGGCTGGGCCGACGACGAGGTGCTGATGCCCAACCTCAACGCCGCCGATGTCTGCGTTTCGCCCGATCCGGTCAATCCCTTCAACCACCGCTGCACCATGAACAAGATCCTGGAATACATGGCGCTGGCCAAGCCGGTGGTGCTGTTCGATCTGGTGGAGGGCCGCCGTTCGGCCGGCGAGGCGGGCCTCTACGCCAAGGACGATGACGCCGCCGACATGGCGCGGCAGATCCTGCGGCTGGTCGACGACGAGGAGCTCCGCCGGAGCATGGGCGCCGCCGGGCGGGCGCGCATGGAACGCGAACTGTCCTGGGAATATCAGGTCCCGCAACTGCTGGCCGCCTACGCCAAGCTGGAGTAGACCCCAATGCAACTGCCCACGGTCGACATCATCATCCCCCACCTCAACGACCACGACCGGCTGGCGATCTGCCTCGAACATCTGGGACGGCAGAGCTATCCCGCCGACCACTGCCGGGTGATGGTGGTCGACAACGGCTCGGACCGCCCCATCGACCCGGTGGTAGCGCGCTTCCCCGGCGTCTCGGCCGCCTTCGAGGCCGAGCGCGGCTGTGGCAGCGCCCGCAATCGCGGCGTCATGCTGACCGGCGGCGATATCCTGGCCTTCACCGACTCCGACTGCCGCCCCGATCCCGACTGGATCCTCAACGCGGTGCGGCGTCTCACCGCCGACGAGGCCGACATCCTGGGTGGCGGCATCAAGGTTTTCGCCGCCGACGCCTCCGCTCCCACCGATGTGGAACTGTTCGACATGGTGTTCGGCTTCGAGACCGAGCGCTACGTGCGGCGCAAGCACTTCGCCGCCGGAGCCAACATCATCGTGCCGCGCCCCGTCTTCCTCCAGGTCGGGCCGTTCCGCAACGGCGAGCTGCCCGAGGATCTTGAGTGGGGCCGCCGCGCCCGCTCCAAGGGGTTCCGGCTGGCCTGGGCGCCCGACGCCGTGGTCCGCCATCCGGCGCGCCGCACCTGGGCCGAACTCCGGCGCAAGACCGACCGCACCATCTACCACGCACGGAATCACATGCGCGAGCACGACTGGTTCCATCTGCGGTGGGCCGCCTATACCGCCGGCATGGCGCTGCCGCCGCTCTGCAAATCGTGGCAACTGCTGACCTCGCCCGAGCTGACCCGCCCCGAGCACCGCTGGCGCGCCATCGCCACCCTGTTCCGCATCCGCTACTACCGCTGCCGCACCATGCTGGGGTGCCTGCTCGACCCGGCCATGCTGGGGCGGACGCGGTTCGAGGGGTGAAGTGACGGGTCATTGGAGGAGCTTTCATGAACCATCCCCCCTCTTTGCCCCCCGGCGCCGTCATCACCGCCGCCCTGGTGGCGGTGGCCGGGCTGGCGGGTGCGGTGCTGGCACCGGCCGCGCTGCCGACGCGGCCGGTCTACATGGCCATCCCGCTGCTGTTCGTCGCCGCCCTGTGGGTGATTCCACTCGGCCTTGCCCTGGCGCGCGGCGAGCGTTGGGCCTACGTCATGGCCATGGCGGCGCTGATCTTTCTCACCGACGCCACCTTCCGCTCGCGCAGTTGGGCCGACAAGTCGTTCGACTGGCAGGTGCTGCTGAAGGGGCTGGTGTGGTTCGGCTGCGGTCTGGGGGGCACCCTGAGGCTGGGCCGGACTCTGCCCCGGCTGACCTCGCCGCCGCCGGTGTTCGTGCTGCTGTTCGTCGCCGTGCTGGGGCTGTCCACCGCCTGGTCGCCTAGTCCCTCCTACACCTTCCTGTCGGCCATGGGCTTCCTGTGCTTCCTGTTGTTCGCGACGGCGGCGGCCGAGGTGCTGGACGAGCGGAGCATCCTGCTCGGCCTCGCCATCGGCGCCGGACTGATCGTGCTGCCGTCGCTGGCCATCAGCCCCTTTGCCATGGGCCTGACGCCCCTCAGCCCGGGGTCCACCGGCGAGGTCAGCCGCCTGCGCGGCATCACCGACCACCCCATCCCGCTGGCGGAGAGCGCCGCCATCTTCATCTTCGCCTGCCTCGCCCTGCTGGGGCATGTGCGGCGGTTCGGCGGCCGCGCCCTGCTGGTGGGGCTGGCGGCGGCCGGCATCGCCACCGCGCTGCTCACCCAGTCACGCCTGCCGGTGCTGGCCATGGCGGCGGCGGCGGCGGTCTATTGGTCCTTCCGTCGCGGCGGGGCTCTGCTGGTGATACCGGTGCTGACAGGCCTCATCGCCGTGATCCTGGCCACCGAGTCGGTGGCCGGCTTCACGCGGCTCTTGCCGAGCGACATTCTGGAAAGCCTGTCCCGCTCCGGCCACTCGAAGGAGATCCTCACCCTGTCGGGCCGCCTGCTGATCTGGCCCTACGCCATCGACCTGATCGCCGACAAGCCATGGCTGGGCTACGGCCATGCCGCCGGCATGAGCCTGTTCCGCGGCTTCACTCCGTGGAAGATCACCCATGCCCACAACGCCTATCTGCAGGCCCTGCTGTCGGTGGGCATCATCGGCAGCCTGCCCTTCCTGGCGGCGCTGTGGACACAGCTCAGGGTCTTCTTCACCCGGCCCAGCCCGGTGCGCGACATCCTGCTGCTCAACGGCCTCATCCTGGGCATGACCGAGACCTCGATGATCGCCAACATACCCAGCCAGGGCGTGCTGCTGTGGATGCTGGCGGCGGGGATGGCGGTGAAGGTGAGGAAGTAAGAAGGGTCACCGCAAAGGCGCCAAGTGACACCAAATCAGAGCGATTTCATACTGAGCGGACAGGACATCTTATTCCATTTCCTGAAAATCCCGACCCGTGGCCGGAATTTTCAGGGCCTCACCGGGCGGGGTCGCCGGAACCCGGTGAACAGCCTTCAGCAGGTCAGACTCGGCCTGCGAGACGCTTCATCTCATCACGATGAGGCTACAGATATGTTGAAATCATAAAGTCTTCCTACCGCAGCCGGTACTGCCGCTGAAAGATCTCCAGAGTGATCAGCATCCACAGAGCCTTCTCGTGGTTCTGGCGACCGCTGACATGCTCGCCGATCAGACGGCTGACCCCCTCCTGGCGGTACCAGTCGCGGGTCAGCGACTGCGGCCCCAGCAGCAGGTCGACGACCCAGGGCTTGAGGCGGCCACGGAACCACTCGTTGACCGGCACCCGGAAGCCTACCTTGGGGCGGCGCAGCACCGGCCGCGGCAGCACATCGGCCATGGCCCGCCGCAGCAGCCACTTCTGGCTGAAACGACGGATTCGGTAGCGGTCGGGCAAGTGGCTGAGGAAAATCGCCAGTTCGTGGTCCATGAACGGCATGCGCGCCTCGATGGAAGCGGCCATGGTCATGCGGTCGCCGCGCTCCAGCAGGTTGTCGGGCAACCACGAGGCCTGATCGAAGGTGAGGACGCGCCGCAGCGCGCTGGTATGACGCGCCACCGCGAACGGTCGCGAATCAAGGCCACGCGCCGGAGCGTCAAAGCCCACCAACGCCGCCACCTCGGCCGGCGACAGCGCGGCGAACCAGCGCACCATGCGCTCGGCTGGATCACGCAGGCCGAAGCTTCCCACCAGGGTCTTGGCCCGCCGGAAGCCGTAGGGCAGCAGCGAAGCCAGCGGCTCGACGGCGGCGGACTGGACGACCGGCGGCACCATCCGCTGCCACAGGCCGACGAAGCGCTCGGCGAAATGCTTGGGATAGCCGCCCAGCAGCTCATCGGAGCCCTCGCCGGTCAGCACCATCTTGACGCTGTGCCGCGCCTCGGCCGCCAGCCGGTTGATGGGCACGTCGGCCGGCTCCGACACCGGAGCGTCGCGGAAGCGGGTCAGACGCGGCAGCTCGTCGATGACATCACCGGCGTCGATCAGCAACTCGTGATGGTTGGTGTGGAAGGTCTCGGCCACCATGCGGGCATAGCCCAATTCACTGTAACCGGCCTCGGCGTAGCCCACCGAGAAGGTGTTGACCGGCAGGTCCGAGTGTCGGCTCATCAGTGCCACCACCGCCGACGAATCGAGGCCGCCCGACAGGAAGGCGCCGAACGGGACGTCGCTCACCATGCGGATGGCGACGCACTGGTCAAGCAGCGCGGTGAAATCCGCCACCGGGTCATCGGACACCGTACCGGCCGGCGGTTCACCGGCATCGGGCGGGCTCCAATAGCCGGCCTCGGCAAGGCGGCCCTTCTCCCAGACCGCGAAACTGCCGGGACGCAGCTTGCGGATGCCCTGGAACAGGGTGTGGGGCCCCGGCACGTAGCGCCAGGTCAGATACTCCACCACCGAGCGGCGGTCCAGCAGGGCCGGCACCCGCGGATGGGCCAGCAGCGCCTTGATCTCGGAGCCGAACACCACCGTTCCCTGGCCATCCTCCCACAGATACAGCGGCTTCTTGCCGAAGCGGTCACGGGCCAGGATCAGCCGGTCGCGGATGCCGTCCCACAGGGCAAAGGCGAACATGCCACGCAGCCGCCACAGGCACTGGGTGCCCCACATACGATAGGCGACCAGCAGCACCTCGGTATCGGAATGGGTGCGGAAGCTCCAGCCCAGGGCCTCCAATTCGGCCCGCAGCTCCTTGAAATTGTAGATCTCGCCGTTGAACACCAGGGCGGTGCGGCCGTCCTCCGACAGCATGGGCTGGACGCCGCCCTCAAGGTCGATGATGGCCAGCCGGCGGTGCCCCAGCTCCACCTGCCAGTCACCCTCGCGGCAGGTGGCACGGAAGTGGCCATCGCCGTCCGGCCCGCGATGCGCGATGGCGTCGGTCATGGCTTTCAGCACGCAATCGGCCGGAGCCTGCCTGGCACGGTCGATCCAACCGGCAATGCCGCACATGGGACGCCCCTCCTTCCATGGGAGCCCTCCCCCGCCGTCAGCGGGGGAGAGAGCTGCCGCAAGGCTCAGTTCAGTCCGTAGCCGAAGCCGAAGGGAATGGGGATGTTGTTCTTGATGTACTGCTCGACCCACAGATTGACCTCGGCCACCTGGCTGCGCGGCACGAACACCACGTCGTAGGGCTGCAGGACGATGTCCTGGGCGGTATCGCTGCCCTCGATGGCGGCTTGCAGATTGAGCGGGATCACCTGGGGCTGGCCGGCGGCGGCACGGCGGATCACCAAGGTCTCGCCCTTGCGGGCGGTCGTCTTGAACCCACCCGCCGAGGCGATGGCCTGCATGGCGGTAAGATTACCGCCCAGCTTCACCATCTGCGGCTGCCCCACCTCGCCGTCGACGAAGACCCGCTGACCGGCGAAGGTCTTGGGAATGACGGTGATGGCCGCCTGCCGCAGCTCGCGGCTGAAGCGTTCCCGCAGGGCCGCCTCAAGGTCGGCGGGCGTTCGCCCGGCCGCCTTCACCTCGCCCACCAGCGGCAGCGAAATGTTGCCGTCGGGACGCACCGTGGCCTCTTCGTTAAGTTCGGGATTGTAGAAGAAGCGAATGTCGAGGTCGTCGCCGGGCTCGATGAGATAGGCCTGCAACGGCGCCGCCGCCGGCAGCGGCGCGGGATGACGCGCGATGCGGTCGGAGCAACCGGCCAGCATGGTCAGCAACAACAGCAGCGCGAGCACGAAGAGCGGCGTCCGCGCGACGGACAAGTCGTTCGGCATGGAACCCTCCAGGACTTCGAGACGTTCAGCGGCGGTGTCGCCGGTACCAGCTCCAGGCGGACTCGACGATGGCGTCGAGATCGGTATGGCGGGCGGAAGCGCCCAGTTCGGCCTCGGCCCGATTGGGGTCGGCCACCAGTACCGGCGGGTCGCCGGGGCGCCGCCCGGCCAACCTCAGCGGCACGGGAGCGCCGGTCACCCGTTCCACCGCGGCGATGATCTGCCGATTGGACCAGCCGTGGCCGGTACCGAGGTTGAAGGCGCCAGATGCGCGGCCGGCGGCGAGATGGGCCAGTGCCGCCACATGCATCTCGGCGAGGTCGGCCACGTGCACATAGTCGCGCACGCAGGTGCCGTCGTCGGTCGGATAGTCGGTGCCGAACAGGTCGAGATAGGGAATGTCGCCGGCCGCCGCCATCAGGGCACGCGGGATGAGATGGGTCTCGGGCTCGTGGTTCTCGCCGGTCTCGCCAGCGGAGTCGGCGCCGCAGGCGTTGAAATAGCGCAGTGCCGCCCATTTCAGGCCATAGGCTGCGCCGTGATCCGCCAGCATCTGCTCGACCATCAGCTTGCTGCGGCCATAGGGGCTGGTGGGCGCCAGCGGCGCATCCTCCGCCACCGGCAGCCGCTCCGGGGCACCGTAGACCGCCGCCGACGAGGAAAATACCATGGTGTTGACGCCGGCATGGCGCATGACGTCCAGCAGGGTGACGCTGGCGGCGAGGTTGGCGCGGTAATAGGCAGCGGGCTCACGCACCGATTCGCCCACCGCGATCAACCCGGCGAAATGCATCACCGCCTCGGGCTTCCAGCGACGCATCACGGCCGCCAGCAGGTCGGCATCGCCGACGTCGCCCACTTCCAACGGCCCCCACTTCACCACCTCGCGATGGCCGTGGATCAGGCTGTCATAGGTGACCGGGGTAACGCCGTGGCTGGCCAGGGCCTTGCAGGCATGGCTGCCGATGTACCCCGCTCCGCCGGTGACCAGAACCACCGTCATACCCACGCCCCTCCACCATTCGTCCAGGCGGTGGCGAGAGTACCTACGCCGCGCGGCATTGGGAAGCGGGGCTAAGGATGGGGCGGCGGGAACTTATGGGACGGTTCTGCCGACCAAAGGACTCACATGGCCCGCAGTTGCCCCAGAAAGCGGTCGAGACCGTCGCGCATATGCTCGGAATCCCGGGACAGGCCGTCGGTGGCATGCAGCATTTCGCGTGCCGCCTGTCCCGATTCGCGGGTCGCCAGGGTGACCGCATGGATGTGCCCCGACATCTCCTGCGCTCCGGACGCAGCTTGATTGACGTTGCGGGCGATTTCGTGGGTGGCGTTGCCCTGCTGCTCCACCGCGGTCGCGATGGAGGCCGCGATGGCATCCATGCGGCCGATGGTGGAGCCGATCTCCTCGATGGCACGAACCGCGTCGGTGGTGGTCTGCTGGATGGCGGCGATCTGGCCGGCGATCTCGCCGGTCGCCCGCGCCGTCTGGCTGGCCAGGGTCTTGACCTCGTTGGCCACCACGGCGAACCCCTTGCCGGCATCGCCGGCCCGCGCCGCCTCGATGGTGGCATTCAAGGCCAGCAGGTTGGTCTGGCCGGCGATGTCGTTGATCAGTTGCACCACCTCGCCGATGCGGTCGGCGGCCTGGGACAGGCCGCGCACCACGCCGTCGGTGCGTTGTGCCGCCTGCACCGCCGATTTGGCGATGACCGTGCTTTCACCGGCCTGGCGGGCGATCTCGCCGATGGAGGCGTTGAGCTGTTCCGCCGCCGCCGCCACGGTCTCGACATTGGCGGTGGTCTGCTCTACCGCCGCGGCCACGGCGGCGCTCTTGACGGCGCTGTCGTCGGCCGAGCCCGACACCGCCTCGGCCGAGGCGTGCATGGTGCTGGCGGCCTGATTGACGGCATGCACCGTCGCCTTGACACCGGCCTCCAGATCACGGGCGAGATTGGCCAGCGTCGAGCGCCGCTCCTCCTCGGCCTTGCGGCGCATCTGGTCCTGCTCGTCCTGCAGGCGATGCACCGAGAGGGCGTTGTCGCGGAAGACGGCCACGGCACGGATGATGTCGCCGATCTCGTCGGTGCGCCGATCACCCGCCAGTTCCACCGAAGTGTCACCCTCGGCCAGCCGCCGCATCCCCTTGGTCACCACCAGCAGGGTGTCGATCAGGCGCCGCCCGATCCACCATGAGATCGCCAGCACGAACACCACCACCGCGGCGACGGTGCCGCCCTGGGCGACCACCTGGCGCCAGAAGGCGGCATCGACGTCGTCGAGATACATGCCCGAGCCGATCACCCAGCCCCACTCGTCGACGCCCTTGACGTAGGACACCTTGGCCACCGGCCTCTCAAAGCCCGGCTTGGGCCACAGGTAGTCGACGAAGCCCTCCTTCTCACGGGCCACGGTCTCGACGAAGGCGGTGAACAGGTACTTGCCGTTGGGGTCCTTGATCCCCGACATGTCCTTGCCGTTCAATTCCGGCCGGATGGGGTGGACCACCACGCGGGTCACCATGTCGTTGATCCAGAAATATTCCGATCCGCCATAGCGCAGGTCGCGCACCGCGGCGATGGCCGCCGCCTGCGCCTGTTCCGTGCTCATGCGACCGGCCTGGGCTTCCTTGACGAAATGGCCCACCAGGGAACTTCCGACCTCGACCACGTGCTTGGTGTCGGCGCGGCGGCCGGCCATCATCTCGCTGTGCAGATTGGCCAGGGCGATGACGATGATCAGCCCCATGCCGAGCAACGAAGCGACGACGATCACCAGGATCTTCGAGCGGAAGCGCCAATTATCGATGAACATCAATGGAGGTTCCCGGGGACAGGCTGTCATTGTGCAGGTGCAGCAAAGGGCGGTGATAGATCACCATTTCGAACGGCGCGTCAACGAAACTGATATCCCATCCACGGATTTGGTTCCACCTGACCTGAGGTCAGTCCAAGAGGCCTTGCACCATAGACCGTAAGTCGGGGGAATGAAAAAAGGGCCACCCCATGGGCCAGGCGTTCGCGATAAGTGTGGAGGCCCCTCATTCCGGTGAGGGGCCTTCTCCATTCCGGGAAGGAAATCGCCTCGCTCCGCCAATGCGTTGCCGCACGATCTTGAAGTAGGCGGAATCGAAAACAGCCCCCGAAGAAATCTTCGTTGGACTGATATGGCCGTGATATTCGCCTTTTGATAAGAACTGCCACGATTCCCAAATCATGGGGCCATCGCGTGAAGTCATTGCGAATTCTATTCAATGGAACACCTGGAGTCTAGCCGGATTGTGGTCGTCAGCAATGTCGAAGCGGAGACCAAGACCAGCGTTCTCCATGCGTTCCGTTGTTGCGGGGTGGCTCGTTGTCTGGTGAGACCGCCAGCCGATCATTCCGTTGTTCCCGTTGCCTTCATGTGATAGAACAGAAGCAGAACATAGACCTGTGAGCATTGGCCATGCCCGACGACTCCTCCACGGACCTTATCCCATACCTGCCACCTAAGCCGCCGACGCCGAAGCGCCCCTACGTCAGGCGGAACCCCGGCGGGCCGCGCGTGCCGCCTGCGGATAACGGCATCCAGTCCAACTTCTGCCGGAACATCAATTGCTCGAACTTCGGCGTGGAGCCGCTGCTCCAGATCCCGCGGCCGGGAGGCAAAAGCCCCAGCGGAGACGGCTACAAGCTCCAGTCAGGAGGGCGGTCGAAAAAGACGGTGCTGCTCTGCACCAAGTGCGGACAGCAGTCGTCAATCAAGAGCAACGCTGGCATTCGCGAAGAGCGAGATCGGATCTCCGCCTATCTTGAACCGACGCCAATGCCATCATGCCCGAACGTCGATTGCGCAAGCCATGCGATCTCGGTGCTCGACGATCCGGCTCGGTATCATTCGCACGGCTACACTTCGGCCGGCTCGCCTCGATGGCGCTGCAAGGCTTGCAGGAAGGTGTTCTCGGCGCGCAAGGCCAACCGCGACCAGCTGATGTCGCACAAGAACGCCATCATCTTCCGGATGCTGGTTAACAAGGGAGCGCTCCGTGCCATGGCGCGAGTGGCGGATGTCGCTCCGCAGACGATCTACGACAAGATCGACTTCATCCACCGGCAATGCCTGGCGTTCCTTTCCGACCGGGAACGGCAGATCGCGGCCCTGGGGCTGCGGCGGCTCTACATCAGCAGCGACCGCCAGGACTACGTCCTGAACTGGTCGAGTCGGAAGGACCGCAAGAACACCGCTATCACCGCCGTCGCCTCCGCCGACAATCGTTCAGGCTACGTGTTCGGGATGCAGACGAACATCGATCCCTCCGTCGATACCGAACGGATGGAGGCCGAGGCCATCGCCGCCGGCGACTTCGCCATCCTCGAGCCGTCGTTCCGGAGGTTCGCCCGCTTCTGGACCACCCCCGATTACGAGACGGCGAAGAGGGACGATCCGGCCGGGGTGCCGTCGCGCCTGTCGGACACCGGCGATGTCCGAGTCGACGTCGAGGCCGGCTACGACGAGATGGCGGCGATTTCCGATCCGGAGGCGAAGGAGCGGGCGCCGACCACGACCGCATTGCCGACCTCGTGCGCGCAGGTCCATTTCGAATACACTGTTCATGCCCATTTCCGCCTGTTGCGCCGGATGCTGGGCGATGTCGGCAAGATCCGGTTCTTCATGGACCAGGACGACACGCTGCGCGCCGGCTGCATCAGCACCTACGTCGAAGAGATGCGGGCCGGCCGCGCCGATGCGTTCTACGTCAAGATCGACAAGGGCCTGAACGTCGATCAACGCAACCGACTGGCTTCGCAATCCGCGGCGCGTTTCAAGAAGTTCAAGGTTGCCATTGGGCGGCCGGACATGAGCGACTGGTGGGTGCGCGTGCTTCTGCTGGAGGCGGAGATCCAGTCGGCGATGGAGCAGTTGTCGCCGCGGGATCGCTGGGTGGTCTATCCCGAGAGCACCCAGGCCGAGCCGCTGAAGGCGGTGTGCTGGCTCACGGATCGCGACGGCGTCGCCGTGCCGCTGCGCCAGATGGCCATCGTCTTCGCCCGGGCGTCGATGCACGCGATTGACCGCTACTTCATGCAGATCCGGCGCCTGCTGATGGCGCTGGAGCGGCCCATCCACACGCCCAGCAACGACGGGCGTGTGTGGCGCGGCTACAGCCCCTACGACCCGGCCAGGGTCCAGAAGCTGCTCGACATCTACCGTTGCTACTACAACTTCGTGAAGAAGGGCCGCGACGGCAAGACACCGGCCATGCGCCTCGGCCTCGCCAAGGGGCCGATCCGGATCGAGGACATCCTCTATTTCGATCCGACCTGCCGCAACGAGGTCGCCGCGCGGCGACGCGGCTAGACGCCGCTGGTGCGGCCCACACTCTTGAACGGAATCGACTTAACGCCGGCCGACCGCCCCAATATTTGAACTTTTGGTAGTTAAGGCGGGGTCGGTGATGAACGGATGTGACTTAAGCCTGTCGGCCGACTCCTTGGCCGCCACCGAGCCACGGTGGAAACCGGCGTGCAATTTTGACCCCCTAACCGGGGAGATCGGCGTCGAAAATTGACCCCCCTACCCTGGTGATGGCCGCCATCATCCGATGTTGAAAAGCATCGGAGCAGACCAGGGGA
>CAJANL010000109.1 GCA_903941105.1 uncultured Rhodospirillaceae bacterium
CTCGTCGAGGAACAGATACCGCACCGGGGTGGAGCGCAGACCGGCGGCGGAATTGGCCCCGGTCATCACCAGTTGTCCGCCGGGGAAGGATTTGCGGAACAGGCTGTTGCCGGCGTCGCGCGACCGGGCGGGCGAGACCAGTTCGCGCAGAGCCGGGGTGGTCTCGATCAGCGGATCGATGCGCACCGTGGTGTTGCGCCGGACCATGTCCAGCGAGGGCTGCACCAGCATGGTGATGCCCGGCGCGTTGTGGATGATGTAGCCCAGCCAGTTGAGGCCGGCTTCGGTGCCGCCGGTCTGGGCGCCCTTCATCAGCACCACCCGCTCATAGGGGCTGGCGGTGGACAGCGCATCCATCACGGCCTTGAGATAGGGCGTGCGATTGGTGCGCCAGCGGCCCGGCTCGGCCGATGTCGGCGGCAGCACCCGGTGGCGGTCGGCCCATTCCGACACCGGGATCGGCGGTTCGGGCCGGATGCCCCGCCGCCATGCCCGGTCCACCACCACCTGGGCGCTATCACCCTGCATCGCGCAGGCTCCACACCGGGGTGTCGGACAGATGCTCCAGATGCTCGCGCATGAAACGGTCGAGCGCAGCGAAGGTCGCCTGGGGATCGGCGCCGGTCTCGGCCGCCAGCAGCGGCGCGGTGCGGCTGACCCAGGCGATGTGGGCATCGCGTTCGGCCTTGGCGCGGGAGAACACCGCCGCCTCCGCTTCCTTGGCGTCGATCACCTGGCCGCGTTCCTTGTCGTAGGCGAGGCGGGCACGTTGCACCTGCACCACCATATACATGCGCCGAGCCTCGGACAGCGACAGGGTGCCGCCGGTGGCCGGGGCCGGGGTGCCACCCTTGTTGCGCCGCGCCGGATCGAGGTTGCTCTCCATCCAGGCCAGCCCCTCGGCCACCGCGATGGTGCCGTCCGGCTGGACCGGCAGGCCCTGGCCGATCAACTGCGAGATGCGGCCCTTGGTCAGGCCGACGCGGGCGGCGAATTCGGTCTTGCTCTCGTTGAGTTTAGTCATTGTGCGGCCCCAAGCTGGCAAGGTCGTGCGCTGAGGCTCCCCGCATAGGGAAAGGCCCAGGAGGAACCGCGCCTTCCGGGCTGGAGGAGGACGTTCCTTCGTTCGACCTCAAAGACAGTATATCCCAAGCGGCGGACCAGTTCATTGGGAACGATTTGTAGAGATCATAAGGCATTCCCTGGTCGTGGTCTGTGTCGCACCCATGTCGCGTGAATGACGCACTTATGACGGCTAACCAGTTGAAAGTGTTGCAATGACGCACCTGACCCAGAACTATCGCATACGTGCGCGCACGCGTGACAGAAATTTGCTTCTGAGTAAGTGCGTCATTGCAACACTTTCAAGGACTTGCGCATCATTTCCGCGTCACTGGCGCGACATTGATGCGACATGGCCGTAGCCGGTGAGCGCCATGCCGAAGAAGAAGCGGCCCTCGCCGGTGCGGCGGTACTCGATGCCGGTGGCGTTGGCGGTGATGCGCTGGACGAAGCCGTTGATGGACGGCAGGGTGCGGTCGGAAAAGCCCTCGGCGATGGCCCATTCGTGGAAGCGCTCGAAGGCGTGACGGGTGGCGACGCGGGGGCCATGGCCGAGCAATGGGCGGACTTCCACCTGTTCGGACAGCCAGGCCAGGACCGGATCGGCGCCGAACAGCCAGTCGTTCATGGTCACGCGGCTGGACGGCGGCAAGGTGAAACCCTTGTTGCGGATCAACCGCGCCGCGCCCGCCACGGCCCAGGCCAGCAGCAGGTCGGGTTCCTCCTCGCCGATGCGCCGACCGATGGCCTCGACACGTTCCTCGGGCGGGATGACGCGGTTGAAGGAAACGACCTGAAGGCGGCGCTGGACACCGCGATCCATGCCGCCCTGGAACACCGGCAGGGTGTTGGTGGCGAACAGATGCTGGGCGACGGGGCGGAACTCGACGCGGGATTTGTATACATCGCGGCCCTGCACCGGCTCGCCGGTGACGATGGCCTTGAAGGTGTCGGAGGCGATGGCGGTGGATGACGACAATTCGTCGCTGGCATTGAGCAATTTGCCGACCAGCCCGACGATGTGGCGCTCGTCGCCCATACGCCCGGCGGTGACCGATGAGATGGCGCTGGCGGGCAGCAGGCTGCGGATGAGGTCGAGGATCTGGCTTTTGCCGTTCTCGGCGGTTTCGCCCTTCAGGATGATGGCGCGGGGCTGGCGCAGCCTGGTGCCGTAGCCCAGGGCGGCGGAGCCTGCCACCTCGGCCAGCAGATCGACCTTCTGCGTGGCATCGGGATCGCCCTTGAAGACGCCATCGAGCAGGCGGGCCAGTAGGGAGCCTGCGGTGGGATGGGCCTCGGCGCCGGGCAGCCAACGGCCGGGCAGGGTGTGGCGGCAGCGGTGATCCTGGTGATGCGGTTCCAGCACCGGCATGCCGTCGGCGGTGAAGCGGATGAACCCGGAGGCGCAATTGATGCCGATGGGGGCGTGGGCGAAGAAATCCTGTTCCGCCATCATGGCCCCCATTTCATTGAGGACGGAATCGACGCGCGACTTGGACAGCTTGACGTTGGACGGCTCACCAGCCGGTGTCATGAACTCGGCGCCGTCATAGGTGTGGACGGCGCAGCGCAGCTCGGAATCGGGGATCGGGCGCCAGCAGGTGCGCTCGTAGCGCCAGAACGCGCCTTCGGTATGGATGATGTCGCCGAAGGCGCGGTCGAGATCGCCGCGGACACGCCGGGCGATCTCGATGTCCGACCCGATGGTGACCACCGCGATTCGCGGTGCCTGCGCGTTGGGCTGATTGAGGCGGGCAAGGTGGTCGAGGGGATCAGCCTGCATGACGCGCCTCCCGACGGTCGATTTCTCTGCGGGCGATGCTGCGCACGGTGGCCGAGACCTCGTCGTCGTCGAGGGGCGGGGTGCAATGGATGCGGTTCCAGCACAGCATCAGGTCGAGAACCGCGAACGGGTCGATACGGTTGCGCAGTAGGTGACCGCTCAGGCTAGCCAGGGCGGTGTTGCGGGTGCCCTCGACATGGGTTGCGCCGACATGATCGCGCCAATCGGTGCGGGCCTGGGGTGTGCCCTTGGCGGCCGGATTGCGGTGGGCAAGGCGTTGCATCAGCCAGTCGGGCGGCGGGGCGAGCAGCACGTCGCTGGGGTGGTGGTCGACCGAGATGGCGTAGGCGCGTCGGGAGATGTGGCGGGACGGTGGCGCCACGATGTATCCGCCATCACCGCGCACGTCCAAGCCAGGGCCAAGCAGGCCGGCACTGTTGGCCACCGTGCCGCCGGGGTGGCGGAACAGGATGTGTTCGCCGCCGCCGCCGGTGAGAAAGCGCCAGGTCGGGGGAAGGGGGCCGTGTTCGGCCTCAAGCTTCGCCAGTGTGGCGTCGCCGTCGTGGCGGGGATCGACGTCCAACACCATGATGCCGCTGACGGCGCCGGTGACGATGCCGATGTTCAGCGAGGCCCCGGCGAACCACCGCTGGACGGTCTCCGGGTCGCGGCTGGCGTCCTTGAGGCCGTTCTTCACCAGTCGCCCGAACGGGTGCTTCGCCGGTTGGCGGCAGCCGTCCTTGCCGCAGGAACACCGAAGGCTCCCCTCCCGCTCGAACGGGAAATGCAGCGGCAGGACGGCGAAGCCCTGCGAAACATACTGGAGAGCGTGGTCGAGGACGCTGTTCATGGTCAGCGCGCCAGCCCCCAGACGGCGAAATCGTCAGTAACGATTTCCTCCATGCTGTAGTCACGCCAGACCAGATTCTCGGTTCCGGAATATACCTTGGAAACCATCTGGCGCGGATCTCTGCTTGCACGCACAAGCATGTGGAGATCGCAGTCGAGGTGAGTCCGCACTCGGTCCAGAGCCATGATGGCTGCGAGGGCGTCGTCGTGAATCGGGGAGCCGAGCAGCATACGGCGTACCACAAGCATCAGCGAAGCGCGCATGTCACGCATGCGGTTGCCGATCTCGATGTGCTCTTCGGGAACGAATGGGGGGATCGGGCGGGCCTTCATTGGATGCCCTCCTGCTGCTTGATCCACGCCAGCAAGGTGCTCTTGCGGGCGCAGACCACGTTGCCGATGCGGAAATGGGGCATGCGGATCTTGGCGTCGCTCGCGTAGTAGTAGATTTTGCGGCGATGCTTGGCCGAGCCGAAGACGAACTCGGCGATGGCGTCGGCGCCACGCAGCAGGTCGTCCGCCAGCGGGGTGTTGTCGGAAGTCATTTCCTGTCCTCCTCAGTTTTGGTCCGAGGCGGTCATCGCCGCTTTCACGCGGGACTCGACGTGGTCGATATTGACCACCGCCATGGAGCGGACATCGGGATTGGCTGCCAAATCGCCCAGTTTGGAGATCTTGATGATCTCGCCGACCATGGGCGGCATCGCCGGGTCGTAGAACTTCACCCCCGACGGCTGGGCGGGGGGAGGGGCGCCTCGTTCCGAGGTCGCGATCAGTTCCTGCGGCCCCTGATACACCACCAGCAAAGCAGCCTCGTCCTTGAAGCCGTGCAGGAGCCTGCTGTGCTGGGCGGCGACATCATAGGGAACGCCGATGCGGGTGAGTTCGGCGAACACCCCCAGGGTAATGGCTTCGTTGATCGAGAAGGTCCGCGCCTTTCCGTTCACGGGTTCGTTGGCGGGACGGAAATAGCCCCGTGAGATCCATTGATTGAGTTGTATGCGCGTGATGGCCGCGCCCTTGCAGACTTGGTGGATGTCGAGATCGGTATTCACAGCTTTCCTCCGTTGACGATACGCGAGGGGTAGTCTATGTGACCCCTAGCGGTACGTCAACGGTCTTCGCCCGGCGCCATTGGTTGGGGATCAACGGACTTCATTGGCAACCCGCTCGATGGCAATGTCGTTTTGCGTAATGCGTTGAAAATGCAGGGGAGTATCTCAATGGCGACCATCAGAAAGCGGACACTGCCCAGCGGCAAGGACCGCTGGCAGGTCGATTTTTTCGATCAGGCGGGAAAACGGCGGGCCAAGCTGTTCACCCGTAAGAAGGACGCGGACGCCTTCCTGGTGACGGCCCGCGCCCAGGTCGCCACCGGCACCTATGTTCACGATGCCGAGAGCATCACCCTGGGGGAGGCGGCACAGGTGTGGCTGGATCACTGCGCCACCCGCCGCGATACCGGGCGGCGGATGGAACGGGCCACCTTTCGGGATTACGATGACAAGGTCCGCCTGCACATCAAGGACGCCGAGGTGGGCATCACCACCATCAAGCTATCGCGCCTGACCCGCAAGGAGGTGAACGAGTTCCGCGACCGCCTGCTGGCGTCGGGCCGATCCGAGGCGATGGTGCGCAAGGTGCTGGGCGTGTTGCGCCTGATTCTATCGCACGCCATGGACAACGGGCAGGTGCCCGGCAATGCCGCCCAGGGGGTGAAGGTGCTGCGCGCCAGCCGCATCGATCAGAAGGTCGCCGTGCCCAGCAAGAAGGACGTGAAGACCCTCATCGACAATGCCGTCGGTCGCCTGCGCCCGTTACTGATCGTCAGTGCCCTGTGCGGCCTGCGGGCCTCCGAAGCGCGGGGGCTGCGCTGGCAGGACGTGGATTTCGCCGATGGCTACCTGCATATCCGCCAGCGGGCCGATTTCTACTGCGAGATCGGCGAGCCGAAATCCGCCGCCGGCCACCGCTCGGTTCCGGCTGGGCCGATGGTGCTGAACGCCCTGCGCGAATGGAAACTGGCCTGCCCCAAGGGAGACATGGATCTGGTCTTCCCCGCCAATGACGGCTCGGTGTCGGACCACAACAACACCATGCGCCGTCACTTCAAACCGCTGTGCCAGCGCCATGGCATCCAGACCCGCTGGCACGACCTGCGCCATTTCGCGGTGTCCCTGTGGATCGAACAGGGATTCGGCATCAAGGAGGTCATGACCTTCGCC
Organism: uncultured Rhodospirillaceae bacterium; assembly: GCA_903941105.1. Classification (GTDB taxonomy): domain Bacteria; phylum Pseudomonadota; class Alphaproteobacteria; order Rhodospirillales; family Magnetospirillaceae; genus CAJANL01. Next base: position 5,920 of record CAJANL010000109.1, read on the forward strand.
GGGCATTCCTCGGTGCAGATGACCATGGAACGGTATGGCCACATGTTTCCCAGCCCCGACCACCAGAAGGCCATGGCGCAGGTCGAGGCGCGGCTTCTTGGTTGACGGGGAGTACAAAGCATTCCGTGCAACACGGGCGCGACACGGGCTTTGCGATATAATGTAACGCTTTGATATATCGATGAAAAACGGCCTTCCAGATGGGCCTCATAACCTGAAGGTCGCAGGTTCAAATCCTGCCCCCGCAACCAAATTAGCCCGTAACTTCAATAAGTTACGGGCTTTTTGATTCTCACTCCAGATCGCAAAAGCCGCCCATGGTAGCACCCAGGTAGCAGGGTGGCGCGAACGAATGCGAAACTGAGCGTAGCGTCATTATCTCTCCAATTCCGTTCCGACACGCAGTCGGTTGACGTAGGCTTGGTAGGCGAAACTGCGATCCCGCTTTTTGCCTGTCGTCTCGACGAGAATGCCGGCATTGACCAGAGTTTCAATGGAGCGGATCGCTGTCGGCTTGCTCGTGTCGATCAGGGCCATTGCCGAGGCGACCGTCACGATGGGATGGCGGGGGAGCGCCTCGAACAGCCGAACCGCGGCGACCGAGGTTTTCCCTGACCCCAGCACTCTTGTGCGATCCGCGGAAATGAGCGCGAAAAGGTCGCGTGCCGAGGTAACCGCCTCGTCGGCAATGGTGGCCACGCCGTCGAGGAAAAAATCGAGCCATCCCTCCCAATCGCCCTCGGTGCGCACCGCCCCCAGGCGCCTGTAGTACTCGGCCTGATGACGCTTGAAGAACAGGCTGAGATAGAGGATCGGTTTGGCGAGCAAACCCCAATTCTCCAGAAGCAGCGAAATCAGCAGGCGCCCGATGCGACCGTTACCGTCGAGGTAGGGGTGAATGGTCTCGAACTGGACGTGGGCCAGACCGGCACGCACCAGCTTTGGCAGCGTATCGTTGCCATGGAGATATTTCTCGAACTCGCCGAGCAGATCGGGAAGCAGATTCGGGGGAGGAGGTACGAACGCGGCGTTGCCTGGTCGGCTGCCCCCGATCCAGTTCTGGCTGCGCCGGACCTCGCCGGGCTGTTTGGTGGCGCCGCGAACGCCATGCATTAGGCGGAGGTGTGTCTCGTTCAACAGTCGCATAGAAAGGGGCAGCCCCTGCGCATCGGCGATCTGTTCGCGAGCAAAGGTGACGGCGTCCAGGTAATTGCACACCTCCTCGACATCGGCGTTCGGAGCCAGCTTTTCTTCCGCTTCGAAAGCCAGGAGATCGTCCAGGGTTGCCTGCGTTCCCTCGATCTGGGAGGAGAGGACGGCCTCTTTGCGCACGAAGGCGTAGATGAACCAGTCGATCGAGGGCACCATCTCGCCGGCAAGATCAAGCCGCACCAGGGCCTGCTCGGCCTGCCGAAGGCGCTCTGCCAGACGGTCGTCGAGAACCGGGGGCGGCACAGGAGGCAGTGGCATGGGGATGAAGGCCGAAACCTCCTCGCCGCCAACAACGACGCGCTCATAGCGCCCGGTACTCCGCTTCGGTATCTCCAACTGATCTGCCCCCCCCCAGTCCC
>CAJANL010000110.1 GCA_903941105.1 uncultured Rhodospirillaceae bacterium
AGTCGTAGCTGGCCTGGATGCCGCCGGGGCCTTTGATCTCCTGCTTCTTTTTCGGCAGGAACACGCGGGGCAGATGGAAGGTCAGGGCGAAGGCCGAACCGGGGATGGTGAAGCCGTATTCCATCGCCACCGGACTCTCGGCGGCGATGGCGGCAGTCAGGGTGGTGTCGGTGCCGAAGCGGATATCCACCGAGCCTTCGGCGGTGGCCTCGGTCTCGTCCACGCCGTCGATCAGGCCGTCGGCACGGATAGTCTCGACCCGCTCCAGGTTGTTGGAGAAAGACAGCTTGCCGCCGGTGACGTTGGCGAGTTGGGCGCCACCAACCCGGATGGTGCCGCTGCCCTGGCTGAACCGCTTCAGGGCGAAGCTGGCCGGGGTGGCGTCGATGGTGGTGGCGGCTTCGGTCTCGCCCTGGGCGATCACCCCGATGCTGGCGTTGGCGGCGCCAGAGCGGGCCATGTCGAAGGACAGCTTGTCCAGCTTGGCCCCACCATGCCGGAAGAACTTCGGCACCGCCAGTTGGGCATGGCCAATCTCGATGGCGAGGCTGGGCAGCGTGCCGCCCGAGGTGAAGACATGGTCGAAACTGCCGTCACCGTTATCGGCGGTGGCGGGGGTGCCGAACAGGCCCTTCAGCCAGAACCCCAGCGCACGCACATCCAGCGGCACGCCGATATCGCCCTCGTCCTTGATCGCCTCATAGAACGGGTCCTGGGCGTCGCGGCCCTGGCCCAGCAGCGGGTCGTAGCCGAGAGGACGCTCGGCCCCCAGGCTGGATTCCTTGAACGACAGCCGTCCATAACCGTCAGCAGGCAGGGTGCCGTAAACCGTCTCGAAGGCAGCCAGCAGCATGCAATCGGCGCCATAGGCCCGAGTCTTTGCCATGATCAGAGTCCTTGATGGATTGGAAATCAGCCCAGCGGATCGTCGCTGGCGTAATGGATGGTAACCGGCACCGTGGCACCGCGTAAGGATGCGGCCCCATCGATGGCGAGGCCGGAAGTCTTGGGTGCGCTCCAAACCAGCCATTCCGCCAGACCACCGAGAGAACGGTCGGCGGCCAGGGCGACGCCCACCGCCATCAGCAGGTTGTCCAATGCCGCACTGTCGTCGTCCTGGCCGCGCTGGAGGATGACTTCGATCTCGGTCTGGTGTTCCCAGAGATAGGTGATGGGCGACAGGATCACCTCCGGGTCGCCGGGGTCACCGTCACGCAAGATGATCAGACCACCGACAGGCACCGTCTCGGGCAGCGGTGCTTCCCGTTTGGCCGTGGCATCTGGCACCGTTTCCAGCCGAGCCAACAGGGCGCCGAGGATCTGTTCGCGGACACTGTCCATGCTTTCCCGACCTCGAATAACTGCTCATGCGGCGAATAGCTCAAAATTCTCCGCAACATGTGCGGTGAATTGCATTGCCGCCTGCGGCGGATGACGCCATATTCTCCGTAACTTCTGCGGAGAAATGCCGTGTACATCTGGAGAGAAGACGACTGGCCCCAATTCCGCTGGGATGCCCAAGCGTTGCTGATGCCCCTGGCGGAAGCCCGACACAAGCAGGGACATCTGCTTGGCCAGATGCAGCGTCTCGGTTTCGACCTTCAGTGCGAGGCGGAACTCC
>CAJANL010000111.1 GCA_903941105.1 uncultured Rhodospirillaceae bacterium
CATCCTTAGAGGTCCGCCATTTCCTTGATGGCGGCGATTGGCTTGGGTGAGGGCCGAGGCGCCGTGCTGCGCAGGCCATCGATATGCTCGTTGAGGTCCGGCTTGATGACGTGCCACATGGGGTCGAGGATGAAGTCGATGCCCTCGCGGCGAGCGACCTTGGCCGCTGGCACGAAGTCGCTGTCCCCCGCCACCAGCACGATCTGGTCCACCTGCCGCTTGTGGGCCAAGGCCGAGATATCGAGGCCGATCTTCATGTCCACCTGCTTCTGCCGGGCATAGTAGACGATATCGCTCTCGTTCAAATCCTCGAAGCGGCGCGTGCCTTTGAAGAGTTCGCGCAATACCCGGTCATGAATGGTCCATGCGGCGTTGTCCTCGTCAAGCCGACCGAGCCGGAGCGCCGTCTTGCGCAGGCGCCTTACTTCATCATGCAATGCGTCACGAAAATTGGTGATCGCAGAACGCGCGAAATCGACGGCCCGCCCGGAAATGGGGTTGTGAGCTCGTTTGCGAATGCCCGAGCAGTCGTAAAAGAATATTCGATAAAGATTGCAAGCGCGGTTTCCGCCTTTGTCGTAAAGGTGGGCGCAGGCCATTTCGTGCATGGTGCGGGCAACCGCGGACGGATCGGCGGCATCCTTCGCCGGATACAAGTAGGGATAGCGGCGGAGAAAAAAGGCGCCGTCCACCAAGACCGCGGTCGTCACCATTGAAGGCCCCCATACGATGAACCCCCCGGGGTCGGCACTCCCGTTATCAAATGGAGAGCGCGTACTGCCGAGGGGTTTCACCTACCACATATAGCGTTATCCACAGTGTTGTCAACAGGCCGGCCTATGCGTCCATCACCAGGTCGTCGCGGTGGATGAGTTCGTCGCGGCCGCGCCAGCCCAGGGCGGTCTCGATGTCGGTGGTCTTCCGGCCCATGATCAGCCGGGCGTCCGAGGCGCCGTAGGCGGCCAGGCCGCGTCCCAGCAGTTGGCCGCCCGGCCCCTTGACCAGCACGCAGTCGCCCTTGTCGAAGCTGCCCTCGACGGCGACCACGCCGGCCGGCAGCAGGCTCTTGCCCATGGCCAGCGCCCGGCAGGCGCCGTCGTCCACCTGCAGCGTGCCCACCGGGCGCATGGAGCCGAAGATCCACTGCTTGCGCGCCGTGCGCGGCTCGGCCGAGGGGATGAACCAGGTGGCGCGCTGCTCGCCGCTTTCGATGGCGCGCAAGGGATGCAGCGACTGGCCCAGGGTGATGGCCATGCGGCAGCCGGCCGACAGGCAGATGCGGGCCGCCACCAGCTTGGTCACCATGCCGCCCGAGCCGTAGGCCGAGCCCGGATCGCCGGCCATGGCCTCGATCTCGGGGGTCAGCTCGCGCACCTCGGGGATGAAGCGGGCCTGGGTGTCGCGGCGCGGGTCGCCGGTGTAGAGCCCGTCGATGTCCGAGAACAGCACCAGCGCGTCGGCGGCGATCATCTGCGCCACCCGGGCGGCGAGGCGGTCGTTGTCGCCGAAGCGGATCTCCGCCGTCGCCACCGTGTCGTTTTCGTTGATCACCGGAATGGCGCCCAGCCTCAGCAGGGTGTCGAGCGTGTTGCGGGCGTTGATGTAGCGCCGCCGGTCCTCGGAGTCGTCCAGGGTCAGCAGCACCTGCGCCACGGTGAAGCCATGGCGGGCCAGCGCCTCCTGATAGGCATGGGCGAGACGGATCTGGC
>CAJANL010000112.1 GCA_903941105.1 uncultured Rhodospirillaceae bacterium
AATCTCCATCCATACCACAAAATCGTACTTTATGACACAGTAAGACTAAAGCGCAATGCCCTAAATGTGCGTCACGCTTTAGGCCCTATGATTCCGCCCTCGCCGGCCGCTTGGCCGCCGCCGCAATGGCGGCTGATCGCGGCGTGCGCCAGATCTGGCGCTCGCCGCTCTAGAAATAGGCGTGGATCCCGACCCCCCAGAATTCGGTGCTGGTGGTGTAGAACTGGCCATTGGGGTTGCGGCCGTTGAAGTAGTCCAGGGTCAATTGCAGGACGTAGTGCCGGTCGCTGTCGCTTTCCAGTTCGACTCCCAGCCGGGTCGAGGTGTCCACCTCCCAATCCCACGCCTGGGCGCTTTGCAGGTCGATGGCGGCGATGGGACGGAGTCGCTCGTTGGCGAAGCGCCAGGGGGCGCGGAGTTCGATGCCGATCTGGGCCAGCCCCGGCTTGAGATCGCCGGGGTCACGGTGTACCAGCCAGCCGCCGCCACCGTAGATGCGCAGCAGGTCGTCGTATGCGTACCATGATAGTTTCAGGTCGACCGCCTCGTAGCTGAGATTGACCCGCTGGGTGCCGGTGCGCAGCAGGAACTCGTCGCCGAGATGGGAGCTTTGGTGGTAGAGGCGAACCATGGCCGAGAATGGCCCATGCCGCCATTGCAGCGGCAGCGCCACCAGATAATCCGCGTTGACCAGATCGCTGGAGGGGGCGTCGAGGTCGAAGATGGCGAACACCGCCGCTTGCAGCCCGATGCCGATGGTGCCGGTGCCAAGGGTGTCTGTGTCGACGGGCGCCTGCAGGAAGCTGAACCCGTCGCCCAGGCTCACCGCTGCCACATTGGAGAGGTCGTCGTGGCCGCCATGATCGTGCCACGCGGCGGAAAAATGCGGCCAGCGCGGGTCGGCGATCAGCGGCTCGAACAGGTGGCGGCGCGGCAGGATTTCGGGCTTGACCGGGATTGGTTCATCCTCAGCCAAGGCCGGCGCCGCAAGAAGTCCCACCGCCGCTAACGCTAGTGCCAATCGCCTGAACATGGAGGCCTCCGGCCCCTGAATTGGTGAGGGCGGTTGGCAGGAAGCAACGGTGACACATGCCATAGTCCGTCATTCGGCCATGGACTTTCGCCCGGCGCGTCTCGAAAGGTGGCTCGCTGCTCCGCTATTTCACCGGGTCGATCCGGGGGTCCTCCTTGCAGCGGTCGCGGACCGAGGCGCGGCAGTCGCGGGTCTTGAGGTCCTTGTCCATGCAGATGCGGACTTCGGACAGCTTGTCCTTGCGGCAGGTTACCGCTATGGCCTCGGGGGTCAGGCCGGGATTGGCCTCGCTGAACAGCTTCTCAATGTGTTGCACCGTCATCGTGGCCGGCTTGTCCGGTGACTTGAACACCGCGGGAACCTTGATCTTGTCGTAGGCGGCGCGGGTCTTGGCGAAGTAGTCGGCCGGCTTCAGCCCCGAGCAGGCGCCGTGCTTGGTCCATTCGCGCTCGATCAGCGGATGCGAGGGCATCACCGGCATCATCTTGTCGGCGACGTCCTTGGGCACGCCGGGGCCGCTGGGGCAGTCCTTGGGCTTGTCGCCGCGGCTGAACTGTGGCCATAGGCCATGCACCACGAAACCGTGGCGCTTGCCCTTGCCGCATTGCTCGACGTCCTTTTCCCCCGCCTTGCCCAGGCACCAGGCCGGCGACCACGACAACGCCAGAACCCAATGATCCACCGCCGCGGTCTGGCTTTTGGGAGGAGATGCGGTTTGCGCCGACGCCGCACCCGCGGCCATCACCGCCAGCACCACCGCAACGCTCAATCGAAGTCCTGGCATGGTCCACCCCCTGCTGCCGATACATCGACTTATGGTGGCAGAACCAACGGGGAATTCAAGACCATTGCATACAAGCCGCAACCGCTGCCGCGCGCGCCCGCTCTCTGCTATAACCAGACAAGCCGAGGGAGGATCCCATGAAGGAAACCAGCAAGTCGGTCCATCGCCGCCTGCAGAATTCACAGTTCGCCATCCGCTGGTTCGTCGGCCAGGGGCTTGACATCGGCGCCGGCGCCGATCCATTGGCGCAATACCGTGAGTTCTTCCCCGCCATCAAGGCGGTGCGGCCGTGGAACGACGCCGACGGGGACGCCCAGTACCTGGCCGGGGTCGCCGACAACAGTTTCGAGTTCGTGCATGCCGCCATGGCGTTGCAGCGCCTGGCCGACCCCCGGGAGGCGGTGAAGCACTGGTTCCGGGTGCTGAAGCCGGGCGGCCATCTGGTTCTGACGGTGCCCGACGAGGACCTCTACGAGCAGGGCAGGTTTCCCAGCCAGTTCAATTCCGAGCACCGCTGGACCTTCACCGTGTTCAAGGCCAAGTCGTGGAGTCCCAGTTCCATCAACGTCACCGATCTGGTGCAGGCGCTGGGCGCCCAGGCCGAGGTCAAGAAGATCGAACTGCTGGACGCCGCCTTTCGCTACGGGCTGCCGCGCTTCGACCAGACGCTGACTCCGGTGGCGGAATGCGCCATCGAGGTGGTGCTGCGCAAGCGTCCGCTGGAGGAATCGGTGGCCGGTGGGCGGCTGCCACGGGACGGGGGCATGTCGGCCCAGGACGTGTTCGTGCTTACCGGGCTGAAGGTGCAGCAATAACTATTCGGTGCCGAGACGCTCCGCCAGCCGGCTGAAGAACTCCCCCGCCATCCTGGTGGCGAAGCCGTGCAGCAGGCGGCCGCCGACGCTGGCCACACGGCCGCCCAATTCGGCCTTGGCCGTCCAGCGCAGCACGGTCCCGGCGCCGTCTTCCTTCAGCGACACTTCGGCGTGGCCGCGCACGAAGCCGGCGACGCCGCCCTGGCCTTGGCCGGTCAGGGTGTAGCTTTGCTCCTCGACCACCTCGGACAGCGTCACCGTGCCGCCGAACCGCGCCGCCAGCGAGCCTATGCGAATCGCCACCGTGGCACTGAAGCCCTCGCCCACCGGCTCGAACCGCTCGCAGCCGGGAATGCAGGCCGCCAGATGGGCGGGGTCGTTCAAGGCCTGCCATACCAAGGCGGGGGAGGCGGCAATGCGGGTCTCGCCGTCGAAGTCCATCGGTTTCGCCTGTCTGCCCGTCGGAAATGGGCGTGGATCATGCCATGCCGGCGTGGCAATGTCGCCGCTCGGCGGAGGGAGGGCGCGATGTTCGACCGGCGGGCGGTGGCCCTGCTCGTCAGTCTGGTGCTGGTGTGGGGGGCCAATTGGCCGATCCTCAAGCTGGGACTCGCCCATATCCAGCCGCTGTGGTTCGCCGAACTGCGCCTGGCGCTGGGAGCGCTCAGCTTCGCCGTGGTGCTGACGCCGCTGGGACGCCTTCGGCCGCCGCCGCGCCGCGACTGGCCGTTGGTGCTGACGGTCGGGCTGTTGCAGATGGCGGCGTTTCTCGGGCTGGCCAATATCGCGCTGCAGGTGGTGCCGGCCGGACGCTCGGCCATCCTCGCCTACACCACCCCCTTGTGGGTGGCGCCGGGAGCGGCCCTGTTCCTGGGCGAGCGCCTGACTCGTGGCCGCCTCGCCGGTGTCGGCCTGGGGCTGGCGGGAGTGGCGGTGCTGTTCAATCCGGCCGGCTTCGATTGGAACGATGGCGGCGCTTTGCTCGGCAACGGAATGCTGATGCTGGCGGCATTGGCCTGGGCGGCGGGTATCCTGCACGTCCGCGGCCATTGCTGGACCACCTCGCCGCTCGATCTGGCCTTCTGGCAGATGCTGGTGGGGCTGGTGGCGTTGTTGCCGCTGGCCTGGCTGTGGGAGGGGCCGCCGCGGGCCGACTGGTCGGCGGAATTCCTTTGGGTGGCCGCCTATAACGGCCCGTTGGCCACCGCCTTCGCCTTCTGGGCGGCGGTGACGGTCAACCGCATGCTGCCGGCGGTGACGGTGTCGCTGGCCTATCTGTGCGTCCCGGCCGGTGGGGTGCTGGCCTCGGCGCTCATGCTGGGCGAGCCGCTGACCGCCACCAACCTGCTGGGCCTGACGCTGATTGCCGCCGGCGTGGCCGCGGTGGCCCTGACCGAACGGTCCTGACCGCACTCCGAGTTTGCTGCTTGCCTTTCGCCGCCTCCGGTGGCACCCCAGCACCGGAAAAGTTCGTCAGGAGTAGTCATGGACATGCACGGCGTTGCCCAGGCGTTGCTGGTGCTGGCGACCACCGCCGCCGCCGGTCTGGTGCTGGGCGAGGTCCGGCTGGCCGGCATCAAGCTGGGTGTCGGCGGTGCCCTGTTCGCCGGTCTGGCCCTGGGCCATTTCGGCATCGCCATCGATCCCACCATGCAGCAGTTCGCCCGCGAGTTCGGGCTGGTGCTGTTCGTCTATACCGTCGGCGTCAGCGCCGGGCCGAGTTTCTTCCAGTCGTTCCGCCGCGACGGCCTCGCCATGAACGGGCTGGCGGTGGCAGTGGTGCTGCTGGGGACCGGGCTGGCGGTGGCGGTGCACCTTGTCGCGGGCGTCGAACTGTCGGCCACTCTCGGCATCCTGGCCGGGGCCACCACCAACACGCCGTCCCTGGCCGCCGGGCAGCAGGTGCTGCGGGAACTGGGAGCCGGCGAGGCGGCGGCGGCCATTCCCGGCACCGCCTATGCCGTGGCCTATCCGTTCGGTATCCTTGGCATCCTGCTGGCGATGCTGGTGGTGCGCGCGGTGTTCCGCATCAGCCTCACCGCCGAGGCCAAGGATTTCGAGACGACGCAGGGCGCCAACTACTGCGCCATCGAAACCGTCAATATCGAGGTGCGCAACCCCGCCGTCATCGGCTGCCGGCTGCGCGACCTCGACGAGTTGAAGGCCATGGGGGTGGTTTTGTCCCGGGTGCTGCGGGACGGCAGCCAGCATGTGGTGCGCGCCGACGACGTCCTCGCCGAGGGTGACGTGGTGCTGGCAGTGGGCTCGGCCAAGAAGCTGGCGCAGTTGAAGCGGCTGGTGGGGCCGCTGGCGGCGGTGGACCTCAAGGCGATGCCGTCTTCCGAGGTGGTCTATGAGCGCATGGTGGTGACCAACGCCACCATCCTGGGCAAGACTCTGGACGAGATGAACCTGCGCGGCGGCCATGGGGTGGTGGTGTCGCGCGTCGACCGTGCCGGCCATCAACTGGTGGCCGAGCCGCAGCTCACCCTGCAGTTCGGTGATCTGCTGACCGTGGTCGGCCAGCCGGAGCAACTGGCCGCTGTCGTCACGGTGATCGGCAACCGCTCCAAGGCATTGCAGGAAACCCAGATGGTGCCGGTGTTCATCGGCATCGCCCTGGGCGTGTTGCTGGGCAGCATTCCCATCGCGGTGCCCGGGCTGCCCGCCGCGGTCAAGCTGGGGCTGGCCGGCGGGCCGCTGATCATGGCCATCCTGCTGTCGCGCCTTGGCCATGCCGGGCCGCTGGTATGGTTCATGCCGCCCGCCGCCAACCACGTCATGAAGGATTTCGGCATCGCCCTGTTTCTGGCGGCGGTGGGCCTCAAGGCAGGCGGAACCTTCGTCCACACCCTGGTCGACGGCCAGGGGCTCGCCTGGATGGGCTGGGGCGCCGTGGTGACCCTGCTGCCGCTGCTGGTGGTGGGGATCGTCGGGCGCCATTGGCTGAAGCTGAACTACCTCAGCCTGTGCGGCCTGCTGGCCGGCAGCATGACCGATCCGCCCGCCCTGGCCTTCGCCCAAGGCCTGTCGAGCAGCTCGGCGGCGGTGCTGGCCTATTCCAGCGTCTATCCCCTGGTGATGGTGCTGCGCGTGGTGGCGCCTCAGGTGGTGGCGCTGCTGCTGTGGGGGTGAGGGGAGGGAGTTGCTAGCGCCGCGGCAACGCCCTCGACACCGCGAACAGCGCCGCCGCCGCCACTACGACGGCGGGGCCGGCAGGGATGTCCCAGCGCCAGCTCGCCCCCAGGCCGCCGCAGACCGCCAGCACGCCGGCCAGGGTGGCGGCGAGGGCCATCTGCTCGGGGGTGCGGGCGAAGCGCCGGGCCGCCGCCGCCGGCATCACCAGCATGGCGGTGATCAGCAGCACCCCCACCACCTTCATGGCCACCGCCACCACCGCCGCCACCAGCAGCATCAGCACCAGACGGGCGCGATCGACGGCGTGGCCCTCGACGCGGGCGAGATCCTCGTCCACCGTCATGGCCACCAGGGGGCGCCAGCACGCCGCCAGTGCCGCCAGCACCACCACGGCGCCGCCCAGCACCAGGGCGACATCGATGACGGTGACGGCGAGGATGTCGCCGAACAGCCAGCCCATCAGGTCGAGGCGCACCTTCTCCATCAGCGACAGCAGCACCAACCCCAACGCCAGACCGCCATGGGCGAGGATGCCCAGCAGGGTGTCGGAGCCGATGCCCCGCTGCCGTTCCAGGGTGGCCAGCAGCACGGCGACGACGCCGCACAAGGCGATCACGCCGATGGTGAGGTCGATGTTCAGCAGCATGGCGGCCGCGACGCCCAGCAGCGCCGCGTGGGCCAGGGTGTCGCCGAAATAGGCCATCCGCCGCCACACCACGAAGCAGCCCAGCGGGCCGGCCACCACCGCCACGCCAACGCCGGCCAGCAGCGCCTTCAGCAGTAACTCATCCATGGCGGCAGTCCGGCCCATGGGGGTGTGATTTCGTGTTGTGGGGTTCGACGCTGCCATCGGGGCGGTGGCCGTGGTCGTGATCGTGAGTGTAGATGGCGAGGCTGGCGGCGACGCGCGGCCCGAACAGCGCCAGGTATTCCGGGTGGCGGCTCACCGCCTCGGGGTGGCCGGCGCAGCAGACATGACGGTTGAGGCACACCACCTCATCGGTGGCGGCCATCACCACGTGCAGGTCGTGCGACACCATCAGCACGCCGCAGCCCTGCTCATGCGCCAACCGGGCGATGAGGTCGTAGAGTTCCGCCTGCCCCGTCATGTCGACGCCGCCCACCGGCTCGTCCAGCGCCAGCAGGCGTGGGCGGCGCAGCAGGGCCCGGGCCAGCAGCACCCGTTGCAGTTCGCCGCCCGACAGCTCGCTGACCTGGCGCGCCAGCACATGGCCGGCGGTCACCTGTCCGAGCGCCGCCTCCATTTCGGCCGTATCGGCGCGCGGCGCCGCCATGGCGAGAAAACGCCGCACCGACAGCGGCAGGGTGCGGTCCACCGTCAGGCGCTGCGGCACATAGGCCACCGGCACGTCGGCTCGCCGCACGGCGCCGGATTCGGGAGGAACGAGGCCTAGGGCCACCTTGAGCAGGGTCGACTTGCCGGCGCCGTTGGGGCCGACCACGGTGACGATTCGCCCGGCCACCACGGTGAGATCGACGCCGTCGAGCACCAGATGCCCGCCGAGGGACAGCCGTACCTGTTCCACCCGCAACAGGGTCTCGCTCACGGCGTGCCTCCGTGGCAGGCGGGGCACAGGCCCTCGACCTCGACGGTCTGGCGGCTGACGGTGAACCCCAGCCGCGCCGCGCCCCGGCTCACCGCGGTGTCGATGGCGTCGTCGGCCAGTTCGGCGGCGGCGCCGCAGGCCGTGCACAGCAGGAACTGGCCGGCGTGGGGGGCGCCGGGATGGCTGCAGCCGATGAAGGCGTTGAGCCGCTCGATCTTGTGCACCAGTCCGTGGGCCAGCAGGAAGTCCAGGGCGCGATAGACGGTGGGCGGCGCCGCCGACCAGCCCTCGCGGGCCAGCGCCTCCAGCACCGCATAAGCGCCGATGGGCTGGTGGTTGGCCCACACCAGCTCCAGCACCCGGCGGCGCACCTCGGTCAGCCGCGCGCCGCGCCGCCGGCACTCGGCCTCGGCGGCCTCCAGGGCGTGGCGCACGCAGGCGCCATGGTCGTGACGGGGGGAGGGGAAGGTCATTGCGGTCGCCCAAATGTTACATTATAACATATCGCACGCTCCCATCCTCGCACGAGGCCCCCCGATGCGGAAGACCCTCTTTACCGTTGCCACGCTTGCGCTGCTGTTGGTTCGGCCCGTCTTTGCCGAGGTGCCGCCGGTTGCGGTCAGCATCAAGCCGCTGCATGGGCTGGTCGCCATGGTGATGCAGGGGGTGGGTGAACCGGCGCTGATCGTCGCCGGCAACGCCTCGCCGCACAGTTACGCCCTGAAGCCCTCCGACGCCCGGGCGCTGGCCAAGGCCCGGCTGGTGGTGTGGGTGGGGCCGCGGTTCGAGGGCTTTCTCGCCAAGCCGCTGAAGGGACGCCAGGATACGCTGGCCATCACGGCGGTCCCCGGCATGACGCTGCTGGAGGGGCGGGAGGGCGGCGTGTGGGAGGTGCACCACGACGGGGCAGCGCATCACCACGACGACGAGACCGACGGCCATCTCTGGCTCGACCCTGATAACGCCGCCCGGCTTGTGGCGGCGGTGGCCGAGCGGCTGGCAACCCTCGACCCCGCGCATGCGAGTGCCTACCGCGCCAATGCCGAGGCGGCCGGCGCCCGTATCGCCGAGGTGGATGCCGGGCTGGCTGCCCGATTGAAGCCGCTGGCCGGGCGGCCCTATGTGGTGTTCCACGATGCCTATCAATACCTGGAGACCCGTTACGGCCTGACCCCGGTGGGCGCCATCACCGTCGACCCCGACCGCCCGCCGAGCGCCAAGCGGATGGGGGCCTTGCGCGACCGGCTGAAGGGGGCGGGGGTGACCTGTGTCTTCCGCGAGCCGCAATTCGCCGGCAGGACCGTGGAGGCGCTGGCCCAGTCGGCCGGTGCCCGCGTCGGTGTGCTCGATCCCGAGGGCGGGTTGGTGGACGCCGGTCCCGACGCCTGGGTCCGCATCATGACCGGACTTGGCGACTCGCTGTCCGAGTGTCTTTCGGGCGGCTGAGGGATGGTCTATAGGAGAGGACGTTCCTCTGACCGGAAGCCCGCCATGATCGACCCCCAGCCGACCCTCGCCGCCCTCAAGTTCAACGACGACGGCCTGGTACCCGCCATCGCCCAGCAGCACGACAGCGGCGAGGTGCTGATGATGGCGTGGATGAACCGCGACTCGGTGGAGGAGACCCTGCGCACCGGCCGCGTCTGCTACTGGTCGCGCTCGCGCGGCAAGCTGTGGCGCAAGGGTGAAAGTTCGGGGCAGCAGCAGCGGCTGGTGGAGTTCCTGATGGACTGCGACGGCGACACCATCCTGCTGAAAGTAGATCAGGACGGCGTCGCCTGCCACACCGGGCGCCGCACCTGCTTCTACACCGCGGCGCGGCCCGAGGGACTGGCCGAGGTGGCGCCGGTGCTGGTCAAGCCCGAGGACCTGTACGGAAAATGAGCCTGATCCCCGTCACCGTCCTCACCGGCTTCCTCGGTTCGGGCAAGACCACCCTGCTGAACCATCTGCTGGCCCAGCCGGGCTTGGCCGATACCGCGGTGCTGATCAACGAATTCGGCGCTGTCGGGCTCGACCATCTGCTGGTGCGCCATATCGCCGAGGACATCGTGGTGCTGACCTCGGGTTGCCTGTGCTGCACCGTGCGCGGCGATCTGGTGGACGGCATGCGCGACCTGTTCATCAAGCGGGTCAAGGGCGAGGTGCCGGAATTCGGCCGCGTCCTCATCGAGACCACCGGGCTGGCCGATCCCGCCCCCATCATCCACACCCTGATGACCGACCCGCTGATCTCGTCGCGCTACAAGCTGGACGGCATCGTCGCCACCGTCGACGCGGTCAACGGCAGCCGCACCCTCGATGCCCAGGACGAGGCGGTGAAGCAGGCGGCGGTGGCCGACCGGCTGGTGCTGACCAAGGCGGACCTTGCCGATCCCACCGCCGTCGAGGTGTTGCGCGCCCGGTTGCAGCGGCTGAACCCGGCGGCGCCCATCATTCCGGCCGCCATGGGGCGGGTGGAGCCCTCGGCCCTCCTCGATGCCGGGCTGTTCAAGGCGGGCGAAAAGATCCCCGACGTGGCGCGCTGGCTCAACGAGGAGGCCTATCGCGGCCACCATCACCACGACCATCACCACGACGTCAACCGCCACGACGCCCGCATTCAGGCCTTCGTCTTCACCGCCGACCAACCGGTGTCGTGGCCGGCGCTGGGCTTCGCACTGGAGCTGATGATCTCGACCAGGGGCGAGAACCTGTTGCGGGTCAAGGGGATCGTCAACGCCCGCGAAAGCGCCGAACCGCTGGCCATCCATGGCGTCCAGCACATCTTCCACCCGCCGGTGCCGCTACCCGCCTGGCCCGACGCCGATCACCGCACCCGCATCGTCTTCATCACCCGCGACATCGCGCGAGCCACGGTGGAGGACCTGCTGAAGGGGGTGCTGGAGATGGACCCCTGATATTTTGCGAACCGCTATTAAAATCATTTGACGTTGGTGTTCGCCGGCGATAAGATTGTTTTCAGATGTTGACCTCCCCCCCGAGGTCGGCCTCCCTCTCTAAGACATTCCTTACGCCGTCCAGCCCTCCCCCATTAGCTGGACGGCTTTTTTTTGGTTCATCGTGGAAGTCCAGGGCGGTTGATGCAAGTTGGCGCCGGCCCTCCCCTGCGGCAGGCGGGCGAGTCATTTTTTGGTTCAACACTGATTTCCGGGGGGATGCAGTCCCTGTCGCGAAAGGTCAGGCGGGGCTCGGCGGTGCCGGCCCGTTCGCTCACAGACCGCGGCTGAAGGTTTCCAGCCAGGCCAGCCGACTTTCCAGCAGGGAAATATCGTGATCCAGCCAAGCCAGCAGGGCGCCGCCCTCGTCGACCTGGGCGCCGCGCAGATCGACGAGGCGGTTGAGTTCGCCCTCGGCGCTCTCGATCAGCAGTTCGATCTGGTCGCGCTGCTCGGTCGGCTCCAGCAGGTGGAGGAAACGCATCTTCAGCGCCGTCACCAGCTTGGACAGGTCGCTGGCCGGACGCAGCCGGGCGGTGAGCAGGGAATGCAGCTCGCGCCGGCCGGCGGCGGTGATGCCCAGCAGGGCGTCGTCCACCATGCCCTTACCGTCGAGCGCCTCCACCAGCCCCTCGTAGCGCAGCAGCTCGACCGAAGTGCCCATCAACTCCAGGGTCGGCCCCATGATGCGGCCGGTGAAATGGCGCACTGACCCGGCCAACTGGCTGTAATGCATGGGCTCGGCCGCAATGGTCCCCAGCGCGCACAGGCGCACGGCTTCCTTGGGCGTCAGGGTGTTGTCTGCGAACATGCCCCAAATATAGTCTGCCCCGTCGATTTAGTCCACCTGCCTCGATGGGGTGGGTCGGGCAAGGTCGGGGTTGCAAACGCGGCCGGTTTGACCCAGCGTGGCCTCGACCAAAAGGAGGGGGGATGACCGACGCGACGGAGGTTTGGGTGCTGGCGGATGACCGGGCCGGCAATGTCGGCCAGTGCGTCGGTGTCGCCGAGGCCCTGGGCCGCCCGTTCGCTGTCAAGCAGATCCGTTATGATCGCCTTGGTCGCTTGCCCAATCTGGTGCGCGGCGCCGGGTTGCTCGGCGTGGACGCGGCCAGCCGGGCCGGGCTGCTGCCGCCGTGGCCCCGCGTGGTGATCGCCGCCGGCCGTCGCACCGCTCCGGTGGCGCGCTGGATCAAGCGGCAATGCGGTGCCGTCCTGGTCCAGATCATGGACCCCGGCACCGCCGGCCGGGCCGAGTTCGACCTGGTGGCGGTCCCGCGACACGATCGTCCCACCCCGGCGGCCAATCGGTTGATCATTACCGGCGCCCCTCATCGGGTGACGCCCGTCCGTCTGGCGGCCGAGGCCGAGCTGTGGCGGCCGCGTTTCGCTCACCTGCCACGCCCCTGGGTTGCGGTGATGGTGGGCGGTGCCACCCGCCAGCGGTCGTTCCCGGTCGAGCTGGCTTCCGAGTTGGGCCACCGCGCCGCCGGGCTGGCGCAAAATGGCTCGGTATTGCTGACCACCAGCCGTCGCACCGGGGCGGAGCAGGAGCGGGCGCTGCTGGCCGCCATTGCGGAGCCGCGTTACACCCATCTGTGGAGTGGGGGCGGCGACAATCCCTATTTCGGCTTCCTGGCGCTGGCGGACGCCATCGTGGTCACCGGGGATTCGGTCAGCATGTGCTGTGAGGCCTGCGCCGCGCCGGCTCCGGTCTATGTCTTCGCGCCCCCCGGCTTCGCGGTACCAAAGCACGCCCGGCTGCACGCGGAACTATACGAATTGGCCATGGCGCGGCCGCTGGAGGCGGGGACCACCCTGGAGCCATCCAATCATCCGCCGCTGAATGCGGCGTTCGATGTGGCGGCGGCCATTCGCGCCAAGCTGGGCGCATGAGGGCGCTGCTGGCCCTGCTTCTGCTGCTGCCGGCCATCGCCGACGCGGTGGGGCGCGATCTCAAGGGCGTCAAGGGTGACGACGACCGGGTGGTGGTCTCGGCAGCCGAATATCCCTGGAGTGCCATGGGTCGCCTCAACAACCTGGGCGCCCATTGCAGCGGCACCCTGATCGGGCCGCGCCTGGTGGCCACCGCCGCCCATTGCCTGTGGAACCGCAGGACGCGCCGGCCGACGCCGCCGTCCAGCCTGGTGTTCGTCGCCGGCTGGGAGAAGGGGCATTACCTCAAGGCGGCACACGTGGTGCGGACCCATGTTGCGCCCGGCTGGCGCTTCGACGTCCCCTATGGCCCCGACATCGCCGCCCATGACTGGGCGCTGCTGGAACTGGATGAGTCGCTGGGCGATGCGGTTGGCTGGGTGGCGGTTGCCGCCTCACCCGAGCCGGGAGCCCGGGTGGCGGTGGCGGGCTACGGCCAGGATCGGGCGCATGTGCCCATGGCGCATCTCGGATGCCGCATCACCGGGCGGATGCCGTCGGGCCTGTTGCTGCACGACTGCGACGCGGTGCGCGGCGATTCGGGAGGACCGGTAATGGTATGGCGTGACGGCGGCCTGCTCTTGAGCGGCATTCACGTCGCCACCCTGTCGGGCGACGCGCGGGTGGACGGTGGTGCGGTGGGCGCGGGAGCCTTCCTCGCCGAAGCCCTCCGCCTGGGCGCCGCCAGCCAGAGCCGGCCGGGCACGCTGTCGCAGCCGGCCAGCATCGATCTGGCGCCCAGGCTGAAGTGACATGGGGAGAGCGGGCTATCCACCCGCTCGCCACTTCCACGTCGCCGACTACTCCGCCGCCGCCAGATAGCGGTCGCCCCCCAGTGCCGCCGTCACTGCCGCCGCGGCCTCGGCCACGGCGTGGCGGGCCGGTTCGAGATAGGCGCTCATCTGCATGAACGAGTGCGGCACGCCCTCGTAAACCGATAGCCGCACCGGCACTCCCGCCGTCCGCAGCCTGTCCGCCACCGCCCGCGAGTCGTCGCGCAGGCAGTCGAGCCCGGCGGCGATCACCAGCTGTGGCGGCAGGCCGGCGAACTCGGCATGGAGAGGCGCCGCCAGCGGATTGTCGCGCTGGGCGCCGTCGGACAGGTATTGCTGCCAGAACCAATCCACCCGGGCGGTGGAGAGGCCATATCGGCCGTCGCCGAATTCGGCATGGGATGGGGTGTCGAGTCGCGCCGAAAACATGCCGTAGAGCAGCAGGCCGAACGCCACCGGCGGCAGTCCACGCTCCCGCAGGGCCAATTGCGCCGCCAGGGCCAGGGTTGCTCCCGCCGAGTCGCCGCCCAGAGCCAGCCGGCTGGCGTCGAGGCCGAGACCGGAACCCTCGCGGCGGACCCAGGCCACCGCCGCCAGGGCGTCGTCGATCTGGCTGGGGAAGCGGTGCTCGGGGGCGAGGCCGTAGCCGACCACCACCACGGCGGCGCCGCTGCCCAATGCCAGCAGGCGGGTGAGGCGATCGTGGGTGTCGATGCCGTTCAACACGAAGCCGCCGCCGTGGAAATACAGCAGCACAGGGAGGTCCTCGCGAGAGTTTTCCGGGTAAAGAATGCGTACCGGCACTACCCGGTCGCCGACAGCAATGCCCAGGTCACGCGCCTTGGCCACCGGCGGTGGCGCCTCGTTCCACACCGAATTGTAGACCGTGGCGGCAAAGCGGGCCTCGGCCAGGGGCGTGGTCAGCGGATCGGCGGGCGACAGGCCCTGCCGGCGCAGCATCGCCGCGATTTCCGCAAGTTGGGGGTGCGCCGGTACGGTCGTCATGGCAAGGCTCTCCGAATGGTGTCGAGGCCCGACCATAATTCACATTAAACACCGCCGTCAACATAATCCTTTAGTCTACAGAAAAGATAGACTGTATCTGCGACCGCCATCCGGACAGGGCGCGACGGGTGCCGGGAAGCATCACGACCACCACCGGTCCGGCCCAGGTCCAGGCGCCGAGTTCGCCCGAGAACAGCGGCAGGGCGAAGGCGGCGGCCCACACCAGGGCGATACCCACCGGGAAGCCGCCAAGGATGCGCTGCGTCGAGCCGTTCAGCAGCCAATAGGAGGCGAGGGCGCAGGCCTCGGCCAGCCCCACCCCCATCAGGCCGAAATGGGGAATCAGCAGCAGGGCGGCGATGAACAGCATGGCCACATGCAGGGCGTGGAACGCCGCCACCTCGACATTGCGCCCCAGCGCGTAGAGGGCGGAGCTTTGCAGGCTGAAGACGCCGTTGACCAGATAGGCCAGCCCCAGCCAGGGAAACACCGTCGCCGCCCCCGACCAGTCGCGGCCCAGGGCGAACGGCACCAGCCAGGGCGCCAGCAGGGCGAACGCCGCCATGGGAGGACCGATGGCCAGGGCTTCCAGCCGCATCCCTTCCGCCACTCCCCGGGCGATGCGAGCGTGGTCGCCCCCGAGCCGCCCCAGGGCGGCCAGCGACACCCGCCAGATGACCACCCGCATGAAGGACAGCGCCTCGGCCAGGCGAATGGCCACCGCCACCCCGGCGGCGGCCTCGGGGCCGAGCAGGCGGGCCACCACCAGTGGGTTCAGCAGCAGGCGCAGGTGCCACAACCATACCGAAGCGGAATAGCCCAGCCCGAACACCAGCATCGGCCGCGCCCCCTCCGGCCGTCGGCGCAGCAGCCGTGGCCGGTAGCGGGCGAAGCGGAAGGCGAGCGAGGCCGTCACCACCTGCTGCGCCCACCACCCCGCCAGGGGGGCCGCCAAGCCCCAGTCCGCCCATGCCGCCGGAATCGCCACGGCATAAAGGGCCGCGTGTCCCGACAGTTCCGCCCAGGCCAGTCGACGGTAGTCCATGCGCCGTTGCAGCAGCGCCAAGGGCACCTGTGCCGCCAGTTGCAGCGGCATCACGCCCAGCAGGGCGGTGATCGCGAGGTCGATGCCGGCAATGCCGATCCAGGCGCCGGCCAGGCTTCCCAACGGCAGGGCGAGCAGGGCGACGAGGCCGCCGACGACGAGATTCAGGCCGAAGGCAAGGTGGGCATCGTCGGGCGTCGGCTCGTCTGGCTTGCGCACCAGGAAAACATCGCCGCCCCACTGGCAGACCAGCGCCAGCCACGAATGCACCGCCAGGGCGGCGACGTAGGTGCCGTAGTGTGTGGGCCCGATCAAGCGTGCCAGAGCCACCAGCCCGGCGAAGGACAGCGCCATTCCCACCAGTTGGCGAACCGCCATGGCGATGCCGCCGCGCAAGGCCAACTGCCGCAGTCCGGCCATGGTCGCTCCCGCAGTCGCCTCTCAAGGGGGGAAACCCTACGGCGCCGTGGGCGAGCCTCTCAAGCCCGCGTCGGGAGTATGGCGATGGGCAAATGGTGGTCACAATTCGACACAATACTCATCGGCACGATATATCATTTGGAGGGGCGGCCGATTGGCTGTGGCAATCCTACCAAATGTTTGATTTTTGGTACTGGACCGGGCATCCTGATCAACGGATTCCGGGGGGCTGGGTTCGAGCCGGGGATGCGGTTCGATTTCTGACTTCGGCGACAGGGTGTCACATGCGGCGCCGTGGATGGCTCCGACGTGGGGCATGCACTTGATCGGGTAAGGTAAACTCATGGGCGAGACGACGATGACGAAAGGTGAATCCGAAGTTCAGACCTTGAGGTCCGCGGTCGTGGAGGTCGAACCTGATGAGACCCCGATCCATCTTCCGGTGGCCGCCTTACGCCCAGTCCCGCTGGCCGATCCGCCCCGGGCACGCCAAGCCCGCTCCGGTGGCCGCGCACCACAATTGATCGCCCTGGCGGTCTCGCTGGTCTGGTTCGGCTTCTGCGCCCTCTATGTGGACAGCAGCATGGGTTGGGGCAACCTGTTGTTCATGCAGCCGCACGAACTGGGGGGCATCGCCGGTGCCGCCTTCATGCCCATCACCTTCCTCTGGCTGCTGGTGGCCTTTCTCGATCGCGGCCGCGCCGTGCAAAGCATTGCCGACGAACTGCGCGACCACCTGTCGCGTCTGACCTATCCCGCCGATGGCGCCGAGGGACGCGTCCGCGTCATCGCCGAGTCGCTGAAGGCGCAGGCCCGCCACCTTTCCGATGCTTCCACCCAGGCCGCCACCCAGGGCGAAGCCGTGCGCGCCATGCTGGAGCAGCAGGTCGACGCCATGTCCAGCGTGCTCGGCCGGGTCAACGGCGAGGCCCGCGGTGCCGTCGACGCCTTGCGCAACGAGGTCGACCGCCTGTCCGGCGCCGCCGATGCCGCTACCTCCCGGGCGCGCGAGGTCGAGCATCTGCTGCGCCTGCAGACCCAGGACATCACCGTCGTCACCGAGAATGCCGCCACCAAGGTGCGAGACTTCGGCGAGGCCATCGCCAAGCAGGCCGAGGCGGTCGAGGGGGCTTCGTCCCGCGCCGCCGAGCGCGCCACCGTCATGACCGCCCAGGTGGTGCAGCAGGCTGGAATCCTCGAAGAGACCTCGAACGGGGCCGCCGAGCGGGCCGCGGCAGTCGCGGTGGTGTTCGAACGGCAGTCGGCGCAACTGGCCGCGACCGCCGAGCAGGCCTCGTCCCGTACCGAATCCGTTGCCGCCCATCTGGCGGAACGGGTCGAGGCGCTGGAAATTCTCTTCACCCGCCAGAATACCGACGTCGAGCAGGCTTCGGTGCGTCTGGCCGAGCAGACCGGCCGCATCTCCGCCTCCTTGCAGCAGCAGGCCGCCAGCCTCGACCAGATCACCGAGCGCGTGCTGTCGCGCGTCAAGATCGTCGAGGAGGCCCTTGGCGTGCAATCGCGCGAGCTGTCCTCGGCCTCGGATCAGGCCATGTCCCGCTTCCGCGAGATCGAGGACGTACTGGGCCGCCACACCGACAACCTGCGCAACGCCGCCGACGAAGCCGCCGCCCAGATGGGGGCGGTGGGTGAGGTGTTCGGCCAGCGTCGCGACGACGTCGACGCCGCGGTCGAGCGTGCCGTCGGCCGGGTCCGCGAGGTCAGCGACTCGTTCCAGAGCCAGACCCGCGCCCTGTCCGCCGCCTCCGATACCATGACCGCCCGGGCCCGCGAGGTCTCCGAGACCCTGCGCCTGCACATCGAGGACCTCGGCAAGGGTGCCGAGAAGGCCGCCGGTCAGGCCGAGGCCATCCGCAACAGCCTGCGCAAGCAGGCCGACGAACTGGCCGACGCCGCCAACGTGGTCTCCACCCAGTCCCGCCTGTCGGAAGCCTCGCTCAACCAGCAGTCGCGCCACCTCATCGCCACCTCGGACCAGGTCATGGGCCGGGTCAAGAGCATCGCCGACACCCTGCGCCAGAACACCAACGACCTCATCGCCATGTCGAGCCGCGTCGGCGTCGAGCTGGAGGCGGTGGGCGAGGCCCTGCGCCTGCGGTCGAGCGAGGTCAGCCAGGCCGCGACCCGCGCCTCGGGCGAGGCCGGCGGTGTCGCCGAGGTGCTGGAGAAGCGGGCCGACCAGTTGGCCGGCGTCGCCGACGCCATCAGCTCGCGCATCCGCGCCACCTCCGAGGTCCTGCGCAAGCAGACCGAGCAGGTGGTGGCCTCCGCCGATCAGGCCGAGGCCTCTGTCGGCGCGGTGGGTGAGACCCTGCGCGAGCAGTCCTCCGCCCTGGCCCGCGTCGCCGACGACTCATCCGAGGTGCTGAAGGCCTTCGGTCAGGCCATCCAGAAGCATTCGGTCGATGTGGGCGAATCGGCGCAGCAGGTGTTCTCGCAGTCGCAGACTGCCGGCGACGCGCTCCGCACCATCAGCCGCGACTTCGAGGAAGCCTCCAACAAGACCGCCGCCCAGGTCACCGCCGCCGGCGACATGCTGCGCGCCGGCATCCGCGAGCTGACTTCGTCGTCCGAGCGCATCACCGCCCAGGTTCGTTCGGCCGGCGAGTCCATGCGCCGTCAGGCCAGCGAACTCCAGGAATCCACCGACCGCACCAACGCCAAGCTGGAGGCCTCGTTCGAGATGGTCCGCCAGAAGTCGAGCGACCTCGGCATCACCGGCGACCGGCTGGCGCAGCAGGCGGAAAGCTTCGGCAGCACCTTCTCGCGTCAGGTGGAGGAGTTGGTCAACGCCTCCAAGCTGGCCGAACTGCGTGGCCAGCAACTGGACGAGAAGCGCACCGCCTCCTCGGTCGAGCACTTCCTGCAGAATGCCGCCTTCATCGTCGAGAAGCTGCAGTCCCTGTCGGTGGATATCGGCCGCATCTTCCAGGCCAATATCGACGAGAAGGCGTGGCGCGAGTTCCATGCCGGGGACCAGAGCATCTTCGTCCGCAAGATCCTCAAGAACCTGGACAAGCACCAGATCGCCGCCATCAAGAACAAGTTCGAGGACGACGGCGAGTTCCGCGAATACGTCACCCGCTACCTGGCCGAGTTCGAGGC
>CAJANL010000113.1 GCA_903941105.1 uncultured Rhodospirillaceae bacterium
CCAAGTCGTGGCAGGGCCAGGTCACCTTCGCCATGGTGCCCACCCTGACGCGGGCGGCCAATCTGGACGGCATGCCGGCGCTCGACCTGCTGGTGATCGACGAGGCCCATCACGCCGCCGCCGACAGCTATCGCCGCATCATCGACCGGGCGCTCTCCCGCAATCCGCAGTGCCGCATCTTCGGCGTCACCGCCACCCCCAATCGCGGCGACGGCAAGGGGTTGCGGCCGGTGTTCTCCAATGTCGCCGACCAGATCCGCATCGGCGAGTTGATTGCCTCCGGTCATCTGGTCCGCCCGCGCACCTTCGTGGTCGATGTGGGCGTCCAGGACGCCCTGGCCGGGGTGCGCAGGACCGCCGACGACTTCGACATGACCCAGGTCGACGCCATCATGAACCGGGCGCCGGTGACTGAGGCGGTGGTCGCGCATTGGCGGGAAAAGGCGGGCAACCGCCAGACCGTGGTGTTCTGCTCGACGGTGGACCACGCCCGCAACGTCACCGCGGCGTTCAACGACGCCGGCATCCCGGCGGTGATGGTGATCGGCGATATGGGCGAGGCCGAGCGCCGCGCGGCGCTGGCCGCCTATGGTCGCGGCGAGGCCCAGGTGGTGGTCAACGTTGCGGTGCTGACCGAGGGCTGGGACCACCCGCCCACCTCCTGCGTGGTGCTGCTGCGGCCCAGTTCCTACAAGTCGACCATGATCCAGATGGTCGGCCGGGGACTGCGCACGATCTGCCCCGACGAGCATCCCGGACTGGTCAAAACCGACTGCGTCGTCCTCGATTTCGGCACCTCTACCCTGCTGCACGGCTCGCTTGAACAGGACGTCGATCTCGACGGTCACGAGGGATGCGGCGAGGCCCCGTCCAAGGATTGCCCGGAATGCGGGGCCAGCGTGCCGCTCGGCGTGTCCGAATGCCCGATCTGCGGCTATGTCTGGCAGCGCGGCAGCGAAGTGATCCCGATCAACGACTTCGCCATGACCGAGGTCGATCTGCTGCAACGCTCCAGCTTCCGCTGGTGCGACCTGTTCGGTGACGACGCGGCGCTGGTGGCCAGCGGCTTCAACGCCTGGGGCGGCATCTTCTTCCTCGACGGGCTGTGGAGCGCCATCGGCGGCCTGCACCGCCAGCAGCCTCGCCTGCTGGCGGTGGGCGAACGCACCATCTGCCTGGCGGCGGCCGACGACTGGCTCAACGAGAACGAGACCGACGAAAGCGCTCACAAGAGCAAGCGCTGGTTGGGCCAGCCGCCCACCGACAAGCAGTTGGCCCTGCTGCCGGCGGAGTGCCGCCAGGATTTCGGGCTGACCCGTTATCAGGCCTCCGCCCTGTTGGCGTTCCGCTTCAACCGTCAGGCCATCCGCGCCCTGGTGACCCAGGCCCGCGATGGCTCCAACCGGAGGGCGGCGTGATGGAGGCCGGTCATGACCGAAACCGCCGCCGCCCGCCTGCGGGCATGGCATCCGCGTGGGGCGCTCTGTGCCGTCTGTCGGCGACCGACCCGTGGCTTTGGCTGGCGCGATCCTGTGGTTTCGAAGCGGCGCCGGCCATCGGTCTGGTTCTGCTCCAAGGGCTGCCAAGGCTTCTGGACGCGTTTAGCGCGGGAGCGGCCCACCATGGTTGACCTCACCCCCCAGGAAGACGCAGCCATCCACGCCGCCGTCAAGCCGGTGGCCGAGCTGATGGAGGAGATCGGCTGGGACACCTCGCTGGCCGGTCTCACCGAGGCCCAGGTCTGCGCCCTGATTGAGGCCGCCGTCGAGGGATTCCAGGACGCCATGCGCGCCCAGGCCACCTCCGACGGCATGGAGATTCCGTTCTGATGCTGGACTTCAATCACCGGCCCAAATTGGCGGAACGGGTCAACGCCTTGATCGACGACGCCCTGGTCGCCGAGCGGGACGCCACACCGTCCCGCACTTATCTCGGCGCCTCCCGGCTGGGAGTGCCGTGCGACCGGGCGCTCCAGTTCGAATATGTCGGCGCCCCCAAGGACGAGGGCGCCGGCTTCGACGGCCGGACGCTCCGCATCTTCGCCATCGGCCATGTGCTGGAGGATCAGGCCATCCACTGGCTGCGCCAGGCGGGGTTCGACCTCTACACCCGCAAGGG
>CAJANL010000114.1 GCA_903941105.1 uncultured Rhodospirillaceae bacterium
GGCATCTTTCAAATGGCCCGACAATCGTGGGCAACACGGATGAACGCAGATGCCGCTACGCGGCTGAACGGATGAACTCGGATAAGACTAAATATTTTCTATCCTTATCCGAGTTCATGTGTGGACGGCCCCTGGGTTGCAAGGAAAATGTGGCGCAGGTCCCCGGTCGGGTGCAGTCATGTGTCCGGCCTGTTTGCGCGGCCACTGGCCGCTGGCCATGATGTGATCCGCAGAAGCGGCACCCAAAATCATCCGTCCGATCTCGAAGATCATGACACGGAACTGGGTTCTGCCGTTCGTTGGATTGACCGGTCGCCATCACGCTTTCATCGCCCTCGCAATCGGTTGCCCGCCGAGAGGCGGGGTGGGTGGGCGGGGTCAGGCGGCGCGAGCCGCCGGCTCCCGATATGTGCCGCCGTGGGCGAGGATGGCCCAGGCGATGCGGGCCATTTTATTGGCGAGCGCAACCGTCACCTGCCGCGCCGACTTTCTGGCGAGCAGGCCGGCCAGCCAGGTTCCCTTCTCCTTTTGGCGATGGCGCAGGACGGCGGTGGCGCCAACCACCAGCAGGGACCGCAGGCGGCGGTCGCCCATCTTGGTGATGCTGCCCAGCCGGTCCTTGCCGCCACTGGAATTCTGCTTCGGCACCAAGCCCAGCCAGGCGGCAAAGTGGCGACCTGTCTCGAAACGCCCGGGGTCGCCGATGGCGGCGACCAGGGCGCTGGCGGTCAGCGGGCCGATGCCGGGGATGGTGGCCACCCGCACGCTGTCGGGATTGGCGCGATGGCAGACGACGATTTCACGGTCAAGCGCGGCGATCTTGGCGTCCGTCTCGCGCCATTGCGCCGCCAGCATCGCCAGCGCTTCCCGCGCGGCCTGCGGCAGAGATTGGTCTTCGGCGTCGAGCGCAAGCACAATCAACTTGCCGAGCCCTCCGTCACCCGCCGGCACGATGATGCCAAATTCGGCGAAATGTGACCGCACCGCATTGCCGAGCATCGTGCGTTGGGTCACCAGCAGGCTTCGCACGCGATGGAGCGACAGAACGGCCTGCTGCTCCTCGGTCTTGATCGGCACGACCTGCATCCGCGGACGTTGCATCGCCTCGCAAATCGCCTCGGCATCCACGGCATCGTTCTTGCGCCCGCGCTTGACGTAGGGCTTGACGTAGGCCGGCGGCAGCAACCGCACCTCATGGCCCAGCTTCGTCAGCTCGCGCGCCCAATAATGTGCCGACGCACACGCCTCCATCCCCACCAGGCACGGCGGAAGCTTGGCGAAGAACCTCATCACCTCGCCCCGCCGCAATTGACGCTTGATCGACACCTGCCCTGCCGCAGCGACACCGTGCACCTGAAAAACGCTCTTCGCCAGGTCCAACCCGATCATGCTAATCTCTGCCATGGACGGCCCCCTCTATGGTCTGTTTCAACAACGACCACTTTGGCGCATTACGACGCCGGTGAGCAGGGGCCGTCCACCCCATCATCCGTGCGGCGCGAAGCGCCATCCGTGTTTATGTGTGTTCCCTGATGCTCCGGTGCCGCGTCGGAAAAGGCGAGAGTGGTGCCGGCGGATGCACTCCCGCCTCGCTGCGCTCGTTGGGCCCCCACCCTGCCCTCCCCCGCCTGCGGCAGGGGAGGGTTCTCAAGAATGCTAAAGGAGTTGTTCGACATGGGTTTCAACTGCGGCATCGTCGGCCTGCCCAATGTGGGCAAGAGCA
>CAJANL010000115.1 GCA_903941105.1 uncultured Rhodospirillaceae bacterium
GATCGTGATGCCCTCCATCCGCGAACAGATCCTCGCCGCCCTGCTGGCGCGGCTGGAAACGGTGCCCGGCGCCACGGTCAAACGGGAAGCTCCGCTGCCCGAAACGGTCCCCGCCGGTGGCCTGATCATCCTGCGCGACGGCGATCCCGGCGACCCGGAGGTACTGCTCTCGCCAATCTCCTACCTGTGGGAACACCAGACCGAGATCGAGGTCATCCTCCAACGCGGCCAGGACGACGACAGTGCGGCGCTGGATACCTTGTTGATGGCGGTGGGGAATGCCCTGGCCGCCGACCGTTCTCTCGGTGGTCTGGCCGAATGGCTGGATTGGGGTGCCCCCAAGACTTCCGGCCTAGCCATCGACGGCGCCGCCGCCCTGCGCGGTGCCACGGTGCCGGTCACCATCCACTACGCCAGTGACGACCCGCTGGGCTGATTTCCAATCCATCAAGGACTCCGATCATGGGCAAGACGCGCGCTTACGGCGCCGATTGCGTGCTGCTGGCCGCCTTCGAGGCGAGCTACGGCGTGCTTCCGGCCGACGGCTATGGACGGCTGTCGTTTAAGGAATCCAGCCTGGGGGCCGAGCGCCCCTTGGGCTACGACCCGCTGCTGGGCCAGGGCCGCGATGCCCAGGATCCGTTCTACGAGGCGATCAAGGACGAGGGGGATATCGGCGTGCCGCTGGATGTGCGGGCGCTCGGCTTCTGGCTGAAAGGCCTGTTCGGCACCCCCGCCACCGCCGATAACGGTGACGGCACCTTCAACCATGTCTTCACCTCGGGCGGCACGCTGCCCAGCCTCGCCATCGAGATCGGCCACGCCCAACTGGCGGCACCGAAGTTCTTCCGTCATGGCGGCGTCAAACTGGACAAGCTGTCCTTCGACATGGCCCGCTCCGGCGCCGCCAACGCCAGCATCGCCGTCATCGCCCAGGGCGAGACCGAAACCGCCACCACCATCGACGCCACCCCGGCGACCTTCGCGCTGAAGCGGTTCAGCCAGGGCAGCGGCACCATCCGGGTTGGCGGCGGCCAGCTCGCCAACGTGGTGGGCGGCAAGCTGTCGTTTTCCAACAATCTGGAGCGGGTGGAGACCATCCGCGCCGACGGCCTGATCGACGGCGTGGACGAGACCGAAGCCACCGCCGAGGGTTCGGTGGACATTCGCTTCGGCACCGACACCACCCTAACCGCCGCCATCGCCGCCGAGAGCCCGGTGGCGATGGAATACGGCTTCACCATTCCCGGCTCGCCCTTTGCCCTGACCTTCCATCTACCCCGCGTCTTTTGCCCCAAGAAGAAGCAGGAGATCAAAGGCCCCGGCGGCATCCAGGCCAGCTACGACTGGCGGGCCGCCCGCGATCCGGTGGTGGGTTATCTGCTGCGCGTGACCCTGGTCAATGACGTGGCGGAGTACGGGTCATGATCAGACTCTCCCTGTCGAAGGAGCCGTATTGGCTCGATCTGCCCCACGGGGTGCGGGTGTTCGTCCGCCCCCTGACCACGGCGGTCTATGAGGCCGCCCGTGCCCGAGGCTGGCGCATGGCCCGCGCCATCGCCGCCGAGCATGCCGATCTCAAGGCGGCCGGGGCCGACATCACCGGCCTGCCCGATCTGTCCGACGAGGACGCCCTGGCGGGGCTGTCGCAGATGCTGTTCGCCCAAGGTCTGGCCCGTTCCGCCATCACCAAGTGGAAGGGCGTTCTGGATGAGGCCGACGAGCCTGCGGAGGTCTCAGACACGAGCATCGCCGAGCTGATGCAGCTCCCCCGCATGGCCGAGTCCTTCGTCGTCCAGTACACCGAAACCCATGAAGCGGTCATCGCCGAGGGAAACGTCTCCAGGCCCGCGCCGAATGGCACTTCGGCGGCGGGCCGGAATACTGTCGGGGCTGCGGCGGAAACTGTGACTGCCCCTATGACCGCAACGCCCCCCTGACGGAGACGGGCTGGCAAGCCTGGGAACTCCTGACCGGGGCCATCGGCGCCATCCGCATCGGCCCGCGTGGCGGTATCACCGGTCTCGACCTTCCGGCCCTGCTGATCCAGGCCCAGGCGCTGGGTTACGACCGGCCTTTGCTGGCCCGCCTGCTGCCCTTCGCCGAGCGCGGCATGGTGGC
>CAJANL010000116.1 GCA_903941105.1 uncultured Rhodospirillaceae bacterium
ACATGGACCCCCTTCGCGGGGGTGACGAGATGAAGGGCGGCGGGAAGAGCATTTCCGCACCCTGCTAGAGCGGTGAACGCCAAATCTGGCGCACGCCGCGTCCGGCGAGGGCGGAATCATAAGGCCCAAAGCGTGATGCACATTTAGGGCATTACGCTTTAGGCGAACCCCGCCATCACCGCGCCCTGCACCTTCTCGAAGGCCTTGACCTCGATCTGGCGGATGCGTTCGCGCGACACGCCGTAGCGCTGCCCCAGTTCCTCCAGCGTCACCGGGGTGTCGCGGAGGCGGCGCTCGGTGAACACCTCGCGCTCGCGGTCGGTAAGCAAGGCCATGGCCTGGGTGATCAGCATCCGGCCGCGGCTCAGTTCCTGGCGGTGGGCTAGCGTGGTCTCCTGGTTGTCGGCCTCGTCGGCCATCAGGTCCTGGATTTCGGTGCCGCCTTCGCCCACCACGGCGTTGAGCGAGGAGTCGCGGCCCGACATGCGGCGGTTCATGGCCACCACGTCGTCGTCGCCGACCTTCAGCTCTCTGGCGATGGTGCGGACATGCTCGGGCGCCAGATCGCCCGATTCCAGCAGGCGCATGCGGGCCTTGATGCGGCGCAGGTTGAAGAACAGTTTCTTCTGGGCCGCCAAGGTGCCGATGCGGACCATGGACCACGAGTTGAGCACGAACTCGTTGATGGAGGCCTTGATCCACCACATGGCGTAGGTGGCGAGGCGGAAGCCCCGTTCGGGGTCGAATTTCTTCACCGCCCGCATCAGGCCGATATTGCCCTCGCTGACCAGATCGGCCACCGGCAGGCCGTAATGGCGGTAGGAAATGGCGATCTTGGCGACAAGGCGCAGATGGCTGGTGACCAGCCGGTGGGCGGCGGAGGTGTCGCCGTGCTCGGCCCAGCGCCGGGCCAGCATGTATTCCTCCTCGGCCTCAAGGACCGGGAAGGCGCGGATATCCCTGAGATACTTGGCGAGACCGGCGTCACTGTCGACGACGGGCAAAGTGGCAACGGACATGGTTCTATTCCTTCCATCAGCAAATCAGACACTGCATCCGCGAATTATGAACCCGCGAATGAACGTAAGGCCTAAGCGGCAGCTAACGGTCGGTGTTGCATCGTCTACGCATGGTCATATCCTCCCATTGAGCAACATGACAACCGGTCCACCCATGGGGATCGAACCGTCGGCAGCTTCCGGTCCGACAATCGGCCCCGGAGCATTTCCTCACGAACATTATGACAACCAGGGGGCCGACGGTCAAGTGCAGCCCCACCCTTGCGATAGCCATGATCGCAACCTAGGTTTGTCGAATGATCGCATTGTTCACCGACTTCGGTGTCGAAGGTCCCTATGTCGGCCAGGTCAAGGCGGTGCTGCTGGGCATGGCGCCGGGAGTGCCGGTGGTCGACTTGATGGCGGATGCGCCCGCCTGTGATCCGCGCCGTGCCGGCTATTTGCTGGCGGCGCTGGCTCCCGAGATGCCGGCCGGCGCGGTGCTGTTGTGCGTGGTCGATCCCGGCGTCGGCACCCAGCGCACTCCCATGGTGGCGGAAATGGACGGCCGCTTGCTGGTCGGCCCCGATAACGGACTGTTCAAGCCGCTGTCGCGCCGCGCCTCCGTCACGCGTTTCTGGGAGATCACCTGGCGGCCGCAACGTCTGTCGGCCAGCTTCCACGGCCGCGACCTGTTCGCCCCGGTGGCGGCGCGATTGGCCTCGGGGATGGTCCCCGAGGCGGCCGGCTGCCGCCCCTACATTCCCGGTGCCCGTCCGGATTGGCCCGACGATCTTGCCGAGATCGTCTATGTCGACCGCTTCGGCAATGCCATGAGCGGCTTGCGTGCCGCCGCCCTTGCCCCCCGAGCGCGCCTCCTGGCCGGCGGTCGGGAGCTGCCGCGGGCTCGCACCTTCGGCGATGTGCCGGCGGGGGAGGCGTTCTGGTACGAGAACTCCTGCGGCCTGGCGGAAGTGGCGGTCAATGGCGGCAGCGCCGCCAGGGTGCTCGCGCTGGATGTCGGTGCGCCGGTTACGGTGGCCTGAGCCTCTTCCGTCGTTTCATTTCGTTCCAGTAAAGAGGGTGCGCTGTCCCCACATAACGGATAAGGTGGCGGATGCTTTCGACGGGGAGGCGAAGTTCATGGCGTATAAGGTGAAGTTTTGGGGGGTGCGAGGAAGCATTGCCTGCCCTTCGCCCGATTACATGGTGTTCGGCGGGAACACCAGCTGCATCGAGATCGCCATCGGCGACCAGGTCATCATCCTGGACGCCGGCACCGGCATCCGGATGCTCGGCCAGGATCTCACCCGCCGGGGTGTCGCTTCGGCCACCCTGCTGCTGACCCACACCCACTGGGATCACATCAACGGCTTCCCCTTTTTCGGCCCGGCCTTCAACCCGGTCTTCCAGCTGCGGCTGATGGCCGGCCATCTGGCGGGCAAGCCCGGCGGCATTCGCGGGGTGCTGGCGGCCCAGATGGAGAACCCCACCTTTCCGGTGCCGCTGACCGCCATGCAGGGCGTGATGTCCTATCAGGACTTCAACGCCGGTGAGACGCTGACCCTGACGGACGGCATCGTGGTGCGGACCGCGCCGCTCAGGCACCCCAACAATGCCACCGGCTATCGCATCGAGCATGACGGCGTTTCGGTGTGCTACGTCACCGACACCGAGCACACTCCCGGCCAGCCCGATGACAACATCCTGCGCTTGATCCAGGGGGCGGATCTGGTGATCTACGACAGCACCTATACCGACGAGGAATTCCCCGCCAAGATCGGCTGGGGCCACTCCACCTGGCAGGAGGGGGTGCGACTGTGCCGGGCGGCCGGCGTCAAGCGCCTTGCCATCTTCCATCACGACCCCAACCATGCCGACTCTTTCATGGAAACGGTCGAGGCGGACGCCCGCAGTGCCTGGGATGGCGCCTTCGCCGCCCGTGACGGCATGGAATTGCAGATGGGGTCCGCCCCTCAGAACGCCTGACCGAAGCTGAAATAGACCTGGAACGGCGCATCCACGCCGTCGCGCCGGTCCAGTGGGAAGGCGATGTCGGCGCGCACCGGTCCGACCGCGGTGTGATAGCGCAGGCCGAGACCGGCGGCCCGGAACAGGCGCTGATCGAGGTCGGGCCAAGTCTGCTGATAGGTGCTGCCGGCCTCGACGAAGGGCACCAGCCCGATGGTTTCGGTGACTCGGGCGCGGATCTCGCCGCCGAACGCCAGTTCGGAACGGCCGCCGATGGGGTCGCCGGCCGCGTCCACCGGTCCGGCCAATTGGAAGCCGTAGCCGCGCACCGACCCGCCGCCGCCGATATAGAAGCGCTTGTCGGCGGGAATGTCGGCCGCCTTGGCGCCCAGGATGGTGCCGAGTCGCCCCCATCCGGCGAGGATCAGCCGCGGCGTGGCCAGCAGTTGCAGGTATTGGGTGTCGCTCAGTTCGGCGCGGGTGAAGCCGACGGTTGACCCCAGGGCCTCGGCGAACGGTTGCGCCGTCAGCAGCATTCGGTTGCCCCGCGTCGGATCGAGCAGATCGTCGCTGGAATCGCGGCGCACCTGCAACGGGATCGACACCAGGGTGAACTGGCGCAGGCGAAGCTTCTCCTCTTCATAGGTGCGCTCCACCGCACCTCCCGCCGCAGCCCGCCACTGTTCCGACAGCAGCCATTCCAGGCCGGCGCGTACGCCAGCGGTGCGGGTGGAGTAGGCGGCGGTGCGCTGCTCCTCCAGGGTGGCGGCGGTTACCAGATCCTGGTCGCGTCGTCCCCAGTCCGGGTCGCGCCAACTGGCCTCGGCGGCGTTGCGGATTTCACTGGCCGCCAGCGACAGGCGCAGGTGCTCGGCGCCGCCGAAGTAGTTGCGGTGCTCCCAGAACGTCTCGCCGCCGAAGCCTTCGGCCGAGGACCAGTTGGCGCCGATGCCTACCGAGCGCAGGTCGCGCTCCGTCACCTCGATGGTGAGCGGCAGGCGGTCGTCCGCGCCGGCCTGTCCGGCGGTGGTCAGCTTGGTCGAGCCGAACAGGCCGCTGGTCATCAGCCGGCGGCGCAGCGTCTCAAGGGCCGCCAGGTCGAAATAGTCGCCCTCGCGCCACGGAATGCGGTTCAGCACCCAGGTTTCGTCGAGGTGGCGGAGGCCGGCGACCGTCACCGGGCCGAAGCGGGCGTGGGGGCCGGTGGCGACGTCCATCTCGACCCGCATTTCGCCGGTGGCGTGGTCGACCACGACGCGGCGGTCGTCGACCTTGGCCAGTGGTCGGCCCTGTTCGGCGAGGATCCGCAGCAGGGCCGCCTGCGCCGCCACCACCACCGTCGAGCGGGCGCGCTCGCCGAGTTCGACGCCGAGAGCCTCCGGCGTAATGGGTTCGGGCGGCGGGCTGCCGGGGGGTGGGGTCAGGCGGACGGAGAAGCTGGTCAGCCGGTAGGCCGGCCCCGGCGTCACCGCGATGGCCACCCGCACCGGCTGGGCGGTCCTGTCCATGGTGATCGTGCTGTCGCCGTCGTAATAGCCCTCGGCGCGCAGGACCTCGCGGATGCGGTCACCGTCATCGTCGGCACGGCGCTGCAGGGCCGCCGTGCTGGCCGGGGGGCGGTCGGCCAGCGACACCAGCCGCGAGGCCTGCTCCACCGCCTCGGCAAGGTCAGCGTCCTCGATGCCGGTCACCTCGACGGTGTAGGCGACGTCCTGCGCCAGGGCGGGGAAGCTGAGGGTGATGAGGGCGAGGAGGAGGAGAGGCACTCGGCACTTCATAGGCCGCGAGTGTAGGCAGCCAGCCAATCGGGCGAAACCCCGCCGGAGGGACTGCGACCAACGGCCTGGACCATCAGGCCTCAAATATGAGGCATGATGGTCCAGCTTTATGGTCGACCCGTGCCGGGCGCGGCCTTCCGGCCGCTTGGCCGCCGCCCCAAGGCGGCTTATTCGTTAGTCCCTCGCCGGGCGCGGCCTTCCGGCCGCTTGGCCGCCGCCGCAATGGCGGCTGAGCGCGGTCTGCGATCGATTTGGTGCGCGCCGCTAAAGCCCGCGCAACCAGCGCGGCCGCAGTCCGACCTGGCCGGTCAGGGCGGCCTCCAACTGGGCCAGCAGGCGGCCCTTGTCCTTGGGCAGGGTGCCGGCCAGCGCCAGGGCGTTGCTGGCGTGGTTGGAGCGGAAGATCACCGGCGAGGGCGGTTGCAGGCGCTCCACCAGGCGGTGCAGTTCCTCCAGCACGCCGCGGTCGTCCTGCCACTGGAATTCGGGTCCGAAGCGTTCGAAAAACCGTGGTGCCACCTCGTCCTCCAGGCCGAGTTGCAGCGTCGACAGGTAGGTGGGAGGCGCCCGGTTGATCATGTCGGCGGTGGCGTCCATGTGCTCGCGCCACAGCGCCTTGCCGCCCAGCCCGGTGATGACGGTGGCCGAGACCTTGAGCCCGGCGGCCCGCGCCTTCAGCAGTGCTGCCTCCATCTGCTTGGCCGAGCCCTTGGCGATCTTTCGCAGCAAGAGGTCGGAGCCGGTCTCCATGCCGAGATAGACCAGCGACAGCCGCTTGGCCTTCAACAGCGCCATCTCCTCGGGGGTCTTGCGCAGCAGGTTGAAGGGAGTGGCGTAGGCGGTGACCCGTTGCAGTCCGGGGAATTTTTCCGCCAGCCGGTCGCACAGGGTGGCCAGGGTGGCGGCGGGCAGTCCATAGGCGTCGCCATCGGCGAGGAAGACCCGGTGCGCCTGGGGCCAGTCGCGCGCCGCCAGGTCCATGTCGGCGAACACCTCGTCCAGCGGCCGGGCGCGGTAACCCTTGCCCTTATACATCGAGCAGAAGCTGCAATGATTGTAGCCGCAGCCCAGCGTCGCCTGGAGGATCAGGTTGTCGCCCTCGGAGGGCGGGCGCCAGAGGGGGAATTGGTAGTCCAGCATGGCCGCGAGGGTAGCAGGATCGCGCTGCCGGGCATCGCTCCCTTTCCCGAAACTATACGAAGGGATATGTTTTGGGGGCGCTGTTGTGCCAAATGGTTAGGTGATATATACCTATGGCTAGATGTCTGAAATCGGCATCATTGGCCATCCAGCAAGGATGGGAACGTTCGGGTCAGAGCCCCTTCTTCTTCTTCGGGCGCCGCTCCGTGTCCCCCGCGCGATGGTTACGCCACCCGGGAGAGAGGACCAGATCATGTTCGCCAACCTGAAGATCGGAACCCGGCTCGCCGCCGGCTTTGCCGTGCTTGTGCTGTTCACCGTCGCCATCGGTCTGATTGCCGACAACAGCAGCGAACAGCTGAGTTCACTGACGGCCAAACTGTACAAGCATCCCTTCACCGTGACCAACGCGCTGGCGGATGCCGATGCCAACATCATCGCCATGCACCGGTCCATGAAGGACGTCGCCCTGGCCAAGGACGCCGCCGAAATGGAGCGCGCGGTGGCCGACGTCGATGCGCGCGAGAAGCGGGTCTACGAGAAGTTCGCGGTGGTGCGCGAACGCTTCTTGGGTGACAAGGCCGATGTCGAGGCGGCCGCTGCCGCCTTCGCCGCCTGGAAGCCGATTCGGGACGATGTTATCACCGCCTTCAAGGATGGCCGCCGCGATGACGCAGCCGCCATCACCAAGACGCGTGGCGCCGCCCAGGTGGCGGAAATCAACAAAACCCTGCAGGGCGTCATCGCGTTCTCCCAGAACAAGGCCGTGGCATTCATGAAGAATGCCGAGACGACCAGTGACCGGCTTGAGACGACCACGCGTATCATGACCGCCGCCGCCTTCCTGCTGGGCATCGTGATCGCGGTGTTGACCACTCGGTCCATTGCCGGTCCCCTCAATGGGCTGCGCGGCGCCATGCTGACCCTGGCCAGCGGCAATCACGCCGTCGAAGTGCCCGCGCTGGGCCGTGGCGACGAGATCGGCGAGATGGCCAAGGCGGTGCAGGTCTTCAAGCAGAACGCCATCGACATGGAGCGGCTGCGGGCCGACCAGGAGGAACAGAAGCGCCGTTCCGAGGTCGACCGGATGGCCGCCATGCGCAAGATGGCCGACACCTTCGAGGGCAGTGTCGGCAAGGTCATCCAGACAGTGACTTCGGCCGCCACCGAGTTGCAGGCCGCCTCGGGGCAGATGGCCGGCACCGCGACCGAGACCAGCGCCCAGGCCACCACGGTCGCCGTCTCGGCGCAGCAGGCCTCGGCCAATGTGCAGACGGTAGCGTCGGCTACCGAGGAGCTGTCGGCCTCCATCGCCGAGATCGCCCGTCAGGTCGAACGGTCGCAGGCGGTGGCGACGCGCGCCGGGGAAGAGGCTCAGAACACCACCCAGCAGGTCCGCGCCTTGTCCGAAAATGTCAACAAGATTGGCGAGATCGTCAACCTTATCAACGATATCGCGTCACAGACCAATCTGCTGGCGCTTAACGCCACCATCGAGGCGGCCCGTGCCGGCGACGCCGGCAAGGGCTTCGCCGTGGTCGCCAACGAGGTCAAGAACCTCGCCAACCAGACCGGCCGGGCCACCAGCGAGATCGCCAGCCAGATTTCCGCGGTGCAGGACGGCACCAATGCCGCGGTGCGGGCCATCGGCACCATCTCGGCGGTGATCGGCGAGATGGGCGAGATCAGCGCCTCGGTGGCCTCGGCGGTGCAGCAGCAAACTGCCGCCACCGGCGAAATTGCCCGCAATGTCGAGCAGGCCGCCACCGGCACCGAGACCGTTTCCAGCAATATCGCCTCGGTGGAGCAGGCGGCACGGGAAACCGGGGCGGCCGCCGAGCAGATCAACGCCTCCTCGTCCGATCTGTCGCAACAGGCCGAATACCTGCGCGGCGAGGTCCGCAAGTTCCTCGATCAGGTGCGGGCCGACAAACGTGACATGGTCCTCCTCACTTGGGACAACGCCCTGAATACCGGCGTGGCCTCGGTGGACCGCTACCATCAGGAAGTCTTCCGCCAGCTCAACGAGTTCTATGGCCACATGATGCATGGCACCGGCGATGCCGGGGCGGCGGCCATGCTGGTGCAGATCGATCGCGGCATGCGCGCCCACTTCGAGGAAGAGGAAGGGGTGATGGCCAAGCACGGCTTCGGTGGGGCCGAGCAGCACCGCCAGAATCATGCCGCCTTCCTCAGTCAGTTCGCCAAGCTCAAGCCGGCGGTGGAGGCCGCCAAGGAGGGGGCAGCGGCCGAGCTGTTCGACTACCTGTCCCATTGGCTGAAGAACCACATCGCCCACGACGACGGCGCCCTTGCCGCCTTTTTGAAAGAAAAGCGGATAGCCGCCTGAGCCTCGCTTCGGCCCCTTCTCCGCATGGAGAGGGGGCCTTTGCCGGAGCCTTCCGGCCCCCATATTTCCCCCCATGTCCCCGCGTTTGCGCCGCCTCATCGTGGCCGCCATCGCCATGCCGGCTGCGGCTCTCACCGCCGTGGCGCTGCTGTATCTGCCGCCCGGCGAGCGGCTGGCGGCGCGCCTGCTGGCCGAGGCGGCCTCGGAGCCGGGACGGCGCGTCGAACTGGACGGCTTCGAACTCCACTGGCCGTTCGTGGTCTCGGCGGCCCGGCTGACCGTCGCCGACGCGGCCGGTGTGTGGTTGACGGTGCGGCGGCCTTATCTTGAGTGGCACCCTCTCGGCCTGACGCGCCGCCTGCTCGACTTCGATCGCCTTGCCGCCGAGCGGGTGGTGCTGGATCGCCTGCCCTCCGGCACGGCGGGCGGCGGAGCCGCTTTCGACCGCTTTCCGGTGGCGGT
Source organism: uncultured Rhodospirillaceae bacterium (assembly GCA_903941105.1). Lineage (GTDB taxonomy): Bacteria > Pseudomonadota > Alphaproteobacteria > Rhodospirillales > Magnetospirillaceae > CAJANL01. Next base: position 8,700 of record CAJANL010000116.1, read on the forward strand.
GCGCCTCGATTCCCTGGCGATACCCCTGGCGTTGGGGCCGTCGGTGGCGGGTGAGCCGTTGGATATCCTGATTTCCGGCTCTGCGGCTGTGTTGGGCGGCGGTGGCCGCGTCGACCTGATCGCCCGCGAGGAGGGCGGGGTGGTGGCCCGGCTGGCCGGCACTGCCGGCCGCGACTTTCTCGATCTGCGTTGGCACCTGGCTTTGCCGAGCTTGGCGCGCTGGCAGGGGGTGGCCGGGGTCCCACTGGCCGGGGAATTGTTGGCCGATGGCGTGGTGGCTGGTCGGTTGCCTCGTCCGGTGCTCACCGTCACGGCCGAGGTCGGGGAGGGCGGCGCCGGTGATTTGCACTGGCGGACGGCGTCGGTCGGCCTTCGCGCCGTTCCCGACGGGGCGCGCTGGCAGGTGGCGTTGCAGGGCATCGTTCGTCATCCCGTGGCGGCGGGAGTGGCTCTGCCGTTGGCGGAGGTGACCGCGGCGGGTGAGGTGGAGACCGTGACCGGCCGCCTGCTGCTGAGCGATGCCCGCCTGCGGGGGGGCGGCGCCAGCCTGTCGCTGCGCGGTACGGCGGAGGAGTGGGGCCGCCGAGCCAACGTCACCGCCGAGGCCGACCTTCCCCGGCTGGAGGTGCTGCGTCCCGGCCTGCGCGGCCGTGCCCATGCCCACGCCCATCTCGCCGGAAATGTGGCCGCGTTGAACGTGCAGGGTGTCCTGCGCCTTCGTGTCCATGACCTTGCCACCGGAGGAGCGGCGCTCGACACCCTGCTGGGGCCGTCGCCGCGTGGCGTGGCACGGCTGGCGTTGACCCCCGACGGCGTGCGGCTCGGCGCCGCCCGCATCGACGCCGGCCGTGGGCGGCTGTGGCTGGCGGGGAGGGTGGGCCGGCGCATCGCCCTGTGGGCCGAGGCCGATCTGCCGGACATTGGTGCCGTGGCGCCCGCCGCCGCCGGCCCGGTTCAGGTGCACGGCCGGCTGGTGGGGCCCCTGGACGATCTCGCCGTGTGGGGTGTCGCCGAGTCGTCCCGCCTGACCGTTGCCGGCCTGCCGCCGGTGGGTGCCGTTGTCGCCTTTGCCCTGCCCGAGGCGTGGGTGGAACTGGCGGGGGCCGGCGGGGCGCGGCTGGCGGGGCCGCTCCGCTTGACCGGCCAAGGGGTGAGCGGCCGTCTCGACGGCGTCTTTCCCGATCTCGCCACGTGGCCCGGTGGAGACGGTGTCGTCGGTCGCGCCGCAGTTTCCGCCGATTTGACGGAGGAGGTGATCCGCCTCACTGCCGACGGCGACGGCCTGGTTCTTGGCGGAGTGGCGATCGATGCCATGGCGGCGGCCGGGACGGTGCGCCTGGGGTGGGAGCGGGCGACGGTGGAGAGATTGCGCCTGGCCCTGGCGGGTGAGGAGGTCCGCCTTGCCGTGCCGGCTGACGTAGCCTGGGGGGGAGGGGTGGTGCGGTTGGACCCGGCGCGGCTGGCGGTGGGATCGGGTTCGGCGGTGCTTCAGGGCCGCTTCGCGGTTGGGCGCCTCGACGGTGAGGCTCGGCTGGAGCGGTTGCCGCTCGGGCTGGTGGAGGCGGTGACACCGGGGCTGGGCGCCGTAGGGCGGGTGAGCGGCTCGGTCCGGCTGAACGGCTCTGTCGTGGTGGTCGATCTCCAGGGAGAGCGGGTGGGCGTTGCGGCATCGGCAGACGCCGGTCTCGGCCACTTCGCGGTGTCGCTGGCCGGCCGCTGGGCCGATGGGCGGGCCGAGGCGGTGGTGAACGCCCGCGACGGCGAGCGGCTGGAGCTGCGCGCCGAGGGCACGGCGCCGCTGCCCGGCGATGGCCCTGTGGCGGGACGGGTGACGGTGCGGGGCGAATTGGGCCGGCTGGCGAACCTCGTGTCGGGGCTCGCGGGACCAAGGCTCGCGGGGCACGTGCTGTCCGGCCGCCTGGAAGGCGAGGCCGATCTGGGCGGCACACTGTCGGCGCCGCGCCTGTCCGGTTCGGCGTTGGTGCGCGGCGGGCGCTATGAAAATCTCGACCAGGGCACCGTCATTACCGGCATCGAGGGGACCGCAACCATGGCCGGCGATCGGATCCGGATGCAAATGCAGGGCGGCGACGGCGGCGACGGGCGGCTGCGGCTGATGGGGGAGGGGCGGCTCGACGATGCCTCGTATCATGCCGAGGCGACCCTGTCGGCCATGCGCGTGGTGCGCCGCGACGAGGCCGATGCCACCCTGTCGGGGCGCCTCATCCTCGACGGCAGGGACACCGCGGCGCGGCTGAGTGGCGACCTTGCGGTGGAGACGGCCGAGTTCGATCTTGGCCAGCGGCAGGGCAGCGGGGTGGTGGCGCTGGAGGTCGAGGAGGTCAATGCTCGCCACCCCGCCGGCTCGGCCGGGCCGGAACCGGAGGTGGCGGAGGCGGAGATTGCTCTCGGGCTTGATGTGGCCGTACGGCGCGCCTTCGTGCGTGGCCGCGGGCTGGAGTCCGAGTGGCAGGGCCATCTGGAGGTCATGGGAACGCTGGTGCAACCGCAGGTGACCGGCAGGCTCGCCGCCGAGCGGGGTGAGTATGACCTGTTGGGCCGCAGCTTCCGCCTGACGCGCGACAGTATGGTGACTTTCACCGGCTCCGTGCCCGTCGATCCCGCCCTGGCGGTGGTGGCGGAGGCGCGGGCCAAGGATATCACCGCCCGCGTCATGCTGGGTGGTACCGCGCGCCACCCCGAGATCGACTTCACCTCGGAGCCGCCGCTGCCGCGCGACGAGGTGCTGGCCCGAGTGCTGTTCGGTCAGGGAACCGGCGGCCTGTCGGTGCTGCAGCAGATTCAACTCGGTCGGCTGGCGGTCGGAAGGCTGGCCGGTGGCGAGGCCAACGGCTTCGATCCGATCGGCACCCTGCGCAGCGCCCTGGGGCTCGACGTTCTCGGGGTGGGCACGACGGAAAACGGCGGCGGCCCGGCCGTCAGCGCCGGCAAGTACATCGGTCCCGACACCTTCGTCAAGGTCGAGCAGGGTGCCGCCGGTCTGGGCAAGGTGACGGTGGAACAGGACCTGGGCCGCGGCTTCAGCGTCGAAAGCAGCCTCGGCCAGCAGACCGGCAGCGCCGTCGGTCTGAACTGGCGCAAGGATTATTGAGTTGCCAGCGATGCTGCCGACCCACCGGGGGTGAAACTCCCCCTATCGTCATGGCCGGACCTGTGCCTGCCATTTACGCGGCGAGCACTCACACCCGGACCGGCTCCGCCTTCATGCCCAAGGCGTCTTTGTAGTAGGAGATCTTCTTGGCGCAGTCGGCGGTGGGCAGGGCGAACAGGTGGCCCTGGGCGTACTCGACACCTACCGAGCGCAGGGTTTCGAGCATCTCCTGGTCCTCGATGCATTCGCCGATGGTGGTAATGCCGAGATCCTTGCACAGGCCGGTCATCGCCCGCAGCACCGACTTGCCCTTCTTGTCGCGGGCGTCGTGGATATAGGGAGCATCGATCTTGGCATAGTCGATGGGCAGGGCGCGCAACAGCTCGAAGGCGGAACCGCCGGCGCCGTAGTCGTCCAGCGATATGCGGACGCCCAGACGCTTGATACGGGTCAACAGGCGGCGTGCCTCGTCGAGGTTGAAGATGCTGGCGGCATCGGTGATCTCGATGATGAGCCGCCCCATCAGGGCCTTGTGGGCCTCCATCAGCTTGATCAGGGCATGGTAGAAGCCGGGATTGCCCAGCGAGGTGCCCGACACATTGACCGAGATGTGAGCCAGCGGCGATATCTCGGTGGCGGCCTTCATCATCTCCAGCGTCCGCTTCAGCGCCGCCAGGTCGAACTCGCCGATGACGCCGACATCGGTGGCGAAGGGAATGATGTAGGACGGCGCGAACATCTGCCCATTGTGTTGGAGGCGGGAAAACGCCTCGTAGTTCAGCACGCCGCCGCTCTTCAGGTTGACGATGGGCTGGAAGACGAAGCCCAGCTTGCCCGCCTTGACCATGCCGCGAAAATTGCGCACCCGGGTCAGGGTGTCCTCGACCGCGATGCGGGCGCCCTCGGCCAGCGACTTCAGGGTGAACTGGGCGCTGTCGCGCACGAAATTGTTGACGATGTAGGTCAGCGCCTTGTTGATGTCCTCCTCGGACATGGAGCTGTCGTTCATTTCGAGGCTGCTGCCGCGCAGCGAGATCGAGGCGCCCTCCATCTTGTTCTTGAACTTGCCGGCCACCTCGGAGATCTTGCGGCGCATCGTCTGCTGGGTGACGCTCTGGTCGTGCACCAGGCCGATGGTGCGGCTGTTGAGGTGCCCGGCCGACAGCTTGCCGACGGAAACCTCCTGCAATTCGTGGTGCAGGGTGGCGAAGAAGGTCTGGATGGTTGCCGGCTCGCTTTTGCCGAAATTGGTCTTCGACAGATCGAACAGGGTCAGCATGTAGTCCTGCCCCAGGCGGTTGGCCTCGTTGAGGCGCTGGCGCACCATTTCGACGAAATCGACCCTGGGGTCGGCCTCGCCGCGCTCGTCGGTCACCACCATGGGGGGCACGCGGCTCAACACCAGGTGATAGCCATTGGGGAACTGTGGCAGTTTGATGCCGGCCATGCGCATGCGGCTGACCGCGCCCGAGCTGCCCATCACCGACAGCGGCGTGTGATCGAGGCGGCCGGTGTTCTGCAGCCTTTGCAGAGCTTCCGAGTATTTCTTGCGGTCGCGCGGCAGGATGAAGTCTTCCAGCTTCTTTCCCACCAGATCCCGGTCGGTGACGCCGTAGAGCGCCTCGCCGGCTCCCGCCGAATAGTCCACCGTGTGTTCGAGGTCCATCTCCAGCAGGAGATCGGCGCCAGCAAACGCGAAGGCTATGAACCGGTCTCTCTGTTGGCGCAATTTCTCCGCCAGTGAATGCTCGTTCTCAGGCATTGCACCCCTCACCTCCTCCAGTTGGAGGACTCCGCCCTATCCCGTCAAAAACGTTACAGAAATGTAAATGTTTGTTCAATAGGGGTAATACTTCTGGCTATGGGGTGACGACCCGATGGGGTAGGCGGTGGTCGGATTGCAACACCGTAAATCGGTACGTAAATGCGCATTTTTTTCTGGCGGATTTCGTTGCCCTCGGGCAGAATACGTCTTTAGATGAATCACGCGGCAGCAAATAGCCGTGGGTTCTAGGGAGGAGAATGAAATCATGCGGAAGCTCGTGAAGTGGGGGGCGGCGACGCTCGTTGCCGTCGGTATGGTCGGCGCCTCGGGTGTGGCCTTTGCCGCCGATCCCATCAAGATCGGCGCCTTTCTGTCGGCCACTGGCCCGGCGTCATTTCTTGGCGACCCCGAGAAGAAGACGATCGAACTGTTTGTCGAGAAGATGAACAAGGAAGGCGGCGTGCTCGGCCGCAAAATCGAACTGGTGGTCTATGACGACGGCGGCGCCGGCGACAAGGCGGCCACCTTCGCCAAGCGCCTGATCGAGAGCGACAAGGTCGACCTCCTCATCGGTGGCAGCACCACCGCCACCACCATGGCGGCGGTGCCGATCGTCGAGAAGTCGGAAATCCCCTTCATCTCGCTTGCCGGCGCCGTGGTCATCGTCGAGCCGGTGAAGAAGTGGGTGTTCAAGACCCCCCACACCGACCGCATGGCGGCCGAGAAGGTCTTCTCCGACATGAAGACGCGCGGCCTGACCAAGATCGCGCTGATCTCCGAGGATGCCGGCTTCGGCAAGTCGGGCCACGACCAGTCGTTGCTGGTGGCCAAGAACTACGGCATCGACATCGTCGCCGACGAGGTCTACTCGCCCAAGGATCCCGACGTCACCGCCCAGCTGACCAAGGTCAAGAATGCCCCCGGCGTCCAGGCGGTGTTCAACTTCGGTTTCGGCCAGAGCCCGGCGCTGGTGACCAAGAACTACAAGCAGCTCGGCATCGCCCTGCCGCTGTACCAGTCGCACGGCGTCGCCTCGAAGGATTACATCAAGCTGGCCGGTGAAGCCTCCGAGGGCGTGCGCCTGCCGGCCGCCGGCCTGGTGGTCCCCACCCAGTTGGCCGCCACCGACCCGCAGAGGCCGGTGGTCGCCGCCTTCAAGAAGGCCTACGAGGATGCCTTCAAGGGCGAGGTGTCCACCTTCGCCGGCCATGCCTATGACGGCCTGCAGATCGCGCTGGCCGCCATCCTGCGTGCCGGTTCGTCGGACAAGGCCAAGGTGCGGGCCGAGATCGAGAAGACCTCGGGCTATGTCGGCACCGGCGGCCTGGTCTCCATGTCGCCCACCGATCACATGGGCCTGGCGCTTTCGGCTTTCCACATCCTGGAAATCCGCAAGGGCGACTGGGTTTTGATCGACTGACGCGTATCGACGGCCCGTCCGCTCACTAGCGGCGGGCGGGCCGTTCTACCGACGAGGGACACATGTTTGCCGCGTTCCTGCAGTACCTGTTTTCCGGGGTGACCTCGGGCGCCATCTACGCGCTCGCCGGCCTGGGTTTCGCCATCATCTACAACGCCAGCCACGTGATCAATTTCGCCCAGGGCGAGTTCATCATGATCGGCGGCATGGCCACCGCGACCCTGGTTGCGGCCGGAGTGCCGCTGCCGCTGGCCGCGATGCTGGCGGTGGTCGCGGCCATGCTGGTCGGCGTGGCGCTGGAGAAATTCGCGGTGGAGCCGGCGCGCAACGCCGACGTGGTGACCATCATCATCATCACCATCGGCGCCTCCATCTTCCTGAGGGGAGCCGCCCAGCTGGTCTGGGACAAGGAATTCCACTCGCTGCCGGCGTTCTCGGGCGAGACGCCCTTCGCGGTCGGCGGCGCCACGCTGATGCCGCAGAGCATCTGGGTGGTGGGCGTGGCCATGGTGGTGATCGTCGCCTTGTGGTGGTTCTTCAACCGCACCCTGTTCGGCAAGGCCATGCTCGGCACCTCCTATAACAGCCTGGCGGCACAGTTGGTGGGCATCGCCACCAAGCGGGTGCTGATGGTGTCGTTCGCGCTGTCGGCCATGCTGGGCGCGGTGGGCGGCATCGTCATGACCCCCATCACCTTCACCAGCTACGAAACCGGCGTCATGCTGGGCCTCAAGGGCTTCAGCGCGGCGGTGCTGGGTGGCCTGGGCAACGGCACCGGCGCCATCGTCGGCGGGCTGATCGTCGGCATCGCCGAGGCCCTGGCCTCGGGGTACCTGTCCTCGGCCTATAAGGACGCCATCGCCTTCATCATCATCCTGTTCGTGCTGTTCTTCATGCCGAACGGGCTGTTCGGCAAGCGCGGAACGGATCGGGTGTGACAATCATGTTCAAGACTCCCCGCACCGGAGGATTGGTGTTGCTGGCGCTTGGCCTGTCGCTGGCGCCGCTCACCTTCCCCAACACCTATTTCTACGATGTGGCGTGCAACGCCCTGTTCAACGCCATCGTCTGCGTCGGGCTCAACCTGCTGATCGGCTATGCCGGCCAGATCAGCCTGGGGCATGCCGGTTTCTTCGCGCTGGGCGCCTACGGCTCGGGTCTGCTCACCGTCCGCTACGGCCTGCCGCCGATGGCGGCGCTGGTGCTGTCGGCGACCGTGGTGGGCGGGCTGGCCTTTGCGGTGGGCCGGCCGATCCTCCGGCTCAAGGGCCATTACCTGGCCATGGCGACGCTGGGCATCGGCATCATCATCCACATCGTGCTGAAGACCGAAGCCCGGGTCACCGGCGGTCCCGACGGCATGTCGGTGGACAATTTCTCGCTGCTGGGCCTGGTTTTGAAGGGTGACCGCATGTGGTACTGGGTCGCCGCCGGGCTGCTGGTGCTGGCGGTGTGGCTGGCGCTGAACCTGATCGACTCGCCGGCCGGCCGGGCGCTGCGCGCGGTGCATGGCTCCGAGGTGGGGGCCGAGGTGGTCGGCGTCGACACGGCGCGCTACAAGGTGCTGGTGTTCGTGGTCTCGGCGGTGTTCGCCAGCGTCATGGGCTCGCTGTTCGCCCACAAGAACGGCTTCATCACCCCCGACATCGGCAGCTTTTTCCGCTCGGTCGAACTGGTGACCATGGTGGTGCTGGGCGGCATGGCGTCGACCTTCGGGGCGGTGCTGGGGGCGGTGATCCTGACCCTGCTGCCGCAATTGCTGGCCGCCATCGAGGACTACGAGGCCATGGTGTTCGGGGCCATCATGATGGGAACCATGATCTTCATGCCCAAGGGGCTGCTTCCCAGCCTGCTGTTGCTGGTGCGCAAGCGGGAGGTGGTGCGATGAGCCTGTTGCGGGTCGAGGGCCTGTCGAAGGAATTCGGCGGCGTCCATGCCATCGAGGACCTGTCGTTCACGGTGGAGGCGGGGACCATCCACTCCATCATTGGCCCCAATGGTGCCGGCAAGACGACGCTGTTCAACCTGATCACCGGCGTCTATACGCCGACCTGCGGCCGGGTGCAGTTCCAGGACCGTGAGGTCTCGGGCATGCGGCCGTACGAACTGGCGGCGCTGGGCATGAGCCGGACCTTCCAGAACCTCCAGATCTTCTTCAACATGAAGGCGGTCGAGAACGTGATGGTGGGTGCCCACCTCCACCTCGATCGCCGCATCATCCCCTCGCTGCTGCGCCTGCCCGGTCTGGTGCGGCGCGACCGCGAGTGCCGCGAGCATTGCCTTGGGCTGATGGAGTTCGTCGGTGTCGGGAAATACGCCGATGCCGATGCCGCCTCCATGCCCTATGGCGCGCTGAAGCGGCTGGAAATCGCGCGCGCCCTGGCGGCGCAGCCCAAGATGCTGCTGCTGGACGAACCGGCGGCGGGACTCAACGCCACCGAGAGCCGCGAAATCGACGAAGTCATCAAGAAGGTGGCGGCCAGCGGCGTCACCGTGGTGCTGGTGGAGCACGACATGAAGATGGTGATGGGCATTTCCGACCAGATCCTGGCGTTGGACTACGGCCGCAAGCTGGCCGAGGGGTCCCCCGCCGAGGTGCGGGCCAACTCCGAGGTGGTCAACGCCTATCTCGGCACACACGGCTGATGGGGGCGGCAATGCTTCTCGAAATCTCCGGCCTGACCAGCCACTACGGCCGCATCCAGGCCCTCAAGGGCATCGACGTGGTGGTGGGCGAGGGCGAACTGGTGGCCCTGGTGGGCGCCAATGGTGCCGGCAAGACCACTCTGCTGCGCTGCATCTCGGGCGTGCAGCCCATGACCACCGGCAAGATCAGCTTCGGCGGCGCCGACATCAGCCGCATGCCGGCCGAGCAGCGTCTCGGCCTCGGCATCTCGCAGGTGCCTGAGGGCCGTCAGGTGTTCGGCCCGCTGTCGGTGGAGGATAATCTGCGGCTGGGCGCCTATCGCCGCCACGGCCCCGACGTGCCCGCCGACCTCGAGCGTATGTACGAGATGTTCCCCATCCTGCGCAAGAAACGGGAACTGCCGGCCGGCACCCTGTCGGGCGGCCAACAGCAGATGCTGGCCATCGCCCGGGCGCTGATGAGCAATCCCCGCGTGCTGCTGCTCGACGAGCCCAGCATGGGCCTGGCGCCGTTGCTGGTGGCCGAGATCTTCAAGACCATCCAGGCGCTGAAGGACAACGGCACCACCATCTTCCTGGTGGAGCAGAACGCCTACGCCGCCCTGGCCATCGCCGATCGCGGCTATGTGCTGGAGACGGGCGCGGTGGTGCTGTCCGATGTCGGAGCCAATCTTCTGGCCAACGACAAGGTCAAGGAAGCTTATCTCGGGCTGTGAGGGAACGGAGTCGCCCTGCGAGACGACCGCCGGGAAAACAGCAGAAGGCCGCCTCGAACGACGGCACGCGTCAGTTGGCGCGGTCGCTGTTCTGATGCACGTTGGCGAGGCGTTGGCCGTGGGGCGGCTCATGTCCGGCCAGCGGCGAGAATGCCACCACGATGGCCACCGCCGCGGCATAGATGCCGGCGAGGGCAACGACGCGCAGCGTCCTCTCACCGGGCAAGGATGCGTTGGAATTGGCGAATGGGCGGATCTCGTGGCTCATGAACCTGTATTATCCCAAAGTGCATTCATCCTATCCGAAAGTATAAGCCATCACCGGACGCTAATATGCAATCGGAAACGGTTCCGGGCATCCATGCAGGTGATGCATGGCTGGCGTATCGTCCTTGCATCCGCGATAGGGAGATATTAGTATCCCGGTACTGAATTACCGAATTAATCCGACCGTCAGAGTCGGGCGTGACGTGGGAGGACCAAGGCGTGCATGAAGTGCGCATTCACGGCCGCGGCGGACAAGGTGCCGTGCTGGCTTCCGCCATTCTCGCCACCGCGCTGGTGGAGGAGGGGCGCCACGTCATGGCCATTCCCTCCTTCGGCTTCGAGCGCCGTGGCGCACCCGTCGTCGCCTTCCTGCGCTTCGACGATCGCGTCATCCGCCAGGTCACCAACATCTACAGCCCCAATATCGTGGTGGTGATCGACCCCACCGTGGCGCGGTCGGTGGATGTGTTCGCCGGCATGAAGCCGGGCGGCATCCTGGTGCAGGCCACCAAGAAAGCGGTGGCCGAGCTGGCGCCACCCAGCCACCTCGCCCGCGTTGCCACCTGCGATGCGGTGGGCATTGCGCTTGAGGTGTTCAAGCGTCCGATCACCAACACCATCATGCTGGGCGCCTTCGCCAAGGCCTCGGGGCTGGTCACCATCGCGGCGCTGGAGACGGCACTGGAGCAGCAGGATTTCCGCGACGCCGGCCTCAGGCAGAACCTGGAGGCGGTGCGGCGCGGCTTCGAGGAAACGCAAGTCGTGGAACTGCGGGAGAAGGTGGCATGACCAAGCCCAACGTTCCGGACAATCTCTGCCCCATCGCGGTGGAGCATTCCACCATGCTGACCGGCGACTGGCGCGCCGTGCGGCCGGTGGTCGATCGCGACCGCTGCGTCAAATGTGCCACCTGCTGGCTGTACTGCCCGGTGCAGTGCATGGTCGCCCGTTCGACCTGGTTCGAGGCCGACCTTTCCGTGTGCAAGGGCTGCGGCATCTGCGCCGAGGAGTGCCCGCACCGCGCCATCGTCATGATCGAGGAGTCCGAGTGATGGGCAAGCCCACGGGTCGTACGGTGGTTTGCGACGGCAACGAGGCGGCCGCCTGGGGGGTGTCGCTGTCCCGCCCCGACATGGTGGCGGTCTATCCCATCACGCCGCAGTCCTCCCTGGTGGAGTACCTGGCCCAGTTCATCGCCGACGGCCGCATCGACGCCGACCTGATGGACGTCGAAGGTGAGCACTCGGTGCTGTCGGTGCTGCACGGCGCCTGTCTGGCCGGAGCCCGCACCTACTCGGCCACCAGCGCCCAGGGTCTCGCCTTCATGTTCGAGCCCTATTTCCGTACCCCCGGCCTGCGCCTGCCCATGGTGGTGTCGCTAGTCACCCGCGACGCGGTGTCGCCCTGCTGCGTGTGGGGCGGACAACAGGACGCCATGACCGTCAAGGAAGTCGGCTGGATCCATATGTACTGCGAGACGCAGCAGGAAATTTGCGACACGATTCCAATCGCTTACAAGGTGGCGGAGCATCGGGATGTGATGTTGCCGGTCAATGTCAACCACGACGGCAACTACCTCTCCTACGGCGTTGCGCGCGTTGAACTTCCCGAGCAAAGCGAGGTTGACGCCTTTCTCGGCGAAAAGAACGTCAACTGGCACGCCTGCCTCGACCCCGAGCGCCCCATGGCGGTGGACCCTCTGACCGGCGGCGCGGGTGGACCGGGGCCGGGCATGTTCGTCAAATACCGCAAGGGCCAGTGCACCGGCATGCAGGAGGCGTTGCGGGTGATCGTCGAGGCACACGAGGAGTGGGGCCGCCGCACCGGCCGCTACTGGGCGCCCTTGATCGAGGAATACCGCATGGAGGATGCCGAGGTGGCGCTGGTCACCATCGGCTCCATGACCGGTGCCGGCAAGGACGCCGTCGACGAGGCCCGCCTCGATGGCCACCGCGTCGGGCTGGTTAAGATCAAGACCTTCCGCCCCTTCCCGGCGGCCGCCATCGCCAAGGCGCTGTCCAGGGTCAAGGCGGTGGGCGTGGTCGACCGGGCGGTGAATTTCGGCTGGAACTGCGGCCCGGTGTTTCAGGAAGTGCTGGCCGCGCTCTACCACCACCCGGTGCGCGTGCCCGCCATGAGCTTCATCGGTGGCCTGGCCGGTGCCGACATCACCGTCGAGCACTTCGCCCGCGTCATCGATCGCACCCAGCGCCTCGCCGCCGGCGAGGCCGCGACGGCGACGGTGTGGCTGAACGAGGGGGACTGAACCATGCCTGAGGCCAAATACCTTCTCGTCGGCTCCTCGCACGCCGCCCTCGAAGCCCTGCGGGCCATCCGTCAGGTCGATGGCGAGGGCTCGGTCGCCATGGTGACGCAGGACGCCCATCCGCCGTACTCGCCCACCGTGCTGCCCTATGTGGTGTCGGGGCGCTCCAAGGCCGACCGGGTATCGTTGCGCGATGGCGACTTCTTCGCCGCCGAGGGCTGCACCTTCGTGCCGCGGTCCAGGGCGGTGTCGCTGGATGCCGGACGCAAGCGGGTGACCCTGTCCACCGGCGACGTGTGGAGTTATGAGAAGCTGCTGCTCGCCACCGGTTCGGCCCCCGCCATTCCGCCGGTTCGCGGTCTGGATACGGTGAAGATTCACGTGCTGCGCTCGCTCGACGACGCGCTGGCCCTGCGCGCCGCCATGGGCACCGCCCATAGCGCCGTCGTGCTGGGCGGCGGGCTGGTCGGGCTGCATGCCGCCGAAAATCTGGCCGAGGCCGGGCTGTCGGTCAGCGTCATTGAGATGCAGGGGCAGGTGCTGCCCGGCTATTTCGACGCCAAGGCCTCGCGCCGCATCGAGGATGCCTTCGGTTCCCATGGCGTGCGTCTGTTCCTCGGGCGCCGTGCTACCTCGGTGGTCTCGCAGGACGACGGCGTCGCCGTCACCCTGGATGACGGTCGCATCGTCGAGGCCGACCTGCTGCTGGTGGCGGCGGGCGTCAAGCCGGTGGTTGACTGGCTGGCCGGTTCGGGCATCACCCTCGATCGCGGCATCGTGGTCGACGACACCATGCGCACCAACCTCCCCGATGTGTGGGCGGCCGGCGACGTGGCCCAGGCCCGGGACTTCGCCAGCGGTGAGACGGCGCTGATCGGCATCATTCCCACCGCGGTGGAGCAGGGGCGCACCGCCGGACGCGACATGGCCGGCGACTCTTACCTGCGGCCCTACGAGGGCGGCCTGCCGGTCAACACCTACCGCTTCTTTGGCCGCGTCGCCCTGTCCATCGGGCAGGCGGCGGCCAGCGACGGCGTCGAGGTGACCGAGAACGAGGCTGGCGGCTATCGCCGCATCGTGATGGCCGACGACCGGCTGGTGGGCTACGCCTCGGTGGACGAACCGTTCGACGTCGGCATCATCGGCGAGCTGATCCGCCGCCGCGTCGACCTCGGCCCGGTGCGTGACGACTTCCTCGCCCGCCCGCTGGAAACCGGACGCCGCCTGATGAGCGAGGGCTGGAGATGAGCATGACCCCGACTCCCGCATTCGACACCCTGGCCTTCAAACCGAGCCTGTGCGACGGCTGCGGCGACTGCATGACCGCCTGCGCGTCCGCCAAGCAGGGCGCCAGCCGCATCGCCATCGTGCCCGGTGCCAGGGACGGCGCCTTCGAAATGGCGCTGTGCAAGCAGTGCGGCGACCCCAAATGCGTCATGGTCTGCCCGGCGGCGGCCCTGACCAAGGATGGAGCCTCGGGCTTGATCGCCTGGGATGCCTCGAAATGCGTCGACTGCCTGCTGTGCACCGCCGGCTGTGCCTATGGCGGCATCGCCGTCGATCCCGGCTCCAACCGGGTGGCCAAGTGCGACCTGTGCGCGGGCGACCCCGCCTGCGCCAAGGCCTGCCCGACAGGGGCGCTGGAATGGCGCACCGCCGGTCAACTGTTCAACCGTCACGCCGGCAACGAGGACCAGTTTGTCCCCGGTCTCGCCGGCTGCCAGGGCTGCAATTCCGAACTGCTGATGCGCCACACCATGCGCCGGGTCGGCAGCAACGCCGTGTTGGCGACGCCGCCCGGCTGCATCCCCGGCATGGGCTCGGTGGGCTACAATGGCAAGACCGGCACCAAGGTGCCGGTGTTCCACCCGCTGCTGACCAACACCGCCTCCATGCTGGCCGGCATCCGGCGCTATTACGACCGCATCGGCCGCAAGGATATCGTGGTGATGGCGCTGGCCGGCGACGGCGGTACCTCGGATTGCGGTTTTCTCGCCGTTTCGGGTGCGGCCGAGCGCGGCGACAAGATCCTCTATGTCTGCGTCGACAACGAAGGCTACATGAACACCGGCATGCAGCGGTCGAGCACGACGCCGTTCGGCTCGTGGACCTCCACCACCCCGGTGGGCGAGCACATGCGCGGCAAGAGCCAGGATGCCAAGAACCTGCCGATGATCATGATGGCGCACAAATGCGCCTATGTGGCGACGGCGTCCTCGGCCTACATGGAGGACTTCTACCAGAAGCTCGACCGCGCCATCGAGAAGTCGTTCGAGGGCTTTGCCTACCTGCATATCTACTCGCCATGCCCGACCGGCTGGCGCTTGCCGGCGCACAAGGTGATCGAGGCCTGCCGCATGAGCGTGGCAAGCAACTTCGTCACCCTGTGGGAATACACCCCGGCCGAGGGCCTGAAGTTCAACCGTTCGCCCGACAATCCCATTCCGGTGGCCGACTATGTCCGGATGATCGGCAAGTACCGGCACCTTGACGAAACCCAGCTCGCCCACATTCAAGCCAAGGTGGACGAGCAGGTGGCGCTGCTGCGGCTGATGGCGGGGGAACCCGCGGCAGTGGCGGCGTCGGTAAAGGCTCCGGCCGGGTCCTCCACTCCGGCCGGAGCCGACCCCGTTGCCGTCAGGCGCGAGACCTATCGCTGATTCCGGTCGCTGATTCCGGCCTCTTGAAGGGAGGCGCCCTACCCGAAAGTGTCCAATTGATTGCCAATTGGGCCGGATCGCCGTAGACTCCTTGTCGGACGGGAATGGCCCTTCGGGGTCCTTGGGGTTGGTCATGCAGGCTTTGCGTAAAATCGAAGTGACCACCGGCGTGTGGTGGGTCGAGGCCCCCGGCGCCGACGTGCGGGTGGTGTGCGGTTGTCCGGCCGACACCGTCAAGCACCTGATCAAACGCGGCTTGATCCTGCCCACCGAGCAGGATGGCGTCCTGTTCGAGGCCGGGCCCAATGTCATTTTGCTGTCCGACGCCATGGTGCAGAACGGCAGCTTCTCGAATCTGGGCGAGTTTCTCGTCCTCCAGATGCTGTATCGCCAGGGCATGATCATTCCCGGCCACCCCGGCAATACCGGCTGCAAGCCGCTGCTGGTGGGGAGTGCCGAGCAGGTGCACGCCCAGTTGCAGTACATCTACCGCGGCAATTACGGGCTGGTCACCGAAGAGGAGATCATCGAGGCCGGTATCGATCCCGCCACCGCCAAGGAAATGATGCGCCTCAAGCTGAAGTTTGCCTTCGGCAAGATCCGTCATCCCGGCGAGCTGATCGACACTCAGGCCATCGAAAGGGACCCGGTCGAGATCCGTAACGGGGTCATGGTGCGCCGGGTGCGCTTCAATGTCTTCGAGTTCTCCTATGACGGTGAGACCACTGTGGTGGACCTTAACCTGCCGGCGTTCGAGACTTATGACTCGCCCTATCCGCTGGGCTTCCATCAGGTCAAGCGCGAGTACTTCGCCGTCATCCATTCCGGCGAGGGCGACGGCTGGGACATCAACCGGCCGAGCATGGGCAGCATCCTGTTGTTCCAGGGCAAGGTCTATCTGGTGGATGCCGGGCCAAACATCCTCTACAGCCTGACCGCGCTGGGCATCGGCGTGAACGAGATCGAGGGTATCTTCCATACCCATTCCCACGACGACCACTTTGCCGGGCTGACGACGCTGATCCGTTCCGACCACCGGCTGAAATACTACGCCACGCCGCTGGTGCGGGCCTCGGTGGCCAAGAAGCTGGCGGCGCTGCTCACCATCGAGGAGGACGCCTTCTCGGATTATTTCGAGGTGTGCGACCTGGTGATGAGCGAGTGGAACGATGTCGAGGGGCTTGAGGTCAAGCCGGTGTTTTCGCCGCATCCGGTCGAGACCACGACCTTCCAGTTCCGCGCCCTGTGGGAGGGCGGCTACCGCACCTATACCCATCTGGCCGATATCTGCCGGCTTGAGGTACTGAAGGGCTTCGTCACCGACGATTCCACGGCGCCCGGCTGCTCCGCCGCCTTCTATGACCGGGTGGTGGCCGAGATGGCCGAGCCGGCCGACGTCAAGAAGGTGGATGTGGGCGGCGGCATGATTCACGGCGACGCCTATGACTTCCGCGACGACACCTCGGGCAAGATCATCTTCGCCCACAAGGCCCATCGCAGCACCCGGGCGCAGAAAGCCATCGGCTCGTCGGCATCGTTCGGCACGGTGGATGTGCTGATTCCCTCGAACCACGACTTCATCTGGCGCTACGCCTACGAATTCCTACTGGCGCTGTTCCCCATGGTGCCGAGCCACGATATCCGCATCCTGATGAACAATCCGGTGGTGACCTTCAACCCCGGCACCATCCTGGTGCGCGAGCGCACCATCAACGACCACATCTTCCTGGCACTGTCGGGCAGTGTCGAAATGATTCCCAGTACGTTGGAAATTCGCAGCGTGCTGTCGGCCGGCGCCCTGGTGGGCGAGTTCTCGGGCCTGTTCGGCGTGCCGGCCGAGGAGACTTACCGCGCTATCAGCTTCGTGCAGGCGCTGCGCATTCCACGCTCTCTCTATCACCAATTCATCGATCGCAATGACCTGTTCGCCGAGGTCTCCACGCTGGCAGCGCACCGCGCCTTCCTGCAACGCACCAGCCTGTTCGGCGAGGTGGTGTCATCGAAGACGCTGAACCGCATTGCCAAGGGCATCACCGCCACGTCGTTCCCCGCCGATCATGCGGTGGAGATCGGCAGCAGTGCCGTGGCCATGGTGCGGTCGGGCAAGGCGGGTCGGTTCCTGGGCGACCAGATGTTCGAGACGATGGGGCCGGGCGACTTCTTCGGCGAGGAGGCGGCGATGTTCGCTACCCCCAGCCTGCTTCGGGTCCGCACTTTGGAGCCCACCGAAGTCTTCCTGGTGCCCTCGATCCTGTTGAACGACATCCCGTCGGTGCGCTGGAAGCTGTTCGAGGCCTCCGACCGGCGTACCCGTGCCCTGATCGAGGCGGGTGAGAACTCGCGGGTGCTGATGCGCTGGCACGACGATTACAGCATCGGCGTTCAGCGCATCGACAGCCACCATCGCCGCCAGTTCGAGATCGCCAACAGCCTGCTTGACCTGATCGAGCGGAAGAAGAGCAGCGCAGAGGTCAACGAGGCGCTGGGTATGCTGGTGGAATACGCCCGCTTCCACTTCGAGGAGGAGGAGGCGATGATGACCCGCTACGCCTATCCCGAGACGGCGGCGCATTCCAATCGGCACCAGCGCATGATGGCCCACCTCACCGGGTTCGCCCTCGGCCTCGCCACCAACGAGTCACCGGGTGAGGTCGACATGCTGAACTTCCTTCAGGAATGGCTGGTCGGCCACACCCTGTCCGAGGATCGCAAGGTGGGCCTCTACCTCAATTGCCGCGGAGTTTATTGAGCCCGTCGTCCCGCTGTCCATCAGCCCGATTGGCCCTTGAGATCCGCGCCGGTGCCCCTATTCTCTGGGCGCAGTCCATACGATTCCGTAAGATGGATTGACACATGGGGCGACAGGAGGCAAACCGCCGCCTCCGGAGCACTTCACCAACGGCGCAGTACTCGATGGACAGCAATCAACAGACATCTATCGCCATGCCGGGCCTGGGCGGTGGGTATTGCGGCCTCCGGATGGAAAATGCGGCGGCGCAGTACAGATTGGTCTGGGCGCATGGCTGGGGCCATGATCACCGTGCCTTTCTTGCCATAAGCCAGTCGTTTCTGACCCGCGCCGAAAATCTTCTTCTCGATCTCCCTGGATTTGGTGCGGCGCCCATGCCCCCGCTCGACTGGGGAACGGCGGATTATGCCGATGCGGCGGCCGAGATGTTGCGGGGGTTGCCCGCCAAGAGGACGATCTGGATCGGTCATTCGTATGGCTGTCGAGTCGGGCTCCAGCTCGCGGCGCGGCATCCGGAGTCGGTAAGCGGATTGCTGCTGATCGCGGCGGCGGGCCTGCCGCGGCGGCGGACGCTTGTTCAGAAGATCCGGCGGATGATCAGGATCGGCACCTACAAGGGGATGAAGGCGTTGATCACCGACGCCGGCAAGCTCGAAGAGCTGCGCAAGCGGTTCGGCAGCGCCGACTATCGCGCGGCGGGTCCCATGCGCCCCATACTCGTCCGTGCGGTGAATGAAGACTTGTCGGCGCAGGCAGCCACCATATCATGCCCGGTCAACCTGGTTTACGGCAGCCTCGATCAGGATACCCCGCCCGAGCTTGGCGTGAGGTTCAAAGATATGATCGGAAATTCAAACCTGAGTGTCATACCTGAGCTTGATCACTACAGTATTCTCACGGACGGAAAATATCATGTTGCCAGGATTTTGGACAAAATGATGAATGGGATTTAGGAATGGAAATCGCCCTTTCCTTCGTTACAGCTTTAGCGTTCATGGCATTTTTTCTGCGCCGGCAATTGGTTTATCTACATTTATTCCAGCAGGACGAATACGATAACGGACGCTTTCTGAAAGGTCTCTTCGAGAGGCGGCTGTTCGATCGCAAGGCATCGCTGGTGGCTTTGGCGGCGACGCTTGTCGGCCTGGTGCCCGGGGTGCCGGGGCTTGTGCCGCATATGGCCCTTGTCGTCGGATTTGTGGCGCTCGCGGCAACCGAGACGGACCCCAGAGTCGTCGGCAAGAAGAAGCTTGCGATGACGGCGCGGGCGAAGAGAATATATTGGCTGTCGGCGGGCTGCATGCTCCCTGTCGTGGCTTTATCGTGTTTGTCGGATGCCATTTATTCTTGGCTTGTGCCGGTACAACTCATCCCAACCCTGCTCACGGTCGCCAACCTTCTGCTCAGCCCGTTCGAGAATAGAATCCAGCGGAAGTATTGGCTGGAGGCATCCGATAAGCTCAAACAGCTTCAGCCGACGATCATCGGCATCACCGGGTCGTACGGCAAAAGCACCGTCAAACATATCTTCGGGCACATCCTGAGCACGGTGGATTCGACGCTCATCACCCCGGGCAGCATCAATACCTCCATGGGCATCTCGCGGATCGTCCGCGAGAAGCTCCAGCGCCACCACAAGTTCTTCGTAGTGGAGATGGGGGCCTACGGCCCGGGGTCGATCTCCCGGCTGTGCGAGTTGTCGCCGCCGCATCATGGCATCGTGACCGCGATCGGGCCGGCCCATTACGAGCGTTTCAAGTCGCTGGACGCCGTCGCCCGCACCAAGTTCGAGTTGGGGGAGGCGGTCCTGGCGGCCAACGGCAAGCTGATGGTCGCCGAGTCATGCCGTGCCCGTGCCCCGGCGCGGGAGTTCTGTGATGCCCATCCCGACACCGTGGTCCTGACCGGCGAGTCGGACGACGCCGCATGCCGCATCGTCAGCACCCGGCAGACGCGTGAGGGCACGGAAGTCGATCTCGCCTGGCGGGGCGAAAGTTTTTCTGTCAAGGCCCCGCTCTACGGCCCGCACCAGGCCGGCAACATCTGCCTGGCCTTCGCGGCGGCGTGCACCCTGGGCGTTCCGCCGCAGACCGCGGTCCTGGCGCTCAAGGGGGCGCCGCAGGTGTCGCACCGCCTGGAGGTCCGCCGCCAGTCCGACGGCATAACCATCGTCGACGATGCCTACAACTCCAACCCCGAGGGCTTCGCCTCCGCCCTGGAGTTGCTGTCGGTTCTGGTCGAGCCCGGTGGCCGCCGCATCCTCGTCACCCCGGGCATCGTCGAACTGGGGGAAATTCACGATGAGGTTCACGGCCGATTGGGTGCCGTGGCGGCAAGGCATGTGGACGTGCTGGTTCCCGTGCTGCCGGACCGCATCCGCAGCTTCATATCCGCCTTCGAGGAGGCGGCTTCGGGAGCGTCGGTCGTGCCTTGCGCCACCTTCGCGGCCGCTTCGGACTGGATGGCAGGCAATCTGAGGGCGGGGGACATCGTGCTCCTGGAAAACGATCTGCCGGATCTGTACGAGAGCAATATTCGGCTTTGAGCATGGCTTCACCGGCCCACCGCCCAATCCCCTTGCGACCAGCCGCACCACCGATTAGCTTGGCCTCCCTAGGGTCGCATCCATCGAAGGAAGCCGTCTGGAATGCCTGAGAAACTGACCATCGCCGTGTTCTTTGGTGGCCGCTCGCCCGAGCACGATGTAAGCATCATCACCGGCCTTCAGGCGATCCAGGCGATCGACCCGTCCAAGTTCACCGTCCTGCCGGTCTATGTGGCGACGGATGGTCAGTGGTGGACCGGCGCGCCCCTGCTCGACCGGAAGAACTACATTCCCTCCGATGCGGTTCGCGCCACCCTGACGAACGTCACCCTGTCGATCCCCGGCCACGGCCAGAGGGGGGCGCTGACCTCGGCGGCCAAGGGTCTGTTTTCCAAGGCCAAGGACATCCCCTTCGATGTCGCCCTGCTGGCCTTCCACGGCAACGAGGGCGAGGACGGCCACTTTCAGGCGCTTCTGGAGATGGCCAGCATTCCCTATACCGGCATGCGCTATCTCGCCTCCGCCGTCTTCATGGACAAGATCATCACCAAGGACGTTCTCGCCCGCCGCGGCGTTCCGGTGCTGCCGAGCTGGACCGTCACCCGGCCGGCCTCGGGATTGATCCCCGACCTGGAAACCGTGACCCAGGCCACGGTCGCCGCGACCTATCCGTTGATCGTCAAGCCCGCCCATCTTGGCAGCAGCATCGGGGTGGCGCGCGTTACCAATTTCGATGATCTCTATGCGGTCCTGCCCTCGATCCTGCGCATGGATGACACGGTGCTGATCGAGCCCTGCGTCGAAAACCTCGAAGAGTACAACATCGCCGTCTGCGGCTTTGGCGGGGACATCCGTACCTCCGCCATCGAACGGCCGAAGCGGACCGAGGCTCTCCTCGACTTCAAGCAGAAGTACATGACCGGAGGCGGCAAGAGTGGCGGAAAGGGGCCTGCCGAGAGCAGCCAGGGGATGCTTTCGCTGACACGGGACATCAACCCCGTTCTCCCGCCCGATCTTGAGGCGAAGATCCGTAACTATGCCACGGTGGCGTTTCGCTGCCTCGCCCCCTGCGGAGCACCGCGCATCGACTTCCTGTACAATACCGCCACAGGCGAGCTGTGGCTGAACGAGATCAACCCCTGTCCCGGTTCGTTCGGCTATTTCCTGTGGGAAGCCGCCGCCCGGCCACTGCTCTTCTCCGACCTCCTGGATAATCTCGTGTCGGAAGCCGTTGGACGGCGAGGGATTTCCCTCGGGGACGACCCCACCCCTCCGGAGGCTCGCCTGTTCAAGCGGTGAGCCGGTCGGTCCGGGCACAGGCCCTACATAGTCGTCCGTGAAATAGCCGCAGCCGGCGATCAAGCCGGCGCTGCGGCGGTCTGACGGTTGCTGGTCAGCGGCATCATCGATCCCAGGATCAGGGCAAAAAGAAGCCTCAGCCACTTGAGCAGGAGGCGGAAGTTGTGGCC
>CAJANL010000117.1 GCA_903941105.1 uncultured Rhodospirillaceae bacterium
GGAGCAAGTCGGCGAAGGCACCTTGTTCCTCGACGAAATCGCGGAATTGTCCATGCCCATGCAGAGCAAGCTGCTGCGCATCCTGGAAGAGCGGGAATTGGCGCGCGACAATTAGGGTGGCCGGTCAGCGACAATTAGGATGACCGGCAGGAGTCACCGTCGAGTGGCAGCTATACTGCTATCACGCGTAAGGTTTGCTCGGCAATAAGGAAGTGCAGCGGCGATAGGTCTAATTGACGCTGACGATGTGGGTCGCCCGGAATGGTAATTGTCGCTGCGATATCGCAACGACAATTACCTCCGCACGGCTTGTCCGCTTTTCTAATTGTCGCTGTCGGCGCGCGTGCTTTTGACGCGCGCGACGGCGGTTCGTTTTCTGTAACTCTCGCCGTTCATCTCGATGATGGTGGCGTGGTGGACCAGACGGTCGATGGCGGCCACGGTCATGGCCGGATCGGGGAAGACCTCGCTCCAGGCCGAGAAGGGCTGGTTGGCCGTGATGGCGATGCTGTGGCGTTCATAGCGATGGCTGATGAGTTCAAACAGGACGCTGGTCTCGGCCTGGTCCTTGCGCACATAGGACAGGTCGTCGAGGACGATGAGGTCGTACTTGTCGAGCTTATCGAGGGTGGCGGCAAGGGCGAGGTCACGCCGGGCAGTTTGGAGCCGTTGGACCATGTCGGTGGTGCGGGTGAAGAGCACTCGCTGTCCGGCATCGACCAGGGCGTTGCCGATGGCGGCCACCGCGTGCGATTTGCCGGTGCCGCTTTGGCCGAAGACCAGCAGATTGTCGCCGGTCTTGATCCAGCCGTCTCCGCTTCCCAGGGCCAGCAGCAGTGGTTTGCGGGCCCCGGCGGCTGCGTCGAAGTCGAAGGTGGCGAAGGTCTTGCCGACGGGCAGGCCGGACTGGTCGCGATGCCGCTGGATGCGCCGCGAGGTGCGATCGGCGACCTCGATCTCCAGCAGCGTGGCCAGCAGCCGGGCGGCCGGCCAGCCGTCATGGTCGGCGGTTTCAGTGATGCGCTTCCAGTTCCGCGCGATGCTGGGCAGGCGCAGCGCCGTCAGCAAGGTGGGCAACACGGCGGTGTCGGTCATGGCCGCACCTCCCCGCCCTCGACCGGCGCGGCGGCGGCGCTCGACGCGAGCAGGCGGTTGTAGTCCGCGATGTCGGGCGGCGGGATGGTGACATCCGTCACCTTCTTGTCCTCGGGGGCAAACTTGGCCCGAAGCGCGACGGGATCGGGCAATCGCCCGGCATCGAGGATGGCCTCCAGGCGCTGCCCCAGCGCCTCCACGCAGTTGCCTTTGTCGGCGATGTCGAGCAGCGCCACCATGGCCCGGCAGGCTTGGCGGGGCGGCAGCCCGGCATCCAGCACCCGCCAGGCGCGGGCATAGGGGGCGCCGGGAAACAAAGCATCCCGATAGACCAGGTTGCGCAGCGCCTGGGGCTTTTTCCGCAGCGTGCCGATGACGTGGTGGAAGTTGATCCGATGGCCCCGTCGGGGATGCTTGGCCCGGACGCGCTCCATGGTGGCCACCAGCGTGGCGCCGAAGAAGCAGTCCAGGCGATCGTCGTAAAGATGGATCTCAAGCTTGTGGCCGATCAGCCGGGACGGCACCGTGTACAGCACCCGGTCGACGCTGATGGTGCTGTTGCGGGTGACCGCCACCGACACCTTGGCGAAATCGGTGGTGCGGCGTTTGGGCAAGGCCCGAAGTTTCTCCCGCTCCTTGGCCACCCCGGCCTTGCGCCTGGCATTGTGGCGATCGCAGAGGCCGTCGATGAAGCGCCGGTAGTCCGCGATGGACTCGAAATCCCGGCTGCCCCGGCGCAACAGCGCCTGGTCGAGGCGCCGCTTGATGTGATGGTTCGAGGACTCGATCGTGCCGTTCTCGTTGGCCACGCCGGGATTGTTGCGCGTGGGCGTCATGCCGTAGTGGTCGCACAGCTCCTTGTAGCGGTTGGTGAAGTCCAACTGGGCGTCGCGTGAAAGGTTCTTGTAGGCCGCCGACAGCGAGTCGGTGCGGTGCTCGGCCGGAATGCCGCCCAGCTTCCACAGCGCGTCCTGCATCCCCTCGGCGACGGCGGCGAAGCTCTCACCGCCGAGAATCACCCGGGCGTGTTCCCACCCGCTGTAGACCAGCCGGAAATGGTAAAGGCGATGGGGGAAGGCCTCCCCGGCGATGGTGACGCCGATCGCATCGGCCACCGTGAAGTCGGACTGCGCCTGTTGGCCCGGCTCATGGCGCTGGGGGAAGAACACTTCCTTGTCCTGGCCGTTGAGGGCTTGCCAGTCGGCCACCCGGCGCTCCAGTGTCCGGCGCACCGTGTCGGGAACCGCCTCGGGGCTGAACTCCTCCTGCAAGACTTCGAAGATGGTGACCGCGAAAATGCCCGGCGTGGTCTGGAGCATCTCCAGAGCGCGCGGCCAGATCACGGCCAACGGATCGGATCGTGTCCGCCAGTTTCGCGCCTGCTTCTTCTGGGAGGGGAGGCGAAGATCCTGATCAATCCGCCGTGCGGTACGCTCGCTGAAGCCCGACTTGGCCGCCGCGATCGATTGAGGGTGATGGGATCGTTGAGACATGTAGCGCAGCACCTGCTGATCGGTAACATGGAGGCCAGGCATCAAGACCGCACCGGAAGTTGAATCGGATACGACCTTCGATACCACCCTCGACGCCATCAGGCAGGAAAGCCCCCATGGGGGGCCTTCGTATCGCCGCCGCCCGCAGGGGCCGGTCTACGGTCGGGGTGAAGAACCCCTCCCTTCGTCCGGCCCCTGCGGGCGATCCCACCGGCCATC
The DNA here is from genome assembly GCA_903941105.1 of uncultured Rhodospirillaceae bacterium. GTDB lineage: Bacteria > Pseudomonadota > Alphaproteobacteria > Rhodospirillales > Magnetospirillaceae > CAJANL01. Next base: position 2,808 of record CAJANL010000117.1, read on the forward strand.
ATAATTGTCGCGGAACCGGCCAAGATAATTGTCGGCGGCCAGTTCGGGACACTTGGGCGGTAGCGGCAGCA
>CAJANL010000118.1 GCA_903941105.1 uncultured Rhodospirillaceae bacterium
GGTGGCGCCGATCCTGCGCCACATCAGCATGTTCTCGGGCAACACCATCCTGGGCGACGGCTCGGTGATCATGATCCTCGACCCGAACGGCATCGCCGCCGCCACCGGCGAGGGCTCCGGCATGGGCCCCAGCACCACCACCGAGGCCGCCGTGGCCCGCGAGAGCCATGCCGAGGCCAAGACCTCGCTGCTGGTGTTCCGCGCCGGCGGCGCCGACCTCAAGGCGGTTCCGCTGGCCCTGGTGGCCCGCCTGGAAGAGATCGACGTGGCCGAGGTCGAGTACAGCCATGGCAAGCCCATGGTGCAGTATCGCGGCCACCTGATGCCGCTGATCGCCATCGACGGCACCATGACGCTCCGCGAGGACGGCCGCCAGCCGGTGCTGGTGTTCTCCGACCGCGACCACACCATGGGCCTGGTGGTGGACGAGATCGTCGACATCGTCGAGGACCGCCTGAAGGTGGAGCTGACGGCCAACAACGCCGGTGTCATCGGCACCGCGGTGATCGCCGGCAAGGCCACCACCATCATCGATGCCGGCTACTACCTGCCGCAGGCTTTCGGTGACTGGTTCGGCCGCCAGGACGCCGAATACGGCGAGGACGGCAACCAGGCGCCGCGCGTCCTGCTGGTGGACGACAGCCCGTTCTTCCGCAACCTGCTGACGCCCCTGCTGTCGGTGGCCGGCTACGAGGTCATCTCGGTGGAGAGCGCCGACCGCGCCTTGTCCCTGCGCGAGCAGGGCAACGAGTTCGACGTCATCATCAGTGATATCGAGATGCCGGGGATGAACGGTTTCGAGTTCGCCACCGCGTGCCGCTCCGACATCCGCTGGATGTCCACTCCCATGGTGGCGCTGTCGTCGCACGCCACCGAGAAGGACTTCGAGCGCGGCCGACAGGTCGGCTTCAACGACTACGTCGCCAAGTTCGACCGCGACGCGCTGCTGCAGACGCTGTCGCAGACCATCGCCGCCTCTAAAGGTGCCGCATGAATCAGATCGTTCCCCACGGCAAGCGCCAGTCCACCGATCTCGCCGCGCCCGAGACGCAGGACTATGTGACCATGTTCATCAAGGGGCAGCTGTTCGGCATTCCGGTGCTGACGGTCCAGGACGTGCTGGGGCCCCAGAAGATCACCCGCATCCCCCTGGCCCCGCGTGAGATCGCCGGCAGCCTCAACCTGCGCGGCCGCATCGTCACTGCCATCGACGTCCGCTTGCGCCTGGGCCTGCCCCGCGACGATGGCGCGAGCAAGGGCATGAGCGTCGTGGTCGACATGGGCGGCGAGCTCTACAGCCTGATGGTGGATTCGGTGGGTGAGGTGCTGTCGTTGCCGGCGGCCAAGTTCGAGCGCAATCCGCCGACCCTTGATTTGCACTGGCGCGAGTTCTCGGCGGGCATCTATCGGCTTGAGGACAAGCTGCTGGTGGTGCTCGACGTGGGCAAGCTGCTGGATTTCACGCGTAACGAATAGTATAGCCTAATGAGGGACAGCGAGGGGGACCCGCCGATGGCCGGCGATCCTCCTGCAGGGGAGGCAAGCTGAGGCATGAAGTCCTGTCTGATCGTCGACGACTCCAAGGTCATCCGCATGGTGGCCAAGAAGATTCTGCATGAGCTCACCTTCCAGACCGAAGAGGCCGAGGATGGCCAGAAGGCTCTGGACGCGTGCAAGCGCTCCATGCCCGATGCCGTGCTGCTCGACTGGAACATGCCGGTGATGAACGGCATCGAGTTCCTGCGCGAGCTGCGCAAGCTGCCCAATGGCGGCCATCCGGTGGTGGTGTTCTGCACCACCGAGAACGATATCGAGCACATCCAGGAAGCCATCACCGCCGGGGCCAATGAGTACATCATGAAGCCGTTCGACAGTGAGATCCTGCAGGCGAAATTCTCGCAAGTGGGCCTGCTCTAGGTCCTGACGAGGAAGATCCCACACGATGGTGCTTGATCCCGCTTCCTCCGCAGCCAACGGCCAGCCGTCGGACCCGATCCGAGTCATGCTGGTGGACGACTCGGCCGTCGTCCGCGGCCTGGTGACGCGCATCCTCGACGAGGATCCGGGCATCACGGTGGTGGCTTCGGTGGGCAACGGCCAGATGGCCATCTCGGCCCTCGAGCGCAACGACATCGATGTGGTGCTGCTGGACATCGAGATGCCGGTGATGGACGGGCTGACCGCGCTGCCCAAGCTGCTGCAGATCGACCCCGGGGTGAAGATCCTGATGCAGTCGACACTGACCTCCAAAGGCGCCGACGTGTCGTTGCGCGCCATGGAAATGGGCGCCGCCGACTACATCCCCAAGCCGACTTCGACCCGCGACCTGGCGGGCGGCATGGACTTCAAGGCCGAGCTGCTCGGCAAGATCAAGGCGCTTGGCCAGGCCCGCCGCCGCAATGCCAACCGCCCGCAGCGCCCCGGCGGCGCCCCGGCGCCGCGACCCGCCGCCCCGGCGGCACCGCGCACTCCGGTGCCGATCCATCCGCCTGGGCCGCTGCAGCTGCGCACCCACACCATCGAGCCGCCCGACATCATCGCCATCGGCTCCTCCACCGGCGGCCCGCAGGCGCTGTTCTCGCTGCTGGGTACCATGCGCGTCGGCACGGTGCGGCAACCCATCGTCATCACCCAGCACATGCCCGCCACCTTCACCACCATCCTGGCCGAGCACATCAGCCGGGTGTCGGGCTGGACGGCGCGCGAGGCCCAGGACAACGAAGTCATCACCGGTGGCCGCGTCTACATCGCGCCCGGCGACTTCCACATGACCGTCGAAGCCAAGGGCGCCGACCGCGTTCTGAGACTGAACAAGACACCGCCGGAGAATTTCTGTCGGCCGGCCGTCGATCCCATGCTGCGCAGCATCGCCCAGGTCTATGGCCGCCGCGTGCTGGTCTGCATCCTCACCGGAATGGGTTCGGATGGCCTCAGGGGGGGGCAGGTGGTGATTCAAGCGGGAGGGACGGTCATCGCACAGGATGAAGCAACCTCGGTGGTGTGGGGCATGCCAGGGGCGGTGGCGACGGCGGGGATTTGTTCCGCCGTCCTGCCGGTCGGCGACATCGCTCCGTGGATCATAAAGCAGGCGGCGAGGCGCTAGACCATGCGGCCGGAAGATTTCGATTTCGTCGCCAAGATGCTGAAGGACCGCTCCGGTCTGATCATCACGCGCGACAAGGCCTATCTGCTGGAAAGCCGGCTCACCCCGGTGTCGCGCAAGCGCGGCTTCAAGGGTTTGGACGACCTGGTGGCGAGCCTGCGCACCGCCAGCGAGGATTTGCTGCGCGAAGTCACGGAAGCCATGACGACCAACGAGTCGTTCTTCTTCCGCGACATCAAGCCGTTCGACCAGTTCAAGGCGCTGGTGATGCCGCATATCCTGGCCACCCGTTCGGCCAGGAAGACGCTGCGCATCTGGTCGGCCGCCAGCTCGTCGGGCCAGGAGGCCTATTCGCTGGCCATGATCCTCAAGGAGGAAGGCCCCAAATTCGCCGGCTGGAAGATCGAGATCGTCGGCACCGACATCTCCACCGAGATGCTGGAGAAGGCCAAGGCGGGCCTCTACTCCCAATTCGAGGTGCAGAGGGGCCTCCCCATCCAGTACCTGGTCAAGTACTTCAAGAAGAATAACGAGATGTGGCAGATCGACCCTGCCATCCGCGGCATGGTCCAGTACCGCGAGTACAACCTGCTGCACGATCTGAAGCCGCTCGGCCAGTTCGACGTGGTGTTCTGCCGCAACGTGCTGATCTATTTCGA
>CAJANL010000119.1 GCA_903941105.1 uncultured Rhodospirillaceae bacterium
CAGCCTCTTCGTCGGTGGCGGCCGAAAGTGACGCGGTATCCAACGCGCCGTCCGCCTGCACGCCGGGTGCCGGCTCCAGATCCGTTTCAAGGTCCTCATCCGGCGTGAACGAAGCTTCGGCGAGGGCATCGTCGGCGACCGCCCCCTCACCGAACCCAGCCGCATCGGCGTGGTCCTCGATGCCCAGGTCGTCGATGCCAAGCTCATCGATACTCGGAGAAAACGTGTCGCCGTCGTCCGCGACCTCGTTGCCCAGAGGCAGCTCGGGCTCGTTGTCGGCCATCATTGCGGCCAGGTTGGGGTTCGAGCCGTTCTGCGCCGGCACGGTAAAAGGTGCCACCGCGCCTTCCCAATCCGATGGCACCTCGGCCTGAGCAGAATTCTCGATGGGCGGCGGCGGCGCCCGATGGGTGCGCACGATCGCCCCAGCCAGGTCGGCCCCGTCGAATTTCGCGCCGCTGACCACGGCATCCGTCAGGTTGGCGCCGGTGAGATCGGCCTCGCGAAGATCGGCCCCCGCCAGAATGGCCCGGGTCAGATTCGCCCCCGACAGGATAGCGCCCACCAGCCGCGCACCAGCCAGATTGGCGTCCGAAAGATCGGCGCCCGACAGGTTGATGCGCCCGGTAAGATTAGCCCCGGCGAGGTTGGTCTTGCGCAGGTATGCCCCCGCCAGCACGGCACGGACCAGATGGGTGCCGGCCAAAATGGCGCCGTCGAGATTTGCTCCCGCCAAATTGGCGTCTTCGAGATTGGCCCCCGCCAGATTGGCGCCGATGAGGGTCGCCCCACCCAAATCGGCCTTCTTCAGATTGGCCAAGGACAACGACGCACCAGCCAGATCCATCCCCGACAGATCGGCCCCACGCAAATTGGCGCTGGTCAAGTCCGGCTGCACGCCTGGCTCCTGCTTGCGCCAGGAATTCCAACGCCCGGCACCTTGCCCTAAATTCTGAAGATGATGTACGTTGCCCATCCTGCACTTCAAGCTTCTGATCTAACCATCTAAGGTTAATACAGTTTACTCAAGAAGAACAGCCTCTCTCTGGCCAGGATGGACGATGGCGCACACGGCCAACGCTCCGGCGAGACGGTCGCACTGACCGGGGGCGCACGTCGCGCCCGCCCCCCCGGCGATCGGCGCTATTCTTCGGCTTCTATCGCCAAATAGGCAAGTGGACGACGGTCAACAACGGCGTCACTGATCCAGTTTTTGTACTGCAGGTCTTCCGCCACGATGTGCCTCCGCAACCAATCAACCACGAGCTCCGGCAGCCCCTCGACCGCCGACTTCGTTCCTTGACCGTAGGCGCTTGAGATCGCATGGACGCGGGACCGGAAAAGCGAATGCTTCATAACGTGATCGGCCAATCGGGGATAATTCGCGGCCTGCATCGCCTTTTCCTCACGAAGAAAATGGCCCTCGACGTATTCCTCAAGAATTAACAACGCACTGCCAACAATAACGACGTTGTCCTCCGAACATTGAGCTTCTTGTAACATTTTGGCCAAGACAAAAAATGCCTTGTGATCCTCATCAAGAGCGCCGTTTCCAACTGATATGGCCTCAGACCATTCAAACCGAGAAGCTTGCTTCTCTGGCAGACCTTCCGCGACGTTCAAAGATGGCCCCGCATTTTCTAGAGTGAACCGACATCGAGAGGGATGGTTGGAACCCGTGGACTCAGACTGGCGGCGTCCGATTAAGAACCTTGCTTATTCCGGAATGCAACGTCTTGAGGGAGAACGGCTTTTCCAGGTATAGGTCGACACCGGCGGCATAGGCCGCGTCTTCCGAATCCTTCCCCAGCATTCCCGTCAGGAGAACGATGGGGAGCTTCTGATTGATGCCGTCAATCCCCTCGCGAATATGCCGGGTGCATTCAAGCCCGTCCATGACATCCATCTTCCAGTCCATGATGACAATATCGACATCGTTGGATTTAAGGGCGGCGATGGCCTCGGCCCCATTTTGGGCCTCAACGATATCCTTGGCGCCGAAGCTGGAAAGTACGATACGGATAAGATCTCGCATTTGGGGAATATCTTCCACAATAACCGCGCGACTTACGTCCTTATTCATACCACTTCTCCATCATTATTTTTTCTGCACTATGGCGGATACGGGCGGTCCGCCGGACTCTATCCGAAACGCAATGGCCGAATTGCCAGGTTCCTTGAAGACGCCCCTGCCATCTCATACCAACTTCGCAGAATCTGTGCATTAAGCGCAAGAGGTGCAACGCCGCAGCGGCGGAAAACGGCCCGAACATTGTTCCAGGAGGGCGATCAACATAGGCCGGAACTGCGATAATGACTACCATATCAGCCTGAATTGTGGCACTTATGGCGGTGTCCATGTTGACCATCGACGCGCCGTCAGGCCCACTCCCACAGCAGTCCCGGTCGAGTGGGCCGGTCGTCAGGTATACGATGGGGGGCGGACATGTTGCCCGGACGGCCGGTCAATGGCCGCCGAAGTGTTGAAGTACGGCCCGATCCGTCTATAATGGCGGTGCCGGATGCCGAAGAATTGCCTTGAAGAGCAGACGCTATGGGCGCACAGCCCACTGAGGGGGGAAGTAGACGATGCAGAACCTTATCCTGGCCAAGGTGGAGAGCGCCGTGCAGGCGGGCTCCGTGGGCGCCCTAGCCGGGCAGACCGCCACCGTTTCCGCTGTCTCTGCCACGACCAACCTGATGCAGCTTACCCCCGCCAATGCCGCCCAGGGCTCGATCACCGTCAAGCTCGACGCGGCCCGCCAAGTGGGCGAGCTGAAGGCGCTGGTTGGCAAGTCGGTGATGATCGGCAAATCGCCGGCCACCATCGGCGGCATCGGTAACTGGATCGTGCTGAAGCACGTGGCCGCGACCGCCGGGGCGACCGCCGCCGCCGGTGCGGCAGGCAGCCAACTGGTGATGATGAAGGTCCAAGGCGTCACCGCAGCGGCGCAACTGCCCGGACTGGTCGGCAAGACGGTTACCGTGGTCCAGCCCCTCGTGGCCCCGGGAACCAACGCAGCGACGATGATCTACTTCAAGCCAGTCGCCGCCGCCGGAGCCGCGGGAGGTGATTTAATCGCCGTCCAATTGCCTCACGTCTTGACCCAGGCACCGGGCCTAGTCGGCAATACCTTCACCGTGATGCCCAGCCCGGTGATCGGCGGCACCTTCGGCAAGTTCCTGGTCCTCAAGCCGGTTGTGGCCGGCACCGGAGCCAAGGCGGTCGCCGGTGGCGCCGTCCTCGCCAAATTCATTCCGGCCGCCGGTCAGATCACCACCGGCACTGCCGCCACCACGGCAGCGGTCGGCCTTGGTGCCTCCGGCGGTCTGCTGGCCACGGCCGCGGGGTCGGCCGGCCCGATTTCCGCCGCCGCGGCAGGAAACTCGGTTCTAGGAGCCGGCGGGATTGGCCTTGGGCTCGGCCTCGGCCTGGGGGCCTGGGGACCGGTCCTGCTCGGCGTCGCGGGGGTTGCCGGAGCTGTGTCGCTGTACGGATATCTCCGCCGCCGCCGCGCTCAGCCGGACGTATCCGACGACGCGCTGCTGCTCGCCCACGAAGGCTGATCGGCCGAACGCCGCTCACCGATATTGAACGGCCCGCCGGCATGACCGGCGGGCCGTATTTCATTGCCCCGATTTTTGGCCCCGACCTGACGCTCCACCGCGCTCAGCAACAGAAGAGCCGCCGTGTGGGCAGGCCCCATTCCATCCTTCTCCGCCGCCGCGGCGCGACGACTTGCGACATCGATGGCTTCGCGCCCACCATGACGCTCGATCAGGGCGCGTGCCGCGTCGTCAACGTCACCGGATTGCAAGGTCATGCTCGCCCGTTCCTCAGAAGAAGCCCGCGTGAAGGTGGACGCCCCCCTGCGGGGGATCATTCGGCTTCTAGGATAAGTTCATCGTCGGTGGTTACCGGCGCCCGAGCCGATGCCAACTTGCCTTCGGCGAACTCGGTACAACGGTCCCAGGCGAACTTGCCAGCGAAGCCGGCGACAACCGCCACGCCGAGGGAAACGACCAGGCCGCTCCCGACCGCGCCGGCAACCGCGGCGCTGAACGCCGTCGCCAAACCGGCCCCGACGGCTTCCTTGCCGGTATCAAGAGCCGCTTCACTCTGTGTGACTTTGCCGTCGCGCAGCAGCTGGACGTTTTTCACCATCGCCGCGGCCCCACCGATAAGACCGCCGAAAACGCCGATTCCCGGCAGCGACTTGGCGAGGAAGGGCGCCAGAAGAAACGCCATTGATGTATCTCCGAGACAGTATGCGAGCGGCCCGATTGCCCGGCTCGCCCGCTAACCGTATCGCCGTTCCAAAGACGTGTCCAGTGGACAAACCTGCGGGGGACAGATGGGCGCCATGGCGAGGCGGCACACCGGGGTCTGGCGCATCCCGGCGACCGTCTCGATCCAGTCGATACGCCACGAACGTAACGCGCTGCCCGCCGACTGGCATTTGGTAACGCGCTCCCAGACGAACACCCCTAAATATGATGAATCGCAATGGGTTGCCAGAATTGCCGGCCGCCTCGAGCCCATCGCCTCGCGGCACCGGATCGTCCAAGGATCGAAATTCCGCCACGCTGGCATCGGTGGCTCCGCGCTCGGCCGCCATATTGGTCTCTCCCCCTCGGGGACGAACAACACCTGGGCGTTGGCCGCCTTTCGAGGCCGTACAAGGGGTGCGGCCTCGGGAACCCGACGGTGGCCCAGCCCTCGCGGCCATCGGGGAAGCGGCACCAGGTGACCGTCAGCGGGACCTCGCTCTGCTGCCCGGGCATTCTTATGGAGATTCACCATCGGGTACCTAAAAGCGGGAACCGCCCAGCTTTCGCCAGGCGGCCCCTGATCCAAAACCCAAGCACCAGAAACAGCAAGGGCGGCTTAGGCCGTCGACTCATTACCGCTGACACCAAATCCGCGCGGCGATCAGTTTGACGGCGGCGAGGAAATTGAGCGGGTCTTTGTCATATCGGGTGGCAATGCCGCGGAAGTGCGTGATCCTGTTGAAGAAGCGCTCGACCAGATTGCGTTGGCGATAGACCCAGGACGAGAAGACGAAGCTGCCTTTTCGGTTGGAGCGGGGGGATGTTGGCCCACGCTTTCTTTTCGGCGACCAGGGCACGAATGGCACTGCTGTCATAGCCCTTGTCGGCGAGCAGGATGTCGCCTTCGCCCATGTCCTGGATCAATGCCTCGCGTATTGGCGCCCTGCGATCAGGGCGTAAGCGCCTGGTACACCTGGCCGATACGATTGTCGCTCAGCACAATGATCTCGCCACTGAGGCCCCTGCTGGCTCCTCAAGGTGAATTTGACAGCTATCGGCGCGTCACCAGCACCAATGACATCCCGCTTCAGCTAGGAATCGAGATCGGCGAGCAGTACGAGCAATACGTTGGTCGTCGTTGGGTGGTGACGGGCTACCTCAGCG
>CAJANL010000120.1 GCA_903941105.1 uncultured Rhodospirillaceae bacterium
GAAGAATCCAAAATCAATATTGGCGGTGGGGAGGATGGTGTTGGGCATGCTGGTCTCCGTTGTTCGTGGAACCATCCATTGCTCTGTCGGCCCGGCACATCAACTGGAATAGCGGATCATTTTCTTTCGTTTTAAGGCTTCGATCATGGGGGTATCCGTTCGAGAATATGCCCGCAGGCGTGGCGTCAGCCATACCGCCGTGCGCAAGGCGGTGCAGACGGGCCGCATTCCGCAGGAAGCAGACGGCACCATCGATCCGGTCAAGGCCGACGCCGCCTGGGATGCCCAGACCGACCCGGCCCGGCGGGCGGCAGCATCGCCGCCCTCAATGCCATCCCCCACCCCAAAGCCATCCTCGTCGCCATCACTCCAGCGCGAGACCGTTCCGCCATTGCCCAGCACCTCCGGTGCCACCTTCAACCAAGCCCGCACGGCCCATGAAGTCGCCAAGGCCCAGAAAGCCCGTATCCAGGTGGATCGCCTCAAGGATGAGGTGGTCGACCGGGCGCGGGCCACTGCCCTGGTGTTCAAATTGGCCCGTCAGGAGCGTGATTCCTGGGTCACCTGGCCCGCTCGCATTGCCGGGCAGATGGCGGCCGAGGTCGGGATCGAACCGCATTTGATGCAGACCCTGCTGGAAACCCATGTGAGGGCCCATCTTGCCGAACTCGCCGAAATCGAGCCGACATTCCGGTGATCCTGGGGGTGAGGATTCCTTCGCCTTCCGGGGATCGGACGTCCTGCTCCAGGCGTGGCGCGATGGATTGCGTCCCGATCCGGCCCTGACCGTCTCGGAATGGGCCGATCAGCACCGCATGCTGTCCAGCCGGGCCTCGGCGGAACCGGGCCGCTACCGCACGGCCCGCACGCCCTATATGCGCGACATCATGGATGCGCTGTCGCCCACCAACCCGGTGCAGCGGGTGGTGTTCATGAAGGCGGCGCAGGTGGGGGCGACCGAAGCCGGGTGCTGCTTCATCGGCTTCGTCATCCACCATGCGCCGGGGCCGATGCTCTGCGTCCAGCCGACAGTGGAGATGGCGAAACGTGCATCCCGCCAGCGCATCGACCCGCTGATCGATGAAAGCCCGGCGATCCGGGAACGGGTCAAACCGGCCCGCTCGCGCGACGCCGGAAACACCATGCTGTCGAAGGACTTTCCCGGCGGCACCTTGGTGCTGACCGGGGCCAACAGCGCTGTCGGCCTGCGCTCCATGCCGGCCCGCTACCTGTTTCTCGACGAGGTCGACGCCTATCCGACTTCCGCCGACGACGAAGGCGATCCGGTCGGTCTGGCCGAGGCCCGCTCACTCACCTTCGCCCATCGGCGGAAGGTGTTTCTGGCCTCGACGCCGACCATCCGGGGGATGTCGCGGATCGAGCGGGAATACGAGGCCAGCGACCAGCGCCGGTTCTTCGTCCCGTGTCCCCATTGCGGGGTGATGCAGTGGCTGAAATTCGAGCGCCTGCGCTGGGACAAGGGCCGCCCCGAGACGGTGCGCTATCACTGCGAAGCCTGCGAGCAGGAGATCGCCGA
>CAJANL010000121.1 GCA_903941105.1 uncultured Rhodospirillaceae bacterium
CTGGCGCGAGGTGCGGACCAGCTTGTTGATGGTCTCGATCATGTGCACCGGAATACGGATGGTGCGGGCCTGATCGGCGATGGAACGCGTGATGGCCTGACGGATCCACCAGGTGGCGTAGGTGGAGAACTTGTAGCCGCGGCGGTACTCGAACTTGTCCACCGCCTTCATCAGGCCGATGTTGCCTTCCTGGATCAGATCGAGGAACTGCAGGCCGCGGTTGGTGTACTTCTTGGCGATGGAGATCACCAGGCGCAGGTTGGCCTCGATCATCTCCTTCTTGGCCTTGCTGGCCTCGCGCTCGCCCTTCTGCACCGTCTGGACGATGCGGCGGAACTCGGTGATGGGCAGGCCGGCCTCGGAGGACACCACCGCGATGCCGTTGCGCACATCGACGATCTCGCGGCCGTGGCGGGCGGCGAAATCGCGCCACTGCTTGCTGCGCTGCGAGACCTGCTCGGTCCAGTTGGGCGCCAGCTCCGAGCCGAAATAGGCTTCGAGGAAGTCGTGGCGCTTGACCCGGCTCGATTCGGCCATGCGCAGCAAGCGGCCCTCGAGTCCCATCAGGCGGCGGTTGAGCGAATTCATCTGCTCGACCAGGATCTCGATGCGGTTGTTATTGAGGTGGACGCCGTCCATCAGGCGGACCATCTCGGTCTTCAGCTTCTCGTACTTCTTCTCGACGTTGGGCGGCACCGCCTCGCCCTTGGACAGGGCGGCGAGGCGCTGCTCCATCACCTTGTCGAGCTTGGAATGGGTGGCGCTGATCGACTCGAAGGTCTCCAGCACCTGCGGCATCAGCTGCAGTTCCATGGCCGCCAGCGAGATGCTGCTTTCCTCGCTTTCCTCGCCCTCGCCCTCGGCGGCTTCGCCCTCGGGGAGTTCGGGAGCCTCGGAAGCTTCATCGCCCTCCGCGGGCTCGGAAGAGGGCTGCGGCGCCTCGTCCGGGCCGCGCTCCAGGTCTTCTTCCGACAACTCGCCGCCGGGGCCGGAGCCGTAAGTGGCATCGAGATCGATGATGTCGCGCAGCAGCATCTTGCCTTCGACCAGGGCGTCGTGCCACTCGATCAGGGCGCGGATGGTCAGCGGGCTTTCGCAGATGCCGCCGATCATCATCTCGCGGCCGGCTTCGATGCGCTTGGCGATGGCGATTTCGCCCTCGCGCGACAGCAGCTCCACCGAGCCCATCTCGCGCAGGTACATGCGGACCGGATCGTCGGTGCGGCCGAGATCCTCCTCGTCGACGTTGCCGCCGGCGTAGCCTTCCGTTTCGGTGGTTTCCTCGTCGGCGGCGGCGGCTTCCTCGCCTTCCTCGCTTTCGACCACGTTGATGCCCAGCTCGCTGAGCATGGCCATGGTGTCCTCGATCTGCTCGGAGGACACCTCTTCCGGCGGCATGGCGGCGTTCAGTTCGTCATAGGTGACGTAGCCGCGCTCCTTGCCGCGGGCCACCATCTTCTTGACGGCAACGCCCAGCGTGTCCAGCAGCGGACCATCCATGTTCTCGTCCGCGTTCTCCGAGACTTCCGCCGTGTTCGTCGGTTTGGTCGCCATCAACCCAGCACTCCCAAAAATTCGCGCGGCCGGCGCCGCATCCATGGCGTGCCGGCGGTGTCATCGTTCGCCCTAATGGGCCGGACCCAGTAGCGAGGAGATGTCCTCTTCTTCCTCGGCGCCCCGGTTGACCTTTCGAACCTGGTCATTCAAAGCGGCAACGCGCCGTACGCCCAAATCCGACATCTCCTGCGCGAGATCGGAAGCGGCGGCGTTAGCGTCGGCCACCAGATCCCTCTTGGTATATAGGTGAAACACCTCGGCCCAATACCTGCCTACCTTGCCTGTGTCCTCATAGACCCTCACCGAGTGCGTCTGCCTCTCTTGGGGAGTGAGCAAGGTGTCGAGCGCCGGGGCCAGACCGTCCGCCCCGAGATGGGCTTTAAGCGTCTCTGAGTCAAGGTCTTTGACCGAACCGAGGTGCTTTAGAATCCCACGCCGAACTTTGTCAAGCGACTCATTGGTAAAGGCGACCATGCCCAACAGCTCGCCGGCATGTTCCAGAGGTCCTGGATTGTCCACCACCAGGGAGAGAAGAATGCGCTCCTGCATCTCATAAGGCGGCCGGGGCGGCGGCGGCGCGGCGACGCCTTGCAACCGTCCACCGGCGGAGCGCAGTTTCTCGGCGCCCTCGGGCCGGCGAAAGCCGCGCTGCGCCGGCACCCGGGGCTGCTGCTGCGGCCGCGCCGGGCGGAAGGCCTGCCACAGGCGGTCCTTGAAGGCGCGCAGATACTGCCAGCGCACCGTCTCGTCGGCGATGGCCAGGGCCTTCTCCTGCAGGTCCTTCTCAAGCGCGGCGCGGCGCTCGGGGGTGTCGAGCGGACGGCCTTCGATCGCCAGCCGCCACGCCACCTCGGCCAGCGGCTGGGCGGCGTCGAGCACCGCCTGCATGGCGGCGGCGCCGCGCGCCTTGATCAGGCTGTCGGGGTCCTCGGGCGCCGGCAGTACGGCGAAGCGCAGCGAGAACCCCGGCTTGAGGATGGGAAAGGCCCGCTCGGCGGCGCGCGCCATGGCCCGCTGGCCGGCATTGTCGCCGTCGAAGCACAGAATGGGCTCGGGCGCCAGCCGCCACAGCTCCTCGATCTGCTGCTCGGTCAGCGCGGTGCCCAGCGGCGCAACGGCATAGGCGAAGCCGGCCTGATGCAGGGCGATGACGTCCATGTACCCCTCGGCCACCGCCACCGTAGTCTTCTCGCGCGCCTGCTCGCGAGCGTGGGCCAGGCCGTAGAGGGTGGCTCCCTTGTGGAACAGCGGCGTTTCGGGCGAGTTGAGGTATTTGGGCTGGCCGTCGCCCAGGGTGCGGGCGCCGAAGGCCACCACCCGGTCACGGCGGTCGGTGATGGGGAACATGACGCGGCCGCGGAAATAATCGTAGGAGGCGCCGCCGCCCTCGGGCTTCTTCAGCAGACCGGCCTCGGTCAGCAGCGATTCCGGGCACTCCTTGGTCATCAGTGCCGATTTCAGCGCCTCGCGGCCGTCGGGAGACCAGCCGAGGCGGAAGCGGGCGATGGTGGCGTCGCTGAGGCCGCGCCCCTTGAGGTAGGCCAGGCCTTCCCGCCCGGCGGCCGCCGTCAGCTGCTTTTCGAAGAAGGCGCAGGCGCCCTCCAGGGCGTCGTGCAGGCTGGCGCGGCGGGCTTCGCGCTGGCGTTCCTCGGGGGTGGCCTTGGGAACATCGAGTCCAGCCTCGGAGGCCAGCTTCTCCACCGCCTCGGTGAAGGACAGGTGGCCGGCGCGCATCTCGAACCCGATGGAATCGCCGTGGGCGCCGCAGCCGAAACAGTGAAAGAAGCCCTTGTCCTCATTGACGGTGAAGGACGGTGACTTCTCGTTGTGGAAGGGGCACAGCCCCTGGAACTCGCGGCCCTTCTTGGCCAGTTTGACGCGCCGGCCCACCACCGAGGCCAGCGGCACCCGGTTGCGCAAATCGTCGAGGAATTGCGGCGGAAACGCCATTCTTAGCCCCGTGGGGGCCTACCCCCCCAACTGCGTCTTGACCAGGGCGCTGGCCTTGGTGAAGTCCATCACGCCGACATGGCGCTCCTTGAGCGCGGCCATGACCTTGCCCATGTCCTTGATGCCGCCGGCACCGGTGTCGGCGATGATCGCCTTGACCGCCTCGACCATCTCGGCCTCACCCATCTGACGGGGCAGGAAGCCCTCGATGACGGCGATTTCCTCGGCCTCCTGCTGCGCCAGTTCGAGGCGGCCGCCCTGTTCGTAGAGGGTGATGCTCTCGCGGCGCTGCTTGATCATCGACTGCAGCATCTGGCGGATCTCGTCGTCGCCGATGCCGTCGGGAATGCCTTTGGGGCGGGCCGCGATGTCGCGGTCCTTCAGCGCCGCCAGAATCAGGCGGACGGTGGAGAGGGTGCGGGTATCCTTGGCCCGCATGGCCGTCTTGAGTGCATCGTTAAGCTGCGGGCGCAGCATGGCTCCCTCACTCGCAGGACTATTTCGGAAAGGAGATAGGCTAGCGCAAAACGCTTCGGAAGGGAAGGACAACCCGCTTGGCATAGATCTTTGATATAGTTGATTTTTTGCATTCAGGCGGGGACGCTTGACAGGGGGGCCGCCCATCTCTATAAGGCGCGAAATTTGCCAGCTGACCGACGGCCGGGCCCCCCCTGCCTGTAGCACGAGGACCGTGTCTCGTTCACGTGTCCTCGGCACCGTCGCGCGGGCTGGCCCCTGAGAAGAAGGATGCACATGTCAACCGTCACCCGGACCCCGCCCAGGAAGACAGAGACGGAGCCGTCCTTCGAGGCTGTTTCCCGTCCGCCTGGAGCCACCGGCGCCTTGGTGCTCGCCGATGGCACGGTGTTGTGGGGTAAAGGGGTCGGCGCCGCCGGCAGCGCGGTCGGCGAGGTGGTGTTCAACACCTCGATGACCGGCTACCAGGAAACCCTGACCGATCCGTCCTATGCCGGCCAGATGATCACCTTCACCTTCCCCCATATCGGCAATGTCGGCACCAATGGCGAGGACATCGAGACGATGACGCCGGCGGCGCGCGGCATGATCCTGCGCGCCGACATCACCGAGCCGGCCAACTGGCGCTCGACCCGCCACCTCGACGCCTGGGCCAAGTCGTTCGGCGTGGTGGGCATCGCCGGCATCGACACCCGGGCGCTGACCCGGCGCATTCGCGCCACCGGGGCGCCCCACGGCGCCCTCGCCCACTCACCCGAGGGCGCGTTCGACCTGACGGCGCTGTGGCGGCAGGCCGCCGCTTGGCCCGGCCTCGAAGGCATGGACCTGGCGGGTGAGGTCACCTGTGCGCAGCCCTACGGCTGGGACGAGGCGGAATGGACGCTGGGCGTGGGCTATGGCCGCCAGTCCGAGCCGCGCTTCCATGTGGTCGCGGTGGATTTCGGCGCCAAGCGCAACATCCTGCGCTGCCTGGCCGCCTCGGGCTGCAAGGTCACCGTGCTGCCGGCCACCGCCACCGCCGACGACGTACTGCGTCACGAGCCCGATGGCGTGTTCCTCTCCAACGGCCCCGGCGATCCGGCGGCCACCGGCGCCTACGCCGTGCCGATGATCCAGGGCGTGCTGCAGGCGGGCAAGCCGCTGTTCGGCATCTGCCTCGGCCACCAGATGCTGGCCCTGGCCCTGGGAGCCACCACCCACAAGATGGACACCGGCCATCGCGGCGCCAACCATCCGGTCAAGGACCTCGCCACCGGCCGCGTCGAGATCACCAGCCAGAACCACGGCTTCGTGGTCGACGAGGCCTCGCTGCCCAAGGGCGTGACGGTGACCCACCGCTCGCTGTTCGACCAGTCGGTGGAGGGCATCGCGCTCGACGGCAAGCCGGTGTTCAGCGTGCAGTACCACCCGGAAGCCTCGCCGGGACCGCAGGATGCGCATTATCTGTTCGAGCGGTTCGTGGGGTTGATGGAGAAGCGGGGCTAGGACTCGTCTTTGTCATTAGACACAGATGAACACAGATACACACGGATGAAGGCAGATACGCGGTAACTTATTTCTATCGGCGTTCCTCTGTGTTCATCGGTGTCTTTAGAAAGATTGGCGACGATGCCCAAACGTACAGACATCCACTCCATCCTGATCATCGGCGCCGGGCCGATCGTCATCGGCCAGGCCTGCGAGTTCGATTATTCGGGCGTGCAGGCGTGCAAGGCGCTGAAGGAGGAGGGCTACCGGGTCATCCTGGTCAACTCGAACCCCGCCACCATCATGACCGACCCCGGGCTGGCCGACGCGACCTATGTCGAGCCCATCACGCCCGAGTTCGTCACCAAGATCATCGCCAAGGAGCGACCAGACGCGCTGCTGCCGACCATGGGCGGCCAGACGGCGCTCAACGTCGCCATGAAGCTGGCCGACGACGGCACCCTTGAGAAATACGGCGTCGAGATGATCGCCGCCAAGCGCGACGTCATCGCCAAGGCCGAGGACCGCCTGCTGTTCCGCGACGCCATGGACAAGATCGGGCTGGAGAGCCCCATCTCGCGCCTGGTCAAGACCCTGGCCGAAGCCCGGGAAGCCATGCCCGTCGTCGGCCTGCCCGCCATCATCCGTCCCAGCTTCACCCTGGCCGGCACCGGTGGCGGCATCGCCTACAACATCGAGGAGTACGAGCAGATCGTCTCCGGCGGCCTGGCCGCCAGCCCGGTGCACGAGGTCCTGGTCGAGGAATCCGTGCTGGGCTGGAAGGAATACGAGATGGAGGTTGTCCGCGACAAGAAGGACAACTGCATCATCATCTGCTCCATCGAGAACATCGACCCCATGGGGGTGCACACCGGCGACTCCATCACCGTGGCGCCGGCGCTGACGCTGACCGACAAGGAATACCAGATCATGCGCAACGCCTCGATCGCGGTGCTGCGCGAGATCGGGGTGGATACCGGCGGTTCCAACGTGCAGTTCGCGGTCAATCCCAAGGACGGCCGCATGACCGTCATCGAGATGAATCCGCGGGTATCGCGCTCGTCGGCGCTGGCGTCGAAGGCCACCGGCTTCCCCATCGCCAAGATCGCCGCCAAGCTGGCGGTGGGCTACACCCTCGACGAGCTGGCCAACGACATCACCGGCTCGACGCCGGCCTCGTTCGAGCCGACCATCGACTACGTGGTCACCAAGATTCCGCGTTTCACCTTCGAGAAGTTCCCCGGCGCCGATCCGACGCTGACCACCTCGATGAAGTCGGTGGGCGAGGCCATGTCCATCGGCCGCACCTTCCAGGAGTCCCTGCAGAAGGGCCTCCGCTCCATGGAGACCGGCCTCACCGGCCTTAACGAGGTCGAGATCCCCGGCGCCAGCGCCGCCGACATGAAGGACGCCGTGCGCAAGGCGCTGGCCATGCCGCGCTGCGACCGCCTGCTGGTCATCGCCCAGGCCTTCCGCCTGGGGCTGACCATCGACGAGGTCCACGCCGCCTGCTTCTACGACAAGTGGTTTCTGGGCCAGATCAAGGGCCTGATCGAGGTCGAGGAGGAGGTCCGCAGGAACGGCCTGCCCATCGACGCGCCCGGCCTGCTGCGCCTCAAGAAGATGGGCTTCTCCGACCTGCGGCTGTCGCAGTTGTCGGGCAAGACGCCGACCGAGACCGCCTTCCGCCGTCAGGTGCTGAACGTCAAGCCGGTCTACAAGCGCATCGACACCTGTGCCGCCGAGTTCGCCTCCTCCACCGCCTATATGTATTCCTGCTACGAGGGCGACGGCGTCTCGCCCGGCGACTGCGAGAGCGATCCCTCGGACCGCGACAAGGTGATCATCCTGGGCGGCGGACCCAACCGCATCGGCCAGGGCATCGAGTTCGACTACTGCTGCGTCCATGCCGCCTATGCCCTCGACGAGGCCGGCCGCGAGACCATCATGGTCAACTGCAATCCCGAGACGGTCTCCACCGACTACGACACCTCGGATCGGCTTTATTTCGAGCCGCTGACCGCCGAAACGGTGATCGATCTGGTGCGGGTCGAGCAGAGTCGCGGCCGGGTGCTGGGCTGCATCGTCCAGTTCGGCGGCCAGACGCCCCTGAAGCTGGCCCATGCCCTGGAGCAGGCCGGCATTCCCATCCTCGGCACCAGCCCCGACTCCATCGACCTCGCCGAGGACCGCCAGCGCTTCCAGCAATTGCTGAAGGACCTCGGCCTGCGCCAGCCGGCCAACGGCACCGCCCGCTCGTACCAGGAGGCCATGGTGGTGGCCGAGCGCATCGGCTATCCGGTGGTGATCCGCCCCAGCTTCGTGCTGGGGGGCCGCGCCATGCAGATCGTCTACGACCACGAGGCGCTGGAGCACTACATGCGCGAAGCGGTGGTGGTGTCGGGCGACGATCCAGTGCTGATCGACTTGTACCTCAAGGACGCCATCGAGGTGGACGTGGACGCCCTGGCCGACGGCACCGAGGTCTATGTCGCTGGCATCATGCAGCACATCGAGGAGGCCGGCATCCATTCGGGCGACTCGGCCTGCTCGCTGCCGCCCTACTCGCTGGACGCCGCCACCATCGCCGAGCTGGAGCGCCAGACGGTGCTGCTGGCCCAGTCGCTCAACGTGGTCGGGCTGATGAACGTGCAGTACGCCATCAAGGACGGCGAGGTCTACATCCTGGAGGTCAATCCGCGCGCCAGCCGCACGGTACCGTTCGTCGCCAAGGCCACCGGCGTGCCCATCGCCAAGATCGCCGCTCGCGTCATGGCCGGCGAGATGCTGGCCGATTTCGGCCTCAAGCGGCGCCCCGAGATGAAGCACGTGGCGGTCAAGGAGGCGGTGTTCCCCTTCGCCCGCTTCCCCGGCGTCGACATCATCCTCGGCCCGGAGATGAAATCCACCGGCGAGGTCATGGGCATCGACACCGATTTCGCCCGCGCCTTCGCCAAGAGCCAGCTCGGCGCCGGCACCACCCTGCCGCTCGACGGCACCGTCTTCATCTCGGTGCGGGAAGGCGACAAGCAGTCCATGGTCGAGCTGGGACGGCGGCTGCTGTCCATGGGCTTCAAGATCATCGCCACCAGCGGCACGGCGCGCACCCTCAAGGAACGCGGCATCGCGGTGTCCGAGGTCAACAAGGTGCTGGAGGGCCGGCCGCATTGCGTCGACGCCATGATGAACGGCCAGGTGCAGCTGGTGGTCAACACCACCGACGGCAGCCAGGCGGTCAAGGATAGCTTTTCCATCCGCCGCACCGCCCTCACCCACAACATTCCCCACTACACCACCGTGGCGGGGGCCAAGGCGGCGGTGGCGGCCATCGAGGCCCTGCGATGCGGCACGCTTGATGTGGCGCCGCTGCAATCGTATTTTAAAACTTCTTTTTAGGGGATGCGGCTCGGCCGTGCCGGTTTCCGGTTCGGTCGGGCTCATCAGGCCGGGGTTTCTCCATGGAAAAGATCCCAATGACTCCCGCTGGTTTGGTCCAGCTGGAGGAGGAGCTGAGGACTCTCAAGTCGGTCGAGCGGCCGGCGGTGATCAAGGCTATTGCCGAGGCGCGCGAGCACGGCGATTTGTCCGAGAACGCCGAATACCATGCCGCCCGTGAACGGCAGAGTTTCATCGAGGGGCGGGTGGGCGAGCTGGAGGATATCATCTCCCGGGCTCAGGTCATCGACGTCAGCACGCTATCGGGCGATCAGGTGCGTTTCGGCGCCACGGTGACGCTGGCCGACGAGGATTCCGACGAAGAGGTGGCCTACACCATCGTCGGCGCCCACGAGGCCGACATCCGGGCCGGCCGCATGTCGGTCCACTCGCCGCTGGCCCGTGCCCTGATCGGCAAGCACATCGGCGACAATGTCGAGGTCACGGCTCCGGGCGGCTCGAAGTCCTACCAGATCATCGACGTCAAATACGGGTGATCGTCGGAATGCCGCCCGTGTTTCCGGAAATCTGGCACCTTCGCCTCACCGTTCCCCCCGAGGCGGTGGCGGTCTTCGAAGAGGTGTTCGAGCTGTTCGCCGAGTCGGTCACCATGTTCATGGACGACCGTTCCGGCATTTCCGACGGCGACTGCCCGTGGCACATCGAGGGCTATTCGCGCAATCCGCCCGAGCGCGCCGCCATCCTATCGGCCCTGGCGGCGGTGGCGGCGGCCAATGGCCTCGACCTGCCCGATCTCACGGTCGAGCGGCTGCCCAACGTCGATTGGGTGCTGGAAAACCTGCGCGATTTCCCACCCATCGACGCCGGTCGCTTCTACGTCCATGGTTCCCACTGCCAGGGCAGCCCGCCGGTCGGCCGCATCGGCATCGAGATCGACGCCGGCACCGCCTTCGGCTCGGGCGAGCACGCCACCACCCGGGGCTGCCTGCTGGCGCTCGACGGCCTGGGCAAGCGGCGGCGCCGCACCCGCGCCCTCGACCTCGGCTCCGGCTCGGGCATCCTCGGCATCGCCATGGCACACATGTGGGCGGCCAAGGTGGTGTGCACCGATATCGACCCCTCGGCGGTCAAGGTCTGCGCCGGTAACGCCGCCAACAACCGGGTCGGCGCGCGCGTCACGGCGGTGGTGAGCGACGGCTACCGCAATCCGCTGGTCGGCCGCGGCCGACCCTACGACGTGGTCTGCGCCAATATACTGGCGCGGCCGCTGTGCCGTTTTGCCCCCGATCTCGCCGCCCACCTCGCCCCCGGCGGGGTCGCCGTGCTGTCCGGACTGCTGGAATGGCAGGAGCGCATGGTGATGGCCGCCCACGAGGCGCAAGGACTGCGGCTGAAGCGCCGCATCCTGATCGACGGCTGGGCGACGCTGGTGATCGGGTAGGCCTGCCCGGCTCTAACAGGGTGGGGAAAAACTCTTCCCACCATCCTTCATCTCGTCACCCCCGCGAAGGCGGGGGGATGGACTCACATGTCAAGTGCAACACCGAGGCTGACGTCTTGCCCGAGGAAGACCTCCAAGGGTGTTCGGAAGTTGAGGCAGCGGCGC